>JANPJT010000336.1:0-3851 GCA_031425635.1 Pseudomonadota bacterium
CGCCCCCGCCGCCCGCAAGAAGGCCCACGACGAGGACCGCTTCACCCTCCCCAAGGACCGCGTCGGCCAGCCGCTGACGACCGACTGGACGGACAAGGACAACCCGGAGACGGTGAAGGACTTCAAGCTGGCGCTGAACAGTGCGGCGTTTAGCTTCGGCGCGCAGCCTTTCCGCTTCCACTTGGCTCCGTAACGAATCCACGCTGTGCTGCCCCCGATCGAAGAGCGGGAGCGACACGGCAAGGTAGCCTGTGTAGAAGTGGGTGGTGCTTCCAGTCAGCTCGTTGCGGTAACCCACGCCCAAGTTGATATCGGGAAGAATAGTGTTCTTCCCCACTTCCAGTTCGGCTTCCGCTTTTTGAAGCAGGAGCTGCTGCTTTTGTAGGGATGGAGCCATTTCTTGAGCGGGATCGACAGTCGGTAACTCGGGCTTTTTCCACCACGGGACTTCCGGCAGAAACTCGTCCGGCTCTTGAACCAGCTCCTGCAGTGCCAGCCAAACGTGTTTGCGCTGTGCTTTCTTGAGCAGGAGGTGTTCTTCGAGCAGCGTCAGCTTGTTCATGACTAGCTGTTTCTCGGCTCTTTGGCTGGGCACGGCCACCGAACGAGTGGCCAGAAAGCTACGGATCATGCGAAAGCGCCGGTGCCTCTCCTCAATGTGCGCAGTGAGTCGATGCAGTGAGGCTAGCTGAAAGGACAGCGCGTACGCTTCCGCTTCAACCTGCAGGCGGCTTTTCCGGTGCTCGTTTTCGGCCAAGCGTTTGGAGACCGCGGAAGATCTTTCTTTCGCACCCAGCTTTCCCGGGAAGGGAATCGTTTGGTAAAGCGTTGCCTCCAGCAGGGGCCCTTGGCCATCTAGGTTGCTGATCCTGCCAGCGGCGAGAGCAAGCGTTGGGTTTTGCCAAACCCCCGCCTGCGCGATCTTTGCCTCTTCCGAAAGCACCGCGTGGCTCTCCGCGCGAACCCACTGGCTTCGCTCCACCGCCTGCTGGACGATTTTGGAGAGGGGGACGACCGGGAGTTCCCGGCTCGGCGGGTTCGTGAAACCCGTCCCAGTCAGTAGGACGAGGCAAAAAAACAAAATCGCTGTCTGGATCATCATAGTGCTCTTTCTCAGTACGAATAGCTTCTCAGTTTCGCGAGGAGGTGTCTGCGCAACACACGTTGCATGGGAACATTTTCAGGGGTTTCGGGGCGTTTATGCAACAAAATGTGTACGGAGCCTAGACGGGGAATACTCGAAGAACTTGCTCTCGGGCGCCGAACGGCGGGACATCTTTCGCAAGATGTAAGCGTCCGCCTCGTCACGCGACCGCGCTCCTCTCCTGCCGACTAGTGAGCTAACTCTCGCTCTAGGCGAGCCGGTATCCCGATCTTGGATGTCCAGGGCCTGCAACCCAAAGGTGCTGCCTTGAGGGCGGCCGTTTTGGAAAACAATGGCCAGCCGCTGAGTGTCCGCCAACTTGTCATACACAGCGTCACACTGCCGCTCATCTCCAAAAACAAGCAGGCAAAAGGAAGCCGCCGCCATCAACCCAACCCAGGCAATTCTCCACCCGACGAGTGTTTCCACCACTTCAGTCTAAACGAATAAGGTAGGAAATAAATCGATAAGCCCCACCGTTGGATTCGAGAAACATTCGGCTCGGCTAGCGCCTGAGAAGTCTGTTCCTAGAGGTGCGGGGCGTCCCTTGGCGTTGGCCGTAGTTCTGAACTGGCGCCATGCGGCTGCCTGGTGCGGGGTTCACTTGAAGGACCGTCTTGCCTCCGACAGTGGCGAACCCCACGGTATCCGCGCTAGGGTCCAAAATAGCCGAAGAAATATAGCTCGATTTCAAAGCCGCGCTAAAATCGGTCCCAAAACCCGCGGGAGAATAGTTTTCATACATGCCAGCTTTACCTCCTTTGGACAGGTCTAAGCCCTGGAAACTGCCTCCCCGAGACGAAGCTGCAACAACGCAGTTCGATGAAATAGCGGGGTCCAGCACGAGGGGCCCAAGCCCGCGCTGGGAGCGCATGGCATTAATGGAGTCGATCCCCTCGCTCGTATTGCTTTGTCCACCAACTACGTAAGTGCGGTTTGCCCGAGCTAGAGCGGCTGCGGCGGAAGCCCTTTCTTGCTGGATTTCCAATCGCGCTCTATTGATCGTGTCACAACGTTCTTTGGCTAAGGAAGCGAGCGTCGGAAACGACTCGTTTTCGCTGCCTATCGACTGCTTCAGAGCTAGCGAATACTGGTGCTTTATGCCGACTGCCAGCACCTCGGCGAAGCTTCTGGTGTGGCGGCCCGCACCCAACAGGTCCGCAAGCGCAAGGCCCTGGTCCCCGTCGCTCCCTACCGCAAGAGGGAAACCGAGCTGCTGCGCTTTTCGGCCCACTGCACCGCCCGTAGTAGCGTCGTCTAGTTTCAAAACCCTCATAAGTGCCTGGCCATCGAGCGGATCTATTTGGATAGCGTTGCTCCGACGGACGACGTGCTCTGCTCCGGGCCGGCCATAGTGGTCGCTCTCATCTAATAGATAGTCGGCCAAACTCAGAAAGTCGGACAGGGACAGCCCCTGAGGCTTTTCCTGGGTGGCGGAGGCTTCTACCCGAGCGGCGAAGGAATCTGCCTGCCAATACCTAAAATATTCTCGGATGGGCTCTCGGTAATGGTTCGAAGCAACCGCCACTACGACCGCCGCGGCTAGGTAAACACGGCAGGCAGAGAGGCGCTTTCCCGCAGGTTTCGGCTCGTCTGCCCGCGCTTGGGAAGCCATCATCAAAGCCCCAACTACGAGAAAAATAGGCAAATACTGTCGGCACCGGAGCATCCTAGAGACCCTCACAACCATCTTAAAGGACGGCATTTCTAGCGGTTCTCAAGCGTTTCCACAACAGGCAATGTAGGCTAGCTCCATTCCGACACCTCCTAAGGCTCCTACCCCCGACCTACCAAATCTATACTGTCGAATGAAAGCCTCTTAGGTAAGCACATTTTAGTAGATATAACTTTCTGGTTTAGGTACATGCTCGGCAGCGTTTTGGGGACCAAATGAAATACATACTTCTTCCATACCTGCTCGGGTTACTCCCATTTTTTTCGATTACCTCGCAGAATCGCCTAAATTTGGGAGTGTGCGGCCGTTGGGGAACCCTCAATCCAAGCTTACTGCATACGCTTGCTGGAGACGTTGTCTTAAGCAACCAATTTGATCCTTTGGTTGGAATCAACGACAGCGGGGCGATTGCCCCCCTAGCGGCGCGATCCTGGATCATTTCCGACGATTTCCGAAAATTTACCTTTTTGATTGATACCAGCCGCCGGTTTTCCGATGGTTCGCCGTTAACCGCCGGGGACTTCAAACGTTCGTGGGAACGTGCCTTGGCTCTAAACCCGATGTCGGCAAATAACAGTCTCCAAGATGTCTTGTATGACCTCGTTGGTTTCGAAGAGGCAAAAAAAACTGAAACGATTTCTGGCATTTCCGCTCCGAACTCGGAAACATTGATATTGGAGTTTCGAAATCCCTTTCGAATGGCTCTATCGCATTTAGGGGGCGTTCGCTTTTCGGCATACAAAGAAGTTGACGGCGGTTTTGTTGGAACTGGCAAGTACAGCATTCGAAGCGTGAACGAGACCGAGCTGGAGTTGACTCCAAATCGGCATACCGACGAGGCCTCCCGTCTGGTTCCGGTGGCACTTCGATACCTTCCTGGAAAAGCCCTAGATGAGGCATTTGGACAAGGTAACTTAGACGCCTGGATTTACGGTTTTGCTGATGAGCTAACAGAGGAAACCCGCAGTGATAAGAACCTGTCAGTAGTCACCGGTCTAGAGGGAGTTCATAAAATTATAGATGTAAATGGCA
>JANPJT010000337.1:0-16111 GCA_031425635.1 Pseudomonadota bacterium
CGCACTACGAGGAAGTTGCAAAACAGATTGTGGAAGGCGCTCGAAACGAAGATCGTTCCAACTGGGAAACACACGGGGTCTCCCTTGCTCGGTTCGAACGTTCTGAAAGGTTTAACGAAGGGGAAAACCAGCGCGAATCGGCAGCCCATTTCAGCGAGCTTCTAGAGTTTTTGGTAGATGACGCCGTCCGCACGGGGTCTCCGGCGGCAGCCGAAGCTTATCGACTTTTCCGCGGTTCGCCGCTGTCTTCAAGTTGGAGAAACTCTGACCTAGATAGAATGCGCGATAAACTGCGCGCTGCGCTGCCCAAACTCAAACTAAGCCCGTCGCAGTGGGTTGCCCTTTTAAATGACCCGAGCGACACACTCTCGAATGCAGTTGCAGAGGAACTCAATCACCGGGGGTTGGTGGATGTGCTTGCAAAAAGCACACGCCCTACCCATAGAACTCCGCAACCAAAGCCAGCATCGTCTGAGACGTCCCCTACGACAGCCGATCTAGGGACCCATTTACTCTTAAAGACTCCAGGCGGCTTTCGTTTAGTGAGCAAGGCAGATCCGAAAGACAAACTCGATCTTCCCGCTAGTAATCGGCTGGCGGAATGGCATTTCAATCTGGCCAACCAGGAAAAAGCTGCGCCAGAAGGAGATTCCGGCGAGCCCATTCTCAAAATGCATCCCGTCAAAGCGCTGAAGAAGAGCGCTACAGCGGGTGGCCTTGCGTCGATCGCAATCGACTACTACTGGAACTCGTTCCGCTTTCCGTTTGCTCGGGAGCACTACAAGGCAGACGATCTGAAAAGCCTCATCCGCTTTTATGAATCACAGGCCTTCTCTACCGGCTCGGCTCGGGAAAGCGCTTACCGAGGGGGAGCAGCTATCGAATTCGTTTCCAGCATTGTTTTAGGTGAGCGTTACGATGAGAAAGACTACGAACTCGTGCTAAAGCTCCTGACCAAGCTTCCGCGCGGCATCGCAGTGCAGTTAGTCAGTAGCGGCGGACGGGGCGTTGACTCTTCAGACGCTATCGATCGGTTAAAAGGCGAAGTGGTCCAGCGCCACGCTAGGCAGTCCCCGGTTTTCAAAGCGCTTCTGCAGGAAATCGCTGAGAAAGGGCACCTGGATAAAACCCTCGCCGAAAAACTTCGAAGCCACCCGATTGGCTTCACCGAACTCGCCGAGTTAGAAACTTTTCTTAAGGAACTGTATTCCCCGGAAGACCGGAGAAACTCCCAGCGGCGCGAAGGCACCTTCCCCTTGCTCGAAGTGGTCCATCACCTTCAGTATGCCTCAGAAGATGTGAAGGCCACGGCAGAAAGCTTTCTCAGTGAGCCGAAACGCGGTAGTCCGATTGCTACCCTGCCCTCGTCTTCCTTCTCCCACTTAAAAAGCGCTTTCCGAGGGTGTCAGGAAGCAATGAGCTTTTTAGCGCCTCCGGTGGGCTTGACCCATTCCAGGTAACTGCCTTAGTCGCAAAGGGTCGGCCGCTTACAGCATAGAATAAAAAAAAGGTGGGCTCCTTGGCGGAGCCCACCCTCGGAAACGGAACTACTCAGTTCTTCTTAATCGCAGCGTCAATTTCTCTGGCAACGCTCGACGCAGTCGCAGCGGCTGCTTCTTGGAACATCGTGACCGTGCCGTCTTTATTGAACTTGTCGGCTAGCAGAAACGATCCGCCTGTGATGGCTGCGGAATGGGTGGACTTGCCGCCGTACGGTTTGGTTTCGCACCGGGTTTGGATGTCCGGGAGCTTCACCACTTCGACCCCGTTCTTATCATAGAGCGAAAGCATCGCTTGGCCGAGGATGTACGCTTCTCCTGTGCCCGCGACACTGATGCCGTCGCCGTAGCAGTAGTCCATGAATAAGAAAACCACGCCATCTGCTCCCAGCGACTGGGCCAGCTCTTCGGCTTTGTTTGGCCACGTATCGTTCTTGACCGTTTTCATTTGCGCCAAATCAAACGTGGTTGCCTGTTGTTCTCGGTCTTTGTACCAAGGGATCGACGTCATTCCCGGGATGGAAAACGTGTTCAAAGCCGACACACGAGCCGCCATTTTACCGGCAAGCGCTAGCCCTTTGCTCAAGAGACTGGAATCTGGTGCGGCCTCTTGAGGGACAAACTTTGCCTGGTACACTTTATTGCTTAGCACGGTCTGGTACGGAAGGATCGTCCAGCCAAGCGTCTTCTTGAACTCCTGGGTAAAGGCTTCGTACGTGACTTTCCCGATGCGTTCCCGGGTCTCTTTGTCCCACTTGTCGGCCTTGCTGTTGCCGTGTTTGAAAAGGACTTCCTGAGGCGCGTAAAGCGTTGCAATCGCAATTTTCTTTACGGCATTGACTTCAGGTTTCTTCACGATCGATGTGCAGCTCACTAAACCGGCCGCGACTAGTATCAAAACGATTTTATTCATTCTAGTTCCTCTAAGTTGTTTTAACAGGAGCCGAAAGTGTACTCGAGAGTGAGAGTGGTGTGAAATCGAAACCCGCTTTCAAGCTTTTTTTACCGCGACCCCAAGGTAGCTGAGATTTGTGCTATGCGTTATTTTGAAAGCGAATTGAGACCCCACACGCCCCGTGGCAAGCATGGTCCAAAACGAAGCGTTCAGTAACGGCCGTAACCCCAGCAGAGGTTCTACTGTAAAGGCGTGCGCCTCTGCGGCCCGCACAAACTCTTTTGGCGTGATAAACATTTCATACACGTGCAGGTTGCGCGGCGTATTTTTTACCACCCAGCTCACCCCATGGATGACAAGTAGCTTGGAAAGAAAATTGCGATTAAATGTGTAGAAGAAAAAAAGCCCTCCGGGGCGAAGCACCCGCGAAGCTTCTTTCACCAGGGTTTCCCACGAAACGACGTGCTCTAAAACATCCATGGCGCAAACCACGTCAAAACTTTCGTTAGTAAACTTGAGTGAACGCACATCCATCTGCTCGTATTTCACTGAACGCGTTGTGTCGCCGTCGCGCGCCACCTGCAGCGCGCCTAGCGCCAAATCGACTCCCGTCACAACATGGCCTCCGGCAGCAAGCGCGTTGGAAAGAAAGCCCGCACCGCACCCTAAATCGAGTACATCGCAAGCGCCCTTTTTTCGCTTTGCCATTTCCGCTTGAACCCAAGGGTTACGAGCCCTGGATTCCGCGCGCAGCAGCCCCACCGGATCGTCTTCTGCCTCTGTCCAACGCGCGCCGAGTGTTTCGTAGATGGCATTATTGATTTCGTTCACTCCCACGCCCTCCAAAAAAGGACCTGGTAGAAAGTAAAAACCGATAGAACGCCGACCTGCCCCAGAATGACGGCCCTCCCAAATTCCTGGAAGCCGTTCCACCACACCCAACCCACCGCAATAAAAACCACCGGATGCACAATAAAAAGCACGGCGTGGAGCCAATGCTCGAGCGGCTCGCACTCGGCTGCGTGGACCCACTCGTCTTTGGTAACGAGTAGGCTCGAAAAAACACTGAGTACTGCGAACCAAAAAAGAGCCGAGGGACTCGGCGCGAAGAATGCCGGCACGCAGAAACAAGCGAGCACGCTCAGCGTGTCTATTGGGTGCCCGCGCCGTTCCCACTTCCCTAGCCCGCGCCGGTGGTGAAAAACAAATTCATCGACTAAAAGGCATAGCGCTTGGGCGGCAAGCGGAGCTAAGTACAGCACGGCTACGGACAAACTTTCTGCAGCAGAACTCCCGCGAGCGTGAGCCCCGGTCCAAAAGCCACTCCGGGGATGAGCGTGCCGTGAGGGACCTGGGGATCCAAAAGCATCGATTCCCAAACCGTCGGCAAAGTAGCGCTGGACATATTGCCGTGGGTACGGAGCACTTCGCGGCTTGCGGCTACCTGCGCGTCGGTTAACCGGAGCTTGTCTTGGAGCACTTCGATAATTCGGGGCCCCCCGGGGTGGATAGCGAAAGGGCTCGCGGCGATATCGGCGTAAGAAAGGCCTGCTTGTTGGGCTAAGCGCTCAAAAAACGGCTGAACGACTTGAGAGAGATATTCCGGCACGTTGCGAGAAAGAGACATTTTAAAACCGTAGGCTCCAAGCCCCCAAGTCATCTCGTGAGGGGTGTTCGGAACGATTTCTTCAGCAATCGCAAGAACCCGAAGCGCAGGCGCCACTCGATCCCACTTTTGTACCGAATACTTAATAAACCCATCCGCAAAAAGCGAATGGACCACGAGTTGCTCCGGCTCCTGGTTCATCGGGTCAAAGTGCAAACTGCACATTTCAGTGTGCACGACATCGGCCCGTGCGGACGCCGCTCCCGCAGACTCGACGGTTTGGAGCGCCTGCCGAACCGCGGGGACCGCAGCGTAGCAGCCGGAGTGGTAAACCGTTGCAATGCGAGTCGTGCGCTGCCAGCCGCGGCTTTCACAGAAAAGCTGCGCGGCATTGGGAGACACATAGCCGGTGCAGGTAACGTGGACGATTTCCTTGGGAGGCGCATTCGCGCCTTCGTACAAAGCTTTAAACGCGCGCAAAGCGCCGCGCGCGAACACTTCCATCCGAGCCGGCAAAGTAATCCCGTGAGGGTTATCCACTAAGCGCGAAATTTCCATTTCCGCCCAATCCCGGTGCGAGCTATCCCGCGTTTCGTGGCCTCTGGACTGGATTTTAGGGGCAGTGCACCCGTAACGTTGAAGGAGTTTGCGGATGCGTTCTGAAGCATGTGGGCCCTCTGGCGAGACTCCATAGCGGACTTCGCGGGCTTTCAGGTAAGCCGCGAGCAACCATTCCAAAGTCTCAATCTGACCAGTTTGGTAGAGGGGTCGTTCTGACTTAAAACCACAAAGCACGTGCACGGTGCTATGGATAGTGTTTTACCCGCTGCTTTCCAAGCACTTTGATCGCCCACCGGGAAATCGGTCGGTTTTTAGGCCAGGTAGTGTTACTTTTTCCTGCATGCGAACCTTCATTTTTGCCGCAGCGCTTCTTTTAGCGCCCCATGCCCTCGGGAAAAAGGCAATCGCCCGCTTAGCGCCGAACGAAATTTTACGTAAAGCCGACGATGCACGCGCACCCGAAGGGGATTTTTCATTTTTCGTGAAAATCGGGGATTACGACGGGGCGAAGCTCTTACGAACCCATGTGTACAAAGTTTTTAGCAAAGGGACAGCGTACGCGCTGATTGAAACCGAGAGCCCGCTCAGGCTCAAAGGCCGCAAAATCCTTTTGCGCAACGAGGATCTTTGGTTGTACTTGCCCTCGGTCAAACGCCCCACTCGCGTGAGCCTCCAGCAGCGGCTCACCGGCGAAGTAGCGAACGGGGACATTGCCCGAACGCGTTTCCACAACGACTACGATGCTAAAATCTCGGGCAGCGAAGAGATTGGCGGAAAGCCCCACCATGTTTTGGATCTCAAAGCCAAGAGCGACAACGTCACGTACCGAAAAGTGCAGCTTTGGGTCGACCAAAAGACCTACCAGCCGCACAAAGCGCTCTTTTACGCAATCTCCGGCAAGCTCCTGAAAACCAGCCTTTACTCCGATTTTAAAAAAGCGCTGGGAGAAAATCGCGCTTCTAAAGTGGTGATCCAAGACGCGCTCAACCCGAAGCGGCAGTCGCACTTGACCTATTCCAAGTACCAAAGAGAAAACTTAGATGACAGTTTCTTCACAAAGGAAGCACTGCCTTAGCGCGCTTCTTTTTTTGTTAGTCGCTTCGCGGAGCGAGTCCGTAGATTTGAGTTACAACGCAAGCTTTTCCTCGCGCGTCGGCGTGCATGTGAATGGCCGTGTCGGGCTTGCAATCAACCGGCACACGCTCGAAGCCCAACAAACGGCGAAATGGCTGAACTCCTGGAGCCTCGTCGGAGGGGCGCGCGTGTACGCCGATTCGGCTTTTGCAATGAACGACCGCTATAACGCCCCCGTACGCGGCATTGAATCGCAAGAGTTCGCGCCCCGAGATCTGTACCTCCAGTATAAAAACCGGGGCCTCCAGCTCCGCATCGGAAACCAGCAAGTCGTTTGGGGTGAGTCGTTTGGTTTCTTCTTTGCGGACATTGTGAACCCCAAGGACACGCGCGAAGGGGGCTTAGGGGGGGATTTAGCAGCCCAGCGGATCATGGTGCCCATGGTGAATTTTTCTTGGTTCCAAGGAAACTACGCCCTCCAGTTCCTTTACTTACCCAAACCGTTCTTAAACCTTACCCCCGCCCAGGGGAGCGACTTCGCAGTGCCGCTTGGTCCTTTTTTCCCTGGCTTTAACGTGACTTTGTCCGACGAGCGGATCCTGCCGCTCGCACTGTCTTCGAGCGAAGTGGGAATCCGGGGCACGGCGATTTTGAACGGCTGGGACATGGGGGCATTCTTCTTTACTTACTTTGATCGGCGGCCAAGCTACCGGCCGACTTTCGCGGGAGCGGATGTTTCAGTGCGCGGAGTGCACGACCGCATTTCGTCCTGGGGCCTGACTGCCACCAAAGACTTCGATGCCTGGGTATCACGGCTCGAATTGATTTATACCGCGAACCGACCCGTTGATTCTTTCGTCTTTAATGCCGGCGCGCCCACCCAAAGTTTTGGCACCTCCACGAGCGATGAGTTTGTGGGGGTTTTGGGCTTCGACTACACTCAGTGGAGAGACTGGCGGCTGACGCTGCAAGTGTCGCAAGACTCCTACCTCCGCTCGGTGCCGGGCTCTCTTCTGCCCCAGAACAGCACCAACCTTTCGTTCGTACTGGGGGGGACGCTCTTTCGAAACCACGAGCTCACCGTGATCCAAAGCTACTGCGTGAATGATGGGAGCGCGCTTTCGCAGCTTCTCTACATGATGCCGCTTTCCTCGAGGCTCGAGGCAACCATTGGCACGTACCTTTTTACGGGAAGCCCTTCGAGCAGTTTCGGAACCTTCCGCGGCGCAAACCGGGTTTTCCTGCAGCTGAAAGGCTACTTCGGAGCCGGTTAGCCAGAGGGGCTGTACCGTTGTGTGGACAACTCATTTCGCGGGTGCTTTTTGAGCCTGGATTCGCCGCGCCTTCTCCGCGTACAAAAAGTACGCGGTCGTCGGCACGCCGAATCCAGGCTCAAAAATCCCCACGCGATCTGACTTCTCCACACAACGGCACAGCCCCTAACTATGCGTTTTTCTCCTTACTCCCGCCAAAGTAGCGAGCGCCTTTCAGGAGTTCAATAGAAGTAAGCATCAAAGACCAGCAGCTTTGCTCGTACACTAGAGCCCAATGCGGGTGTCTCTCACTTGGCCATTATCCAGGAGGGATACCTTATGAAAACAGGAATTCTAGTCGGCCTTATCTTCCTTCTCGCGGCCTGCGGAAAAGACACGCAAACCGCCCACCAAAGCGCTCTCTCTAACCACTTAGGAAACGAACCTCTCAGCAGTCGGCAAGCAAGCGAAGAGCTGCTTCAAGTCACTGCCGAAGTGCACATGGCGGTCGGGCAAGCGCTCATTCCGGGATTTTCTCAAACCCAAACGAGGGCCACGAGTACAACGGGCTGTAAACCAGCTCTCTCGGTTGCGCTCATCGGAATCACTCTCACTTTCAATGCAAACGCCACCTGCCCTCTCAGCGGTACGGTGGTTCTCTCCGCATTTCCGATGAAAGCAAGCGCCAACTTGGAAGTGGTGGGACTTTCTATCGTGAAAAAGTTGGTGTTTGTCGCAAACGTGAACTTAGCTAAGGGGCTCGAAGGAACTTCTTTGAACCTTGTATACCAAGACGCAAAGTTCTCGCTCGCATCGCTCAAATTCCTTGGGCTTCAAGACGTTCTTTCGAGCGGGATTGTTTCGCTTTCGATTACAAACGGCCGCCTTGGAATCGACTCGCGGCTCAATGCGTTTGATGAAAGGTCGGGCTTAGGTGTGGCGATCCTGGGCAAAACGGAGCCCTCCACCGGCACCCGCAACCTGCAAAGCTGCCTGCTTTCGAACGGATCGGGAAGCGATCCTCGAGGCGGCATTCTAGGTGCTTGCTTTAAATTAGGCGCCGGCGCTTAAAGCTTCAACGGTCTTCGGCCTGACCCGAAGGACTTGCTGGTGAGTGGTAACGTCCGACCTTTCACGGCAAGTCCTTTGGGGTCTCTAAATGTTATGGCGGAGCGCGTTTGCAATATTCATTTTCGATGCGCGGTAAGCCGGAACGATAGCGGCTAAAGTGCCCGCCAAAACAGAAAGCACTGCAGCATTCAAAAAGGCGAACCAGAAAAACCGCAGAGTAATCACCATTGGTAGGGTGGCGCCCGGGATCACTAGGTTGATCTCCAAAGCGTTGATCACTTGAATTAACACGGCCCCCAACCCGACCCCCGACAATGCCCCCAAGAGCCCCAAAAGCGCTCCCTCTAAAACGAATTGGCTCCAGATATTGGAAGACGCTTCCCCTAGCGCGGCAATCGTGCCAATTTCGCCCGTGCGCTCAAAAACGCTCATGCCAATGGTGTTTAGAATCCCGAGAAGAATCAAAGAAAGGATGATGACTTCCAGGACTGAATTCTGGACCGTGTTGAAGTCTTCGACTTGCTGGTACATTTTCGATACTTGGTACCAAGTGCGCGCTTCTAAACCTTTGCCCAGCTCTTTTTTTAGAAACCGGTGGACTGCGTCGGTTTGGTCCGTGTCTTTCAAGTTTACGATAATCTGCTCAACTTTTTCCGTATCCAGAAGCTTTTGCGCAACTTTCAACGGGATGAGAATGGTGCGCTCATCAATCATCGCCACCGACGTGGTAAAGATCCCAACTACTTCCAAATCGATCGCGTTCACCACTCCATCAAAGGTGTTTGCAAGCACCGTCACGTTATCGCCGATGGATAGACCGACCTGCTTAGCAAGCGCGCTCCCGACCGCAACTTCGTGTGCTTTCGCCGACTGGAAAGGACGGCCTTTATCAAACTTGAACGACTTAGAAACGTTTCCTTCGCTCTGGGGGTCAAAGCTCATCCCCTGCGCGCTCGTAGACTGGTCGCCCTTGCTGATCAGGCCAAAGAACGTGAGGCGGCCCGAAGCGCTTTTCACCTGAGGGTGCTTATTGATGCGCTTCTGGGTTTTTGCAAAGTCGTCCATCAGGGCGTCTTTGGGGCTTTTAGCTGCCCGGCTCCAGTACGTTGGAGTGGCGACTTGCAAGTGGCCGGTTTGGGTTTTTATCGTGATATCCCGAAGGCCCTGGATCACGCTAAGCACAAAGCTGTTAAAGACGATGAGCGCAGAGACCCCACCTGCAATCATGAACACGTTGAGCAAAGTGCGTCGCCGGTTTCGAAGGACGTTTCTGAAAGCAATTTTTAAGCGCATCGTTTCATCTCGCTGGTAGCGAAAGAAAGGGGAGACTCGGCGGCCGAGCCATCGGCCAAATAGAATACTCTTTCGGCTCTAGTCAGGATCATTTGGTCGTGGGTCGAAAAAATGAAAGTGGTTTGGAGCTCTTTGTTTAATTTTTGCATCAGATCCAGGATTTCGCCCGCGGTCTTTCGATCCAAATTAGCCGTAGGCTCATCCGCAAGGATGAGGCGCGGCTTTTTCACCATGGCCCGCGCAATAGCGACGCGTTGCCGTTGGCCGCCCGAAAGCTCACTCGGCCGGTTTTTTAACTTTTTTCCAAGTCCTACCTGGTCCAGCGCTTCGGAAGCTAAACGCTTGCGCTGCTCTTTGCCCATCCCCAGCAGAAGCAGCGGGTACTCTACATTCTCCATCGCGTTCAGCGTGGGAATGAGGTTGAATGTCTGGAAAATGTAGCCCAGCTTCTTGCACCGAAAGCGCGCAAGTTCATTCGAATTCAAAAGGCGAAGGGGAATGCCGTCGAGAATTATTTCGCCCGAACTCGGGCGATCGATTGCACCGATAAGGTTGAGCAGCGTCGTTTTGCCGCTACCTGAAGTGCCGGCAAGCGCCATGAATTCGCCCACCGCCACGGTCAAATCAACGCCTCGCAGCGCTTCGACTTCCACGCCGCCCAAACGATAACGCTTCGTGACTTCTTTTACGACAAGCAGAGGCAATGAAAGGGGTGTTACTGTCATCGCTTTGCTTATCGTGATTTAACTAAAAAGAGTTTAGGCGTAGAATGGATGGCACTATGAAGAAAATTCTTTGGATAGCGACTTTCTTATTCGGTGCGTTACTTTTGAGCCAGCCCGCTTTCTCGGAAAGCGCTTTCACCTTACCTCAGCTGGACACGACTCAAACTGCCCCGGTCTTCCGCACCCTCGCGGCCGGCTTTTTTTACCGCCCCGTGGAGCCGGCGTCCGACTTTGGTGCACTGGGTGGGTTCAGCATTGGAGCCGCCGTGAACGGCGTTAGCACCGCGGCAGTCAGCAACATTTTTACCGGTATGGCGACACCGTTCTTACCGACCGCCATGCTGATGGGGGCCGTGGGCCTTCCCAAAGGGATCACGATTGAAGGCGGTTTTGTGCCTAGCCTTACTTACCAGGGCTCTACTTTCACCAACTTGGCGTTCGGTGCCAAGTGGACGCTGACTCGAAGTGTTTTCGCCAAATGGCCAATCGACTTAGCGCTTCGCGCTAACTACACCAGCGCGGGACTGAGCTACTCCCAGAACATTACGGGAGGCTCGGTCGCCGTGCGGTACGGCTCGGGGATTTTCTCCGCAAATTTAGTGGCAAGCTACCCTCTTCCTTTCTTGGAGCCTTTTGTGGGCCTTGGGTTCATTACCGACTCCTCTTCGCTCACCGGTACTGGAACGGCCTCGCTTTTCGGCGCGTCTTTTCCGGTGGGAACCACGACTTTCAGCGAAGGTCGAGCGACTCCGTGGCTTTATGGCGGCGTTAAACTGCACCTCACGCTCGTTAAAGTCAGCGCTTCGTTCGATTTGCTTTACGGGATCAGCTCGTGGTCGCTGAAGGCAGGCATCTCCATCTAGCAGTTGACCCCAATCTGTACTACGGTCTTGGAGCATGGTTTGGCTCTGGTTGATCCTCTTATCCTTTCGCTTAGGCATGGTCGCACAAATCGAGCCGCTGAACGCGCCCGACGAAGTTGGCCATTTGATTTTGGTCAGCGGCATGGCAAGTGGCCGGCTTCTCACCTTGGAAGAAGAACACCAGTATAGGCCCCGCTATTCTTACGCGCTCTTTAACCCCGCCCCGTATATCCCCTACGCTTTGGGCCTCAGGCTAGCGGCCGTTTTTGATCCTACGGTACTCGAAATGGGTAAGCCGCTCCCCCAGTTTAGCGACCGGGCTGTTTTTGCGGCGCGTTTGGGGGGACTCTTTTGGTTCGCGGCGTTTGGCTTCTTTCTCGTGCTTTTAGTCCGCGACCTTCCTCCCCTGCAGGCCTGGGCAACGGCGCTTTCCATTGGCCTATTGCCTCAGCTCATTTTCACGCAATCCTATGTGAACTTAGACGCGATGGGCACCGCAGTAATGGTCGCTCTCGTTTGGGCGCTCAGAACCCGAAAGCTTGCATGGATTTCTATCGCCGTGTTTTGTGCGCTGGTGTCCAAGCTAAACTACTATTGCCTTGTGCTTTTGCCTTTGGTTCTTCTGTGGGCGTGGAGGCGTGACACTTTTGATTTCGCCAAAAAAACTTTTCTCGCCGTTGTCTTACCGCTCGTTTTTACCATCCCGTGGTTTCTTTATAACTACCAGTTCAATGCGTGGAAGTACGGTAGCCTGCTTGGGTTTAGCGCCTTACAAAAAATCTATACGGATCCCCCGGGAGGCTGGGGGGTTTTTACCCGGGCGTTTACTGGAAACACGGTGAATAGCGCGTTTGGCATCTTCGGCTACTTTAACCAGCCGATGCCGGCTCCGTTCTTCTGGGTTTGGAAAGGTATTTTGCTCCCTGCAGGAGCAGCCCTCCTGGTAAAGGCCGCATTAAAGTCGCCTCGGGAACCCTGGCACGGGGCGTTTTTGATCGTGGCTTTTGCGAACATTGCGATGCACTACTTCGCGTCCTACCAAGGGGCTCTTTCCCCCCAAGGCCGCTACCTTTTCCCGGCCTGCGCCATTTTCCTGGGGTACCTTGCGGCCTGGCCCCGAGCCCAAGGGGCGCTGATTGGGTTCTTCGGTGTGTCGGGACTGGTAGCTATCTGGTTCTGCTAAAGAAAGGGTTCTTTTAGTGAATGCGATTTTCGCTGCAGCTCTCCTTGCCATCGGCAGCCCATTTATTTTTGCCCAAAATTCTCATGAAGACTGCGTGCGGCGCTACCGGATGCTGAGCGATCATTCGGCTGAAGTAGACCGCACGGCCGGACGGGCGGAAAGAGAACTGCTCGTCGCTTTTCTAGAGCAAATTCGGCCCGGGATTTTCGGTCCGGTGGGAGCTGATAGCACAGCCAAGGTTCGCCAAGCGCTCATCCAAAACACTACGGATTTCCCGCTTCGCCTGGTGATTTTAAAAACGGTCCCTTCGAGCAAAGAGTGGACTCTGCGACACTTAGTTCGCGCGTTTCCCATCCAAAAAATTGGAAACGCAAAAGACGTCACTTCAAAAAAAAGAACTTTCTCATCTGTTTCGGTGGACTATCCCAACACCACCGTGCTCCTGCGCGCTGCTTTCGAGTTTCCGGATTTGGTTGCGGGGATTGTGGGTAGTGAGGACAATATTCAAGAGAACCCGTGGTTCAACGACCAAAAGAAATTGAGAGAGGCCACCCCCTTGGCCAATCAGTGGATGGCCCGTCTACGCCAGCCCAACGAGTCCGACTCAACGAACGGTGTCGGCCCCGTCTTTGTATCTTATATGCGCCGGGTTCTGGAGCATCGGTTCAGAGCAAAACCCTAAGCCCCTCCGAACCCGTTTTCGCTTTGTTCAGGACTCAAATTCCGATACCGCCGGGCAGCTGCAAAATAAATTTCTATCTCCCCAAACGTTGTCCACTCGGGCTACCGAAGGCCAAAACTTTCGTTCTTTCACCCATTTTTGAGGGAACGCAGCCACTTGCCTCGAATAGGGGTGCGCCCAGGCATCGGCAGTGACTTCCACCGCCGTATGGGGAGCGTTCTTCAGGGGATTGTCTTCCCCCCATTCTTTGGCCGCCACTTTCCGCGCTTCGCCGTGGATCGCGATCATGGCTTCGCAAAACCGATCGAGCTCGGCTTGCGATTCACTTTCCGTCGGTTCGACCATCATCGTTCCCGGGACGGGCCACGAGACGGTCGGCGCATGGAATCCGTAGTCCATGAGGCGTTTCGCGACGTCTTCCACTTCAATGCCGGCTTCTTTCTTTAGCTGCCGTAAGTCTAAAACACACTCGTGCGCGACGCGCCCCGTGGCGCCTTTAAAGAGCACCGGGTAATATTTTTCGAGGCGAGCGGCAACGTAGTTCGCATTCAAAATAGCGACGGATGTCGCGCGCTTGAGGCCCTCGCTTCCCATCATGCGGATGTACATCCACGGGATGGGCAAAATGCTCGCGCTGCCCCACCGGGCGCTACTCACCGCTCGCCCGTCTTTTAGCGGATCGCCCGGTAAGAAGGGCGCCAAATGGGACTTCACGCAAATCGGGCCCATGCCAGGGCCACCGCCGCCGTGAGGAATGCAAAACGTCTTGTGCAAATTCAAGTGGCAAACATCAGGCCCAAAATCCCCGGGCCGGCACAGCCCCACTTGCGCGTTCATATTGGCGCCGTCCATGTACACTTGGCCGCCTTTGGAGTGCACAATGTCGCAAAACGTTTTAATTTCGCTTTCGAAAACCCCATAAGTCGACGGGTAAGTCACCATCAGCGCGGCAAGTTCGTTCTGGTGCTTTTCTGCTTTCGCTTTCAGGTCCGCCAGATCCACGTTCCCTTGCTCGTCGTTTTTTACACCCACCACTTTCATGCCGGCCATCACCGCGCTTGCCGGATTAGTGCCGTGGGCCGATTCGGGAATCAGGCAAACGTTCCGGTGCGTTTCGCCACGAGAGGCGTGGTACTGGCGGATAACCAAAAGCCCGGCATACTCGCCTTGCGCGCCGGAATTGGGCTGAAGGCTAGTCGCCGCAAAACCGGTGATTTCCGACAGCCACTTTTCGAGCCCTCGAAACATTTCTCGGTAGCCCGCCCCTTGCGCTTCAGGAACGAACGGGTGCATTTTCCCAAACTCTGTCCAGGTGATCGGCAATAGCTCCGAAGTGGCGTTCAGTTTCATCGTGCACGATCCGAGGGGGATCATCGAATGGGTGAGCGACAGATCCTTGCTTTCTAGCTTGCGAATAAAACGCAGCATTTCCGTTTCAGAGGCATGGGATCGGAACACGGGATGCGTGAGGATCTCTCCCTGGCGGACCAAGCTATCAGGCACTTGGCTTAAAAGCTTTTCCATGGAGACCGTGGCACCAAATACTTTACAAAGTTTTTCAAGATCGGTGGCAGTCGTCGTCTCATCGAAGGACACTCCGAGTGCCCCATCGTCAAAGAGGCGAAGGTTCATGCCTTGCGCCGCCGCCTGGACCCACGCGGCTTGATTGCGGGGATCGGGGAGGACCTTAACGGTGTCAAAGAAAGGCTCTTCTTTGATTTTCCATCCCTGTCGCTTTACCGCCGCTGCAAACCCGAGCGCTAGAGCGTGCACGCGACCGGCAATATTTTTTAGTCCAGTAGGCCCGTGGTACACAGCGTACATCGCGGAAATGATCGCAAGAAGCACTTGCGCAGTGCAGATATTGCTCGTCGCTTTGTCGCGGCGAATGTGCTGTTCCCGCGTTTGCAGCGCTAAACGAAAGCCGGGATTGCCGTGCCGGTCTTTCGAAACGCCCACAATGCGCCCCGGGATCCGTCGTTGGTGCTCTTCTTTGGTAGCAAAAAAAGCCGCGTGCGGCCCTCCAAATCCCATCGGAACGCCAAAGCGCTGCGAGTTTCCTACGGCGACATCGGCGCCCATTTCACCAGGCGGCTTCAAAAGGCAAAGCGCTAAAAGGTCGGTTGCTACTGCCACTTTCACTGACAAACCGTGGGCGCGCTGGATCCAATCGGTGTAGTCCACCAGCGAGCCATCGGTGGAAGGGTAGTTCAAAAGCGCGCCGAAAAAGTCGCGAGTTAACACAATTTCCGAAGCTTTCGATACAACGATTTCCACGCCGAGAGGTTCGGCTCTCGTTCGAACCACCGCGATGGTCTGCGGGTGGCACTCTTCAGCCACAAAAAACTTTTTCCCGTTCGCGCTTTCTTTGATCCCGAGGAACAGGCCCATCGCTTCGGCGGCGGCAGTGCCTTCATCGAGGAGCGAACTATTGGCGACATCGAGCTTCGTGAGATCGGCCACCATGGTTTGAAATGCAAGGAGCGCTTCTAGGCGCCCTTGGGCAATTTCGGCTTGGTACGGAGTGTACTGCGTGTACCACCCGGGGTTTTCTAAAATATTGCGGCTAATCACCCCCGGAGTGTGCGTGTCGTAATAGCCCATCCCGATGAAGGACCGGGCGACCTGGTTTTGCGAAATCAACTGTTTGAGTTCGGCCAGAGCCTCGGGCTCCGTTGCAGGCTTCGGCAAATCCAAAGGGCTCGTTCGGTAGATCGAAGCAGGTACGACCGACTCGACAAACGCATCAAGCGACGAAAACCCCAGCGCCGAAAGCATGCTTTCGATTTCCGCACTTTGCGGCCCAATGTGCCTATCTACAAAGCCCAGGGGCTTAGGGGTGAGCCAATCCGATAGAGAGTTCCGCATCTTCATTTCCTCGCTCCCTTGAGAAAACCACATCCGCGAGGCGTTGAAAATACTGGAGACCAAAGTTTACCCAAAGGTTGCCTGTGGTAGAGTTCTAGGCACGATGGACCGAGAAGCGCAGTTCCCTCACTTTCAGAAAGAAACGTTTGATATTTTAGTCGTTGGAGGAGGGGCAACGGGGGCCGGGATTGCGCTTGACGCAGTAAGTCGCGGTCTTAAGACCGCTCTCGTGGAAAAAGACGATTACGCTTCGGGGACTTCCAGCCGCAGCACGAAGCTTATCCACGGCGGGGTGCGCTACTTAGAGCGTGCCGTGTGGGGACTCGACTTCGGCGAATACGCTCTCGTTAAAGAAGCCCTGCACGAGCGCTCGATTTTGCTCAAGCTCGCGCCCCAGCACGCGCGCTACATCCCTTTACTCACCCCGCTTTACCACCGCTGGGAAGTCCCCTACTACGTTGCCGGTTTGAAAATGTACGATTGGGTTTCGGGCGACGGAAAAACGCCCAAAAGCAGGTTTGTGTCGAAGCGCGAGGCC
>JANPJT010000338.1:0-2084 GCA_031425635.1 Pseudomonadota bacterium
CTACTTTTACGTTAAAATTGTGGGGCCCGGTCACTTTCCTGTTGCCCACCTTATCAAGATGGATGTGTAAGGGTATGGCGCGCTGGCTGATCTGTAGCGAACCAAGCGGATGCAGCACCAGGCCATCCGCCTTTTCATCCAGTTTCCGGATAGATACCAGCAGGTTGTTGCCCGGAGGTGTGCTGGCGCGCCAATTGTCAGTTTTATCCAATTCGGTCACCAGCAAAGGCAGGACCTCCACTGGCTGCAGGCTCGTGTCTTCCGCATCGCCCCAGGTGACGTCGAAATCTGCAGAAATATTGATCTCGAACAGCCACAAATCAATGGTAAGCGTACCAGTTCCCTGGGCGCGCCAGGGCGTTGGGCCTTCGAGCTGCAAACGCAGGTGAATACTGAATAAGCCGAAGCCAAATACATCCAGGCTTACCGAGAAAGACATCTGGATGATAAACTTGAACGGCGAGAACTGGAACAGCGCGTCGAAAGAGAAATGTCCCCGTATGCCCACTACCGCCAGTCCAAAAAACAGCTCTGCCCTTGCCCCGAATTGGACCGTGTTGGAGGTAACTGCAAAATGACTTTCCACGGTAATTCGCTGGAAAGGGTTGCTCAGCACGCTGATATGTATCCGGCGCGGGTTGGGGAAAGGCAGGGGCGGCGGACTGAACAATGGGTGGAATCCACCCACGGTCAACACGAAATTTGGATTATCGCCATAGTCCATCAAAAGCCCCATATCGCCCTCCAGCGTGAGAAACAGTATGCGCGAGTCGAATAGGGACGCAAAGAACCAGATCCGTTTTTTGTCAAATTCCAGGGCTCCCAGAAAGGCTACATTGATGGCTATAATGGGCGCATCAGCGGTCGGTAAATTCAGGCTCAGTATCCCGATAATGGCGATGTTGCCGGGGATTTCAATAATCAGTCCGAACGAGAGGCTAACCAGTGTAGGCGTGCCCCAGCCGATTTTTATCATCGGGCCGATCAGGAATTTTCCTTCGCAGGGCGGGAAATAAGTGCGCAGGTCACTGATAATACGCGGGGCGTTTTCGACCGGATTAGGCGGGAACATAATACTGTTCACTGCTCCGGTACGGATACCTGCGGCCAGCGGTTCCAACAACATGGTGCGGTTTAAACCCAGCAAACCGCCTACCCCGAGCAGGGTGAATCCAAAACCCAATTGAATGCCGGTGCCGAATTCCGCTGTAATGATAATCAGGAGCGAGAATCCTTTTGATCCGTCCGGCATCCGGGTAGTGATCAAGCCGATGGCTTTTACCGTGACGATGCTCGCAATCGAGAGCTCGAACACGCCGGCGTATTCTTCCTTGTCGAAATCGAAGTAGAGATAGCCGCCGCCTTTTACTACGCCGGTGTCCAGGGAGAGGCCGATGCCTTTAGGGGGCTTGAAGCCCAACGCTGCATTCAGGAAGCCAAGGTTCCCGGTAGCATTTTTGGGGAAGGTAAAGTTGGAGGAAAGCCCCAGACCCTCCACGACCAATTGAAGCGGTCCAAGACTGGCTTTTACATCGGAACTTAAAGCGATGCCAATGCCCTCTTGTATGGGCTTTAGGGAGATGGATAGGCCGATGATGTCAATGGGGCCGACCGAAAAATGAACCGGCAATTGAATTTCTAAAGAACCGCTTCCAGCAAAATAAATACCCTTGCTTTTTGACCATCCTCCGGCAATACTGAATTCCAGCAAAAATCCTTTTTCCGGGAGTATTTTTTGCAATAATCCATCGCCTTTACCGCCTCCGATTTGGAAAGCGCCCTTCTCGAAGCCGAATTCAATCAGGGGTTGAAGTTCGCCATTTTGAGCGCCAATTAATGTTTTGAAATAAACACCCCTGAACCATACATTCAAACTATTGTCCAGCGCTAATACCGTAAACTTGGTTTGGTCATTTCCATAGCGCAACGTGAGCCCTAAATTGGCATTGTCTGGTACCGAAAGGGGATTTGTAAAAAAACTGGTATCAAAAATAGGTGGGGACTTGGGTAGTAATTGTATGGCTATACCCTGATCGAGGCTTACATTAAATTCCATCTCTAACCGCAGGGGTTTAGAGGGGTGT
>JANPJT010000339.1:0-5155 GCA_031425635.1 Pseudomonadota bacterium
GCCAAATCCATTCAGCAAAGTAACGACTGGCTTGCCGCTCTCACCTTCTAATTCGTAAAAAATGCGGGCGCTCGGCCGCTCAACAAAGGGCATTAGAGCATCCCGCGGTTAAGAAACGCGACGAGCGCTCGGGTAAGAAAAGCCGCGTCCAAAGTGCCAGCCGTTTCTCGGATGGAGTGCATTGCAAAAGTCGGGATGCCAACATCCACCGTGCGCACTCCTAAGAGGGTCGCAGTGATGGGCCCGATGGTGCTTCCACAGGGCATATCGTTGCGGGCCACAAAGTGCTGCGTTGGAACTTTAGCTTCGTTTGCCCAAAGAGTGAAAAGGGAGGCCGTTTCGCCATTGGTCGCATAGTGCTGGTTGGCATTGGTTTTAATTGCCGGCCCTTGGTTCAGCACCGGCTGGTGGCCGCTATCGTGTTTTTCCCGGTAGTTCGGGTGCGCACCGTGCGCGTTATCCGTGGATACAAGAACCGATTTCGAAATGGCTCGGCTAAACGCTTCGCTGCTTCCGGTGAAACGTTCGAGCGCAGATTTTAAAAACGGACCCTGTGCTCCCGTGGCGGAAGCGCTTCCCACTTCTTCATGGTCGCTGCAGATAATCACACAGGGATTTTGCCTATCGCACTCCAGAATCGCGCGCAGGCTGCAATACACACTGAGGAGATTGTCGAGGCGGGCTCCCACGATGAACTCATTTTGCAACCCCGCGAGTGACGCCTTTTGCGTATCATAGAGCGAAAGATCGTACCCCAAAATGTCGATGGGGCTGGAGCTGCCGATTTGTTTCTTTAGGGCATTTAAAAAAGGTTTTTGCTCGCCTGTTTCCAGGCCTAGGATTGGCACAATTTCCGTTTGCTTTTGGATGGAGCGGTTTTCGTTCGCCGAGCGATTCAAGTGAATGGCAAGACTCGGGAGTAGGGCAACAGGCCTTTCAAAGTCCACTAAGCACGAGCTGAGTTTACCCTGGGTGTTGCTAAAAAAAACTTTGCCGGCAATCGAAAGATCTCGGTCGAACCAAGTCGATAAAAGCGCGCCGCCGTAGACTTCTACCCCCAATCGTAAGTACGATCTGTCGGGGATTTCGGCGTTGGGGCGCAACTTCAAGCAAGGGCTGTCAGTGTGCGAGCCAATCAATCGAAAACCCGAGTTGGCGAAATCCCCGTTGCCGCTCGAAAACGCAATGAGCGAGGAATCTTGTTTGACTAGGTAATACTGAGAATGCGGCTGAATGCTCCATTCTTCCGATTCATGGAGTTCGATAAACCCCGCTTTCTGCAGGATCTTTTTTGCACCATTGACTGCGTGGAAAGGGGTGGGCGAGTGGTTTAGGAAATCGAGCAAACTAGAGTTGAATGAAGACGCGTCCATAACCCTAGGTTATGAGACGCGTCAGTAAGGGTCAAAAAGAAAAGGATTTTAGGCGCTAATAGCCCCACTGGATGTTGCCGCCACCGCCATAAGGCCCCGCCCACGCGATGTTCCCGCCTTGGTTGGGGATGGGCGGGCCGAACTGCTGTGGTGCACCCCAGCCAGCGTTTCCGCCGCCAAATTGTCCACCGCCCCAGCCGACGTTTCCGCCGCCGAACTGCCCATTGTTCCAGCCGACGTTGCCGCCGCCGTACTGTCCATTGTTCCAGCCAACGTTTCCGCCGCCGAACTGCCCGTTGTTCCAGCCCACGTTTCCGCCCTGCCCCTGGTTATTCTGGTTCACAGGCACGGGAGGTGGAAGTGGAGCTTCTCGCCCGCAAGCAGCAAGTAAAAGTACGGTTAGGCTCAGTAAAGCGAGTAAATTTTTTTTCATCTGGTTTTTCATGGAGTGGTTCCCCCTCATTCCTCGCCACTCCTCTGTGCACTTTACTTGCCAGGGTGTGCACTGCCTGTGCGCAGGTCGCCGGGGACGAGATTTGTCACTTTAGAGGGGTTCGCTACCAATTTACGGCAGAGAGCACGATGTCGGGAGTCAAGATTTGCGGGAGGATTCGAGGTTCTTTGCTCCCCGGTGGGTATAGCGCGTAGAGAGGAACGCCATTGCGGCCAAAGCTTTCCAGTTTTTTAGCAATGCCCGCGTCTTGGTGCGTCCAGTCGGCCTTTAAGAGAAGCACTTTCTTTTCCTCAAAGCGCTTTCGGACTGCAGGGGTTTCTAGAGCCACTCGTTCGTTCACTTGGCAGGTGATGCACCACGCCGCCGTGAAGTCGATGAAGACAGGCAGCCCTTGCTCGAGCGCAGACTGAAGGGTTTCCTCGCTGTAGTTCTGCCACCCACCTTGCAAAACGGTTGCAGACGATTGCGGCGGCGCGGTTTGGATCTCTCGGGCGGCCCAGCCAATGCTAATGAGCGCGATCAAAATACCCAATAGCGAAAAAGCTTTTCCGCCTTTGCCATAAAGCCAAAGCCCAAACGCAAGGCCTAGGGCGGCGAGTAGAACGTGGAAAACCGTTACAGAAGAAGTTTGGAGCGCTAGCACTGAAAGCAGCCACCAGGCGGTCAGCAGCAGCGGAAAACCCATGAGCTGCTTAAATGTCACCATCCACGCGCCCGGCCTCGGGAGCGCTCGCGTGAGGGCAGGGAACACCGAAAAGAAAACGTAGGGCGCGGCGAGTCCCAGCCCTAAGAGCGTGAACACTAAAAGCGCGAGCGCGGGCGGGGCCGCCAAAGCATAGCCCATGGCAGGCCCCATGAAAGGGGCGGTGCACGGAGTCGCAACCAGGGTTGCAAGCACTCCGCTAAAAAAAGCGCCCGGCAAACCTTCTTTTGAAGCAAGCGATTGGCCACTCCCGGAAAATCGGGTGTCGACTTCAAAGAGGCCAAAGAGTTCCAGCGCCATGGCAATCAATAAAAAAGCAAGTAGCGCCAGGAAAAGCGGCGATTGGAGTTGGAATCCCCAGCCGAGCGCTTGTCCACCCGCTCGAAGGGCGATGAGAGTGCCCGCCAAGGCCCAGAAGGAAACTAAGATCCCGAGCGTGTAGGCGGCGCTATGCAAAATGTTCCGCCGTCGATCGGCTCCGGCCATTTCGGCAAACCCCAACACTTTTAAACTGAGCACGGGAAAAACGCAGGGCATTAAATTGAGGATGAGCCCACCTAAAAAAGCAAACAGCAAGGATTGCCACAAACTGCCAGACGGCGGCGCCAGGGGCGCCGCAATTTCTAGGGCGGTCGAATCGCCGAGAACCAGCACGCCGTTCAGGCTTGAAGGGGCGGCCTCCCCACTCGTTAAATCGCTGCGGATCAGTTCAAGCTCAAAAGAAGTCCCTCGTTTTAGAAAGGTTTGCTCGGCGGCATGGCGGATCACCGCATCGCTAAAAGGATAAAATCGCGCGCCTTCGGTTTCTCGTGGACCGCTCACTTTGAGAAGCAGTTTGTCTTTGGCTGTTTCAAAGCGGCTAGTCCACTCGGGCAAAGCTCGGGGGAGCGTTTTCCGCACTGCTTCGAGGTGGGTTTTTTCTAACGAGTCGGTGAGAGAGGCCGCCCAAGGGATCGAAAGCTCCAGCCGAACGTTCTCTGGAACGCACGTTTCCTCACACACCAACCAATGAACATCGGCTTGAATAACCCACGGCCCTTTTCTTGCGGACTGACCGACGCTGAATTCGGTGAGTAAAGTAACGTCGTCGACGTAACCATAGTTCAAAAGTGGCGGCACCGGCACAGGGTGGGGCGGCGGCCAAAGGATGGGGCCAGCGATCGTGCTCTTTGGCGTCGTCCACTGGATGCTGGGGGCTTCCCCGCTATCGCCAGGGTTTATCCAGTACACGTGCCACTTGGGCGCGATCTTAAGACGCACACCGACAAGGACTGTGTTCCCCTCTGCCACCGTCTTCGAAGCCGATAGGAGCTCTGCCTGGACGTGTGCTGTTTGTGCGCGAGAAGCGCCTAGGACTGCGGGGGATAAAAAGACGAACGCGAAGAAAAGTGCCGTTTTCAAAGTAGTTTTACCATAGCTCAACTCATTCCCGGTTTCTAGCACCTAGCCAGAAGGCCCCTTAGGGGGGCTGTACCTTTATGTGGATAACTCATTTCGCGGGTGCTTTTTGAGCCTGGATTCGCCGCCCCTTCTCCGCGTACAAAGAGTACGCCGTCGTCGGCGCGGCGAATCCAGGCTCAAAAATCCCTACGCGATCTGACTTATCCACATAAAGGTACAGCCCCCACGCGCACCGCAGTAAAGCTTTTGGGTGGAGTTCCTGCTCTAAACTAAATATAATTAACTCATCACTTGACATTAAACGACCAAATTCTGCCGCGCGGTTTTGTCGTCACAAGCGCCCCCACCGATACTGAGTTTTGTCGGGCTAGACTGAGTCGCCACGATCACCACAACCTCGAAATCAAAACGTCCGTGGAGTCGGGTCCCAAGGAACGTCAGGCAGTTCTCGACCTTTACCTTTTTATCCCTTCGTCCTTTCAAGCATCCAGGTGGAGTAAAGCCGAGCTTTCCAGCGATTTGCGCTCGAGAGTGCGGCTAGCGCTCCCGTCGCGAGCTGCAGACATTGCGGACTTCTCCCAAGTAGAGCAAATGCTCCAGCGTGCGGTCTCGCATGCAGTTCGCGGGGATAAAGAGCAAGCCATCGAAGAGTACAAGCAGACGGGAGTTTTACTCAGCGAAATGCTCAAGGCGCGCGCGGGCCTCCACCGACGCGGACTTCTGATGAGCCACTCTCTCGCACTGCCCGTCAACCAAAGGGCCCTGGAACTTAAGCGGCTTCTTATCCAGGTGAAGCAAACGGCCGAAACGCTGAGCGCTCTTCGCAATCTAGCCGCCGAAAACTCAGCGCAGTGCCGTGAAGTGCGCGCGCTTTTAGATGAGTACTCGAGCAACTACTATGTGCAGTACTTAAGCAAAGTTCGAACCGCTATGACCGAAGTGGAGGCGCCCGCTAAGGAGAAAGCCGATTCGGTGGATTACCGGTTGGCGTGGGATGAATTCGACAGCACGCTTCTCAACCTACAGCGTTCCGAAGCTGCCTACCGAGAAAAGTTTGCCGGCCGCTTTGAAGCTTCTTCCAGTTTAGCGGAGCAGGAAAATTCGGTGATGCGGCTAAGCCTTCTAAAGAAATTTTTCCAGTCCCGGATGTTTGTCGATGTGAATTGGCATTCTCCTTCACTTCGAATGCTAGAAACGACGGCGATTGCGGTACCCAGAATCGCC
>JANPJT010000340.1:0-7075 GCA_031425635.1 Pseudomonadota bacterium
CGCCCACGCTGAGATCGTGATCGTCGCTGGAGTACAAAGGGCTTCGAGTGATGGTAGCCGTATAGGTTTTCCCGTTTACTGAAAATGTCGCTTTCGCGCCCGAGTTCGCGCAGTGGGCGGCAGTGATGAAAGCCCGAGGCCCCACAATGGTGGCCGAACACCCGGAGTTGCCGGAAACGATGCGGATGACAGGCTTCCATAGAAGAGGATCCACTTCGGTTCCGTTAATGAGGGTGGGCCGGATGATTTCCGCCCCTAACGGACCGCAAAGAAAGAGTAGGAGTATGAAGAACGGCATCGCTAGCCTCCGAAGGCCCGTAAAAACCGGACTCACTTCGATTCTAGCATAGGCGCGGTGGTCTTCCTCAGCGCCTCGGAGCCACGGCGGTAACAGCTGCTAAAGCGACGCGTGCGCTGCTTGCCGCACTGCACGCTTGGGAGCGACCCAAGATTGCAACCCCAGCACGAAATCCGACCACAAAGACGCTTCCCACTCGACAGCAGCCGCCTTAAACCGTTCGTCGAGCTTGAGCGCTTCGAATTGCGCGCCGTGCCTTTGCTCTTGCGCCAGTATTCGAGAGAGCACTTTCTTTACTCCCAACTGCCGCGTTGCCGATAAGTACAGCGGATAAACCTCAAGCACCCTTCTCTCGATAATCCAGCTCACGGGAGGGTAAAGGTACCCTTCGCCATGGAGCCGGCTCACCCCGTGGTCGAGCGTTTGAAAGTAAGTCCAAGCGATTTCGTTCAAAACCGAAGACAAAGCTACCCGACCCAACCGATCGGCTTGGGCGCGCAGCAAGTAAGCGTGCGAAGCTTCTTCCATCACGTGGTTTAAAACACTCAAGTCTACTTTTTCAAACGGGACGCTTTTGACGATCTTCCGGCAACCCGCGTACTCGAGTTGGGAAAGCATTCTTAGCCACTCGGCTTCTAGCTCCGGATCGGAACACACTCTTTTTAAAACACTCTCAAACGCGTTTTCAGCCACTACTTACTCCTCAAAATGCCGCTCGGAACTTACTTCCCCATACAACACATCAAAACAATGCCGCAAGTCTTCTTCTGTCGAACAGTAAGGCGCAATCACATAAAGCGCGCTGCCCATCGGACGAAGCCAAACCCCTTTTTCGAGCGCTGCGTCAGCAATTTTCCACCCGGGCCCATTCGCCGGCGAAAACGAGCGCTTGGATTTTTTATCGACGACTAGCTCTATCACCCAGATCATTCCCAAATGCCGGACGTCCCCGACGTGGCTGAGGCCTTTAAACCGGTGAGATTGCGATTCAAAAAAAGGCATGCGTTCGGCGTTTTTTTCGAGCGTGTTTTCTCTATCAAAAAGCCGCAAGCTTTCTAAAGCTACCGCGCACCCGAGCGCATTCGCCGTGAAAGTATGGCCGTGGTAGAATTTCCTCGCTTCGCTTCCGGTAAAAGCGCTGAATACTTCGCGCGTGGTCACTGTCACTCCCATCGGGAGCATTCCAGAAGTAAGCCCTTTTGAGAGACAAATAAAATCGGCGCGTGCAGCGCACTGGTTTTCGGCGAAAAGGGTTCCGGTTCTTCCAAACCCAGTGAACACTTCATCGAAAATAACGAGCACTCCCTTTTTGCGACAAAGGGCCATCAACCGATCCAAGTATTCGACAGGGTAAGTAATAAGGCCGCCAGCGCCTAGTACCAGAGGCTCAACCACGAGGGCCGCAATTTTATCGCCGCGCTCTTCTAAGATTTTTTCAGCTGCTGAAAGGCACCGAACCCGGCAGCTTGGGTACTCCAAACCGAGCGGGCAACGGTAGCAATAGGGCGCGGTGCTTTTATGGGTAGTGAGCACCTGTGGAAAAAAGCGGTGGAACTCATCCAAGTGCCCGACACTCACCGCGCCCAGTGTGTCTCCATGGTACCCCAGCTCGAGAGATAGAAACTCGCTGCGACTTTCGCCGCGGTTGGCCCAGTACTGGAGCGCCATTTTCAGCGCCGCTTCAACAGCAGTCGATCCATCGTCCGAGAAAAACACTTTCTCAAAAGGGCTCCCGAGCTTTTTCGTTAGGAGTTCGGCGAACTCCACTGCGACTGGGTGAGCATGGGGCGCAAAAAGCACTTGATCCAAAGTAGCGCTTTGGCGGTTTAGCGCTTCTACTAAGGCGGGGTGGCAGTGTCCGTGCAAGTTGCACCACCACGAGCTCGTGGCGTCAAAATAGGCTTTACCGGTGGAGTCAACCACATAGGCCCCTGCGGCCTTTACCATGAGCTTACGGGGCCGTCTGCTCGGCACCGCTGTGTAGGGGTGCCACAAGGGGCCCGATTCAATGTCCGGGAGAATGCGCTCGGACATCAGCGAGGCATCGCGGGAACTTCAAAAAACTTTCTCAGGCGTTCGTTGCAGCTCACTTGAGCAATCACGGTCCGTGAGTCTTCATAAGGCGGCAATTCCGCGAGCACTTCCACTTTTCCAAAGTGGGAAATACTTTCCGCGTTCCCTTGGCCCCCGCGGCATTTGGTGAGGATGACGCCCGCCACCGCAATGTGAGCCACCCGACACGCTTCAATAGTAAGCAAAGTGTGGTTGATCGCGCCAACGCGATCTTCGGAAATTAACAGTACTGGAAGCCCAAGCTTCGAAATCAAATCTTTCTGAGTGGAGTTTTCATTGAGCGGGACCAAGAGGCCCCCTGCCCCTTCCACTATGACCACTCGGCTTTTATCGGCGCGGTTGGAAAACGCCGAAGCGATCCCTCCAATATCAATAGTTTTGCCCCATTTTTTGGCAGCGTCCCGAGGCGCAAGCGGTTCTGCAAACCGGTAGGAGGGTTCCATGAAAGCGTCGGGGCCAAGGCCCGTCATCGCTTGGACGTCTTTGGTGTCGTCCCCGACAATCGTCCCCGTTTGAATGGGTTTCCAATAGGACGCTTTCTTAAAGCCGTCTAAAAGCTTCATCAACCCGGCACAAACGACCGTCTTACCGACGTTTGTGTCTACACCCGCTACGAAAATGCCTTCCATTGTTCCACCAGCTCCAGGACCATTTTCTGCGTTGCCTCCCAAGAGACTTGGAGGTTCACAGATATTCTTAGACGTTCCGAGCCCTTAGCTACTGTCGGGTAGCGTATGGCCCTCAAATCCCACCCCAAATTTCGCATAGTTTGAGACAATCTCAAAGCTCTATCGTTTCCAGGCACCCGAAGCGCGACGATGGGGGACCAAGGGCCTTCTTGGTTCCCATCAGAAGCGGGCAGCCCCGCCTCCCCGAGTGTCCGGGCTACCCATTCCGACCGGCGCCAGAGCTCTTTGCGCCTGTCAGAGCCCTCGGCCTCCATCACGTCAATTGATGCGCTCACAAGCGCCACCAGCAACGGAGGAGGGGCCGTCGTGTAAATGAAAGCGCGCGCTGAGTTAATCAGCAGATCTTTGATTTTTTTCGAACAAAGGACCGCGCCCCCGGCGACCCCAAACGCTTTTCCAAAAGTCACGAGAACGGCCATCGACTTCCAGTCCCGCCAATCGCTACTAAGCCCCCGTCCCGTTTCGCCAAACACTCCGGCCGCGTGGGCCTCATCCAAAACCAGGAAGTTGCTCCCTGATTGGACGGCCGCCTGGGCGCTGGCGGCCTCACAAAAACTGCCGCTCATGCTGTACAAAGATTCCGCCACGAAGAGAAGGTGGCCCGCAGGGAGGCTCGCCTGCAAAGGCCATTGGCCGTGCGGGAAGATGGAGCGTGGCTTTTTGGTCAACCGAATGGCATCCACCAACGACGCGTGGTTTTCTTCATCAGAAAAGACGTGGTCTGCCAAAGCGCCCAAGGCTTGCACCAGGCCCAAGTTCGCCAGGTACCCGGTCGAAAAAAAAAGTGCTTCGGGACTTTGAAAAAAGCGGGCGATTTTTTCTTCAAGCAACGCGTGCTCTTCACGGTGCCCACCCAGTAAGCGCGACCCCCTGGAGCCGGCGGGAAAATCCCGAAGGCAACCGATGGCTTGTTCCCGAATCTGCGGGTGGTCCGCTAGCCCCAAGTAATCATTGTGGGAAAAGCTGACCGCGCCAGAGAGCGAGAGTTCGCGCCACTGGGCCTGCCTTTTTAGCTCAAACAGGGCGTTATCGAACTCGGTGTCCCACATTTCAAAAGCACCATGCTCTTTTCAGCGCCAAAAGAAAAGTGCCTCTCCGTTTCGATTGGGATAGTCTCGACACGATGATGCTTTTTAAAGACCAACACGTCCTAATTACGGGCGCCGGCAAGCGGGTTGGAAAAGCCCTTTGCGATTACTTCAGTGCCGAGGGGGCGCGCGTGAGCGGGCACATTTACCGGAGCACGCCGGAGAGTTCAAAAAACGTTAGGTACTACCGAGCCGACTTAAGGCACCTCGCTCAAATCGACACCCTGGGGGAATCGGTAGAAAAAGATTCAGGCCCAGTCGATATCCTCATTAATAGCGCAAGCGACTTTTTTCCGACAGAGCCGTGTTCTGAATCAGACTGGGAGAGTCTTTTCTCGTTGAATTTGAAAGCACCTTACTACCTGTCATCAAAGCTCCAGCCAGGGCTGCAAGCGAGGAGAGGCTGCATTCTCAATCTAGTGGATATCCACGCCGCAAAGCCGCTGCGCCACTTCGCCGTTTACTGCGCCACGAAGGGAGGCCTGTGGACCCTTACTCGATCGCTTGCGGCAGAGTGGGCGCCAACCATCCGCGTAAACTCTATCAGCCCCGGCACGGTTTCAGTCCCGGATGCTTTTACGCCGGAACAAATACAACGCGCGACCGAACGCACGCTGCTGAAGCGCTTGGGGTGTCCCGAGGATATTGTTCAAGCGGCTTCGTTCTTGTGCCGCAGCCACTACGTGACAGGCCTCGACTTGAAAGTGGATGGGGGAGCCTCGCTCCTCTGACGGCTTAATAGCTTTGAGAATCACCAAACTGGATCTGCGGGATCACTTCGAAAAACCGGAGCGGGTGTCGCCTACCGGAAGCGACTTTCTGCAGGACAGCGTTTGCGGCGCTGTCGATCTTAGGGTCGTCTGGACTGGCATCGAGGGCTAACTGAAGATACGTGGCTGCTTCGGTAAACTGGCCTTCGTGCGCCGCAATCCTACCAAGGTAAAACCAAGCGACCGCCTGCCCAGAAGGAGACAAAGTACCACGAAGTGCTTTCGTTAAAGTTGCTTTTGCCGCCGTAAAATCGCCAGAACGTATTTGGAACATACCTTCCAGAACCTGGTAGCGGGCCACCTGAGGGGACTGCGCGGCGGCAAACGAAACGAGCCGCAAAGCTTCGCTCCCGTTATTTTCATACTCAAAAGCTTGCTTTGCCTCAATCACTGCTTTTACCGAAACCTCGAGGTTCGGAAAACTTTTTTGAAACTGGCTATTTTCCAGCGTAGAACGTTGCCAACCCGAAAACCGGTTCACCTCAAAATCTTCTGGCAAGGGCAAGCGCACATACGGATTGCCCGAAACGGGCGCGTAGCCTGTGGCTACGTACAGTTCTTTGGTACTGGGCCGGTAAATCAGCGAAGTCGCCGTGGTAGGTGCCGCTATCGCGTTAGGGTACCCGCTCCACAGGCCGGTCTGAGGATCTTCACGATCGGCTAGGATGCTCACGGCTTCCGAGATCCCCAGTTTCCCTTTCAAGGCTTCTAAAAGCGTGGTTGCCCGTTCGAAGCGGCTTACCGTTTCATCTTTGGTGCCCCCGTTGAAAAATAAAGTATGGGATTTCAAAGGCGCAGATAAATAATGGTTTGTTTGAACGTGAACTCCCGATGTCGATTCACGGATCCCAAACCCACTATTATCGACCTCAAGGCTCAAGATCCGTTTCTCTTTTTCACTTGCGATAACAAAAGTCCACCCCACGTCAAACTTTAGCGTGGTGAGCTTACTGACTACTTCGGTGACACTGGCCGATTCGGCCAGCACGTCGTTTAACCACATGATCGGAGCGACTCCGGTTTTTCCTGTAAACAGCGACGGCAAAGAATGCGTCGCCAGAAACACACCTGACTCGTTGATCGCAGCAACCGACGCAGAGTGCACCCCCGCAGTGATGATGGCTACATGCTTCAGCCCTCGCTCAGGTTTAGAGTAGATGACCGTCGCATGGCGCTCAAAGGCACCGGTGAGTGGGTAATCGGTATTTCTGCCAATGACCCACTTGCCATCGGGAGTATACTTGTCCCACGCAGCAAACGAAGTGCAGCCAGAAAAAGGAGCCAAAGTAAGTTTTTCACCCTTTACGTTCGTTCCGTTGGCTAAAATCATTAGGACCGATGGGTTCAAAGCCCCATCGATAAAAGTCCTCAAAGAAACTCCGGAGCTCTCCGACAGAGCGAAAAGTTGTTGTAATGCACTTTGGGTGCGGGCCGGGTAATCCCGCGCCGCGTTCGACAGAAGCTCGTCATTAAAATTCTTGTCGATGTAGGCCTTTGCAATATTCGCAAAAACCGGGCGATGGCCGTAAATATTGTCAATCTGGTTGGAAACCATTTCAGACGCCGCTACCGCTGAACCCTCGCTTACTTCCTTCTGCAATAATTTACCGTGCTGGAAGGCCATCTCAAAAAGATCGCCTTCCACGGACAAGACATTCAGTCCGCTAAATCGGAACAAAGCCCCTCGGTGGAAGCGGCTCTCCGTTGCCGAAATGGTTTTGACTTTTTCTAAGTAGAGGCTGCGGTATTGGCGGCGCAGAGCCGCTTTGTCCGAAAGACGATCGGTAGACACTGCCAAAGACAAATGGCCTAAAGCGCCAAAGCAGACCGCAGCATAAAGTGCTCTCACGTATTTCTCCCCACCTAAATTGTAACACTAGGGATCTAGGTTCTGAAGAAGCAAGCGGATGGGGGGTGACGGCTCAACTAACTCTAAACGCCTTGGCAGTAAGGGGGTTAGCTCGGGAGCTGGGTGCGGTTCGGCAGTCTTCCAACCGAGATGGGGCTCCCAATGAAAGCAAAGGTCTTTTTTTTCTCCGTCTTTTGAAAAAGTCCCACAAAAATGGGAGGAACCACTTTCAGTGGGGGCGCGCACCGAGTAAACCCACTCCGCTAGCTTTGCTTCCTGGATTCCAGTCGGTTCCGCGCGCCCCCACT
>JANPJT010000341.1:0-4673 GCA_031425635.1 Pseudomonadota bacterium
CCAGGACTTATTTTATTTGAGATGGAAGGCGTCACAGCGGCGATTGCGAAAGAGGCGTTTGCTTTGGCCTCTCACAAATTGCCCCTGAAAACCAAATTCATCCAACGCGGAGTCACTTTGTAATGGAAGCGAAAGATTTACGAGAATTGGGGCTCACTGAGCTGAACGCCAGAGTGGGTCAATGGAAAGAAGAGCTGTTTAGAGGGAAGCTCCGCAAGTTTAGCGGCGAAGTGAAAGACACAACCGCAGCGCGCAAGCAACGCCGGGACATTGCCCGCGCCCTCACCGTTGTTCGTGAGAAGACCCTTAGTGCTCTGAAGCCGGAGGCATCGAATGTCTGAAGAATTGAAGAAAAGCCGTCAAACCATCCGCGGCGTCGTCATGAGCGACAAGATGGACAAAACGCGTGTGATTGAGACGAAGCGACGGCTGAAGCACGGCTTGTACCAAAAGGGAGTGATTCGGGACTCTCGGTTCTTCATCCACGATGAGAAGAATGAAACCAAAGTGGGGGACGTTGTCATAGCAGTGTCCACTCGCAGACTTTCAAAGAACAAGGCTTTCAGACTTTTAAAAGTTCTGGAAAAGGGTGCGTAGACAATGATCCAGAATGAGTCTTATTTAAATGTTGCGGACAATTCAGGGGCGCGTACGGTTATGTGCTTCAAAGTCCTTGGTGGTAGCCGCAGGCGTTATGCCGGAGTTGGCGACATTATTGTTGTTGCGATCAAAGACGCTTTACCGACCTCGAAGATTAAAAAAGGGACGGTTGCTAAGGCGGTAGTGGTTCGAACTCGCAGAGAGATCCGCCGTACCGATGGTACCTACATCCGTTTTGACGACAACGCCGCAGTGCTTTTGAACAATAACTTGGAACCCATTGGAACCCGTATCTTTGGGCCCGTAGCGCGCGAGCTCAGAGTGCCGTCTAAAGATGGCTATATGAAGATCATCTCGCTTGCGCCGGAGGTACTCTAAAATGGAGCGAACCATTAAACACGTTAAGAAAAACGACGTGGTGCAGGTTATTGCCGGTAAGTACAAAGGCAAAACCGGGAAAGTAATCCGGGTCATCAACAAGACAGGGAAAGTCGTCGTTGAGAAGGTCAACATCATCAAACGCCACAAAAAGGCGACCGGTAAAGAGCCTGGCGGGATTATTGAAAAAGAAGGACCGATCCACGCCTCGAACGTATTGCTTTATGCTGATTCTGTGGGGAAAGGTGTCCGCACTTCGATGAAATTGCTGGACGGCGGAAAGAAAGTGCGTTTCAGCCAAAAACACAACCTCCAGTTGGATAAGTGAGATCATGAATAGACCGCGGTTATTAGAACACTTTAACAAAACCTTAGTCCCTGAGCTGATGAAGGAGCTCGGGTACAAGAACCCGATGCAGGTTCCAAAGCTTGAAAAGATCGTCGTGAGCATGTGCCTGAAGGAAGCCACTTCGGACATGAAGGTCATGGAAGTGGCGATGTCGGAGCTTTCGGCTATCACGGGGCAGAAGCCAAAAATGACTCGGTCGAAAAAGGCCATCGCGGCGTTTAAATTAAGGGCGGGCATGCCCTTAGGCGCCGTCGTCACTTTACGTGGCGCTAAAATGTACGAGTTTTTGGACCGTTTCGCTAACGTTGCTCTTCCACGCGTTCGCGATTTCCGCGGGCTTGCGCCCACAGGGTTTGATGGCGCAGGGAACTACTGCGTTGGCGTAAAAGAACAGATTATTTTTCCCGAGATAAACTACGACAAGATCGATAAAACTCGGGGAATGAACGTGGTTTTTCAAACATCAGCGCAGAACGATGCTGAAGGGTATCAGCTTCTTGAGAAGCTCGGTATACCATTCCGGAAACAGGGAAGCTAAAGGTACAGACGCATGGCAAAAACGTCCCTCATGATTAAAGCAGCGCGGAAGCCTAAATTTAAGGTCCGCAAATATAACCGTTGCCCAAGGTGTGGGCGTGCGCGGGCTTTCTTGCGCAAATTTAACCTCTGTCGTCTTTGCTTCAGACAACTTGCCTTGCAGGGACTTCTGCCGGGTGTCATTAAAGCGAGCTGGTAAATACTTATGATGACTGATCCAATTTCTGATTTACTGACCCGAGTCCGCAACGGAGTGCACGCGAAGCAGCCGAAAGTTGATGTGCCCGCGAGCCAGCTTAAAGTTGCTATCGTAGACCTCTGGAAGAAAGGCGGGTACATAAAGAATTATAAGCTGTACCGCCAAGACCAACGCGGGGTGCTGCGCATTTATCTTAAGTACGTTTCGAAAGGGACTTCGGTAATCCAAGGGATCCACCGCGTCAGTAAGCCTAGCCGGAGAGTGTACGCCTCTTATGATGAGATTCCGGTCATTCTGAATGGTCTTGGTATGGCAGTCCTTTCTACTTCGAAAGGCGTAATCAACGATGAAACAGCCCGTGCGTCAAAAGTTGGCGGCGAAATACTCTGTTCGATTTGGTGAATGAAATGTCTAGGATTGGTAAAAGACCTATTAAAATTGCTCAAGGTGTTAAAATCACGTTCAACAAACCCGCGCTTCAAGTGAGCGGAAAAGCGGGGACAATGAGCCGAACAATCCCCGATTCCGTCGGCCTGGAAATCAAAGGGGATGAAATTCTGGTGAAGAACCTATCCGAGGATCCAGATGTCCGAAGCCTTTACGGCCTAAGTCGCACTTTGATCGCGAATATGGTGAAGGGGTGTTCGGAAGGGTATGTGAAACAGCTTGAGTTGCAAGGGGTCGGGTACCGCGCGCAAGCGCAGGGGACCAAACTCAATATGCAGCTCGGCTTCTCTCACCCCGTTGAATTCGCGCTACCCGAAGGCATTACGGCGGCAGTTGAGGCGAATACCAAAATTACTTTAAAAGGAGCGGACAAAGACCTTCTTGGGGTCACTGCTTCGCGTTTGCGGGAAGTCCGGCCCCCAGAGCCTTACAAAGGCAAGGGGATACGGTACGTCGGCGAGGTCATTACCCTAAAGCAGGGTAAGACCGCAGGAAAATAAGAGGAAGCCATGGCGAAGGTTATTCGAAATTCTACGAACCAAAGAGCCGCCACGCGGCTTAAGCGGAAAGTCCGTATTCGGAAGAAAATTCAGCGGCACCAGGGAAAAGTGGTCCGTTTGGTTGTATTCCGGAGCAATAAGTATTTGTACGCGCAGCTGGTAGACGATGGAAAAGCCCACACGCTGACCCAAGCGAATACGAAGGAAGAAAGCTTTAAAGGCATGAAGTCGAAGAACAACATCGAAGCCGCAAAGTCCCTGGGGACGCTCATTGGTAAGCGAGCAGTGGAGAGCAAGGTGGAGAGAGTTCTCTTCGACCGAAATGGCTTCGACTACCATGGTCGGATCAAGGCGATTGCGGACGGAGCGAGAGAGGCAGGACTTAACTTCTAATGGCAATTAAGCAACAAAGAATTAACGCGAATGAGTTGGATCTCGCAGAGCGCATTGTTTACATCAACCGCGTGGCGAAAGTGGTCAAAGGCGGAAGGCGCTTTAGCTTCAGCGTCATCGTAGTGGTAGGCGATTCGAATGGGCACGTAGGCATAGGCCTCGGAAAAGCCCGTGAAGTCCCCGAGGCTATCCGCAAGGCGGGAGAGTCTGCGAGAAAAAATATGTTTAAGATCCCTCTCGCACAGGGCACGTTCCCACACGATGTCATTGGTAAGTTTGGAGCAGCTTCGGTTCTCCTTCGGCCAGCATCAGAAGGAACAGGCGTCATTGCCGGTGGGGCTTGCCGCTCCGTTCTCGAAATGGCAGGCGTACGCAATGCGCTTACCAAGGCTTTTGGAACAACGAACCCGCACAATCTAGTGCGGGCTACCTTAAACGGTCTGCAAGCGCTGCGGAACCCCGACGACATTCGGCGGGGCCTGGCGTCTGAAGGGCATTCAGCATAGTTAGGAAGGCGCGAACGCCATGGCTAAAAAAGTTCAACTAGAATTAGTAAGAAGCACGATTGGAACACCGGAGTGGATGCGAGTGATCGTGCGGACGCTCGCACTGAAGAAGTTGCGCCAGAAAAAGGTGGTGGTCGATAACGCTGCCATCCGGGGTATGGTGAAGAAAGTACCGCATCTCGTCAGTCTGACGGAAGTAGAGGAGTAAATAATGGCGCAGGATTTAGCTTTAGGCTTAGACAATCTGCAGGCCTCACCAGGTTCACGCAAAGAACGTATACGTCGCGGTCGTGGGACGGGTTCGGGACTCGGAAAAACAGCTGGCCGTGGCGGAAAAGGGCAAACAGCCCGAGCAGGGAAAGGAAGGCCTCGTGGTTTCGAGGGCGGACAGATGCCTTTGTACCGTCGCCTCCCCAAGTTTGGTTTCACTTCCCCCTTTAAAAAGCACTTTAGTCTCGTGAACCTCTTTGCTTTGGAGAATCAGTTTAGCAGTGGGGACACTGTGGACGGGGCCGCGCTAGTGAAAGCAGGGCTCATTAAGGCGGCAACCGATCTCGTAAAAATATTGGGCGAGGGGACGTTGACCAAAAAGCTTATCGTGAAAGCTCACAAATTCTCTAAATCAGCAACTCAGAAGATCAATCAAGCCGGTGGTCAGGTAGAAGAAATAAAACTACCTGGCGAGTCGGCAGAGGAGAGCAACGTTGGCGGCGGTTGAGGGTCTCACTAAGATTCCGGAGCTTCGGCGCCGGATCCTTTTCACG
>JANPJT010000342.1:0-12770 GCA_031425635.1 Pseudomonadota bacterium
CCCGCATTGAGTTTTCTAAAGCGGGGCTTGTTTGTAGCGGCGGAGCGACCAAGGCCGCAGCGTTCCATATAGGAGTTTGTTTAGCGCTGCGCGACAAAGGCTTTTCCTTTGTCGGTGGCAAATCCGCCGAAACGGTCCCCATCAATGCGCTGGCTTTCCCTAAACCGAAATACGCGCCCCACCAAATCACCACCTACGTCGGATCCAGCGCCGGGGCACTGATAACGACTCTGCTGGCAGCAGGCGTCAGCATTGAATCCATCATCAACTCCTTTGCCAAGGACGCCGAATTCAAAGTGTCAGGAACCCACCGAGAAATCCCCAAAATTACCTACTCCGACATGCTGACGATCCACTGGATGAAGCCAGGCCAGATCCTCAAAAACCTGAAACAGTCCCCGGTGTTTGGGAGGACCCTTGAGTCGTTTTTTTTAAAGAACCTCAGAATCCCGGGCCTTTTTTCAACTCGCGGCCTTGCGAGCTATTTGAAAGAGCACGTTTTGCCCACGGACCGCTTCCATGAGCTGGAGCCCGACCTTTTTATTGTGGGCACGCAGTTAGACCATTCCAGAAAGGTTATTTTCGGGCGATACCGCACGGACAAAGTGTACGACGAGTACTCGCAGTATTCCTCCAGCGCTCCCATTTCTGACGCCGTCGCGGCCTCGATGTCGCTCCCGCCCATTTACGCCCCGTATGCGGTCCCGCAAGCCGACGGGAGCCGACGGTACTATATTGATGGCGAGATCCGGGAGACACTTTCCACCCATGTGGCTAAAGAAAATGGCTGCGATCTTTTGATTTGTTCGTACACACACCAGCCGTACCATTACAAAGAAGAAACGGGATCGCTGTTTGGCTACGGGATGGCAGCGATCGTTATCCAGGCTGTTTACCAGGCCATTGAACAAAAAGTGTATGGTGCCCGAAAAGCGCATGAGAATAAGGTGGCCGCGCTGGCTATCGTAAAAGAATTTTTTAAGGAGCATTCGTACCCAGAATCCCATTTTGCGGAGCTTTCGAAAAAACTTCAGGAGCGCCTGGAGTTCAAAGAAGGTCTCCACTACTTGTTTATTCACCCAGAGCCCAAAGATCGGGAGATGTTCTTTGGAGACCACTTCACTTTGGACGCGAAATCCCTTCAATCGGTAGTCACGATTGGCTACAAACGGGCCATGTCCGAGCTTCGAAAGGTCGAACTAGTCGCCCGGGGCTAGACGTGGCGTCCTCTCGTGGCATACAGCTTGCTCTACCTGACCCCGAGTGAGCGCCTACGCAGCGGCCCCGCACCAAAGCTGCCAAATTAGGCCCGAAAGTGACGCAAAACGGCGCTTAAGAGGAGTCCCAGGTTGAAAAAAGCTTTGAAAATCGGGAAAAGACGGTTGGCGAGTTGGGCCCGCAAGCCGAAAGCGACTTTAGTTTTTGTCGTCATTTGCCTTTTCTTTGTCGTGCTAAACGGCGCCGTGCAACAGTCCGTTTGGGTCCCTGAAAACGAAGCCACTGAACCTTTGCATGAGACCCCCCCACCAGCGAAGCACTCCGAAGAACCTCTTCCGGCTTCCACGAAACAAGCCAGCAAAGGGTGGGATTTCTTTCACCCGTCATGGCAGGTAAACCCCGAAATAACACCCGCAGGGAGCCTTAAGTTCCACCCTGACTCGTGGACCGTCTCCGAGACTTCGCTACGAAAATACCTCCTCGATCCGCGCGGGGAACTTTCGGCTGACTTCCAAGTGACCGACGATATCCGCGAAAGAGTGCTTTTTTGGATGAAGATCCACACTCAGTACAATAGCTACATGCGCGTTCTGCACGATCGGAACGACCCTTCTATTGTCTACGGTGTCGCAGATTTCACGCCGCTGTTTCGAGCGTCCAAAGCCGATGCAGGCGCCATGAATCGTCTTTACCGTTTTGAGCGAGAGATCCAGAAAGAACTGAAAGCGAAGCTTTCGGAAGCGGCCGGCATTACCCAAACCCGCTTGCTCTCGCCCTGGGAACGAAACCAACTCCGCTCGCTGCTTTCGAGAGCCGGGGCGCTCAGCGTGCCAGAGGCGGCCAGTAAAATTGGCTCGATTCGATCGCAGTCTGGACAGAGAGACGAATTTGTCATGGCACTGAAGCGTTCTGAAGAACTTTTGCCCTATATTGAGGCAACACTCAGAAGTTTCGATCTCCCTGTAGAATTGGGAAGGATCCCTTTTGTGGAATCCTCTTTCAACCCCCGAGCCTATTCCAAAGTAGGCGCTACGGGCATGTGGCAGTTTATGCCGCTCACCGCTAAGCAGTTCATTAGCCACAATCACCCAGAGCTCTGGTCTGATCCGCTTTTGCAAACGCGTGCTGCCGCCAGAATGCTTTTAATTTTCCGAACGATGCTGCCTGATTGGAGCACCACGGTGACAGCCTATAATTCGGGAGCGGGCCGGCTGCAGCGGCTATCGAGAAAATACCGTTCGAAAAGCATTGGGCGTCTTTTAGAAGCGCAAGATCCCACAGGGCTCGGGTTTGCAGGAAAAAACTTTTACGCCCAGTTCCTGAGCGCAAACTTAAGCGAAGCTTACCGAGATCAAATCTTTCCGTTGCACAAGAAAGACGATGAGGAATTGCTACTTGCTTTCGAAAAGCCTATTCGATTTGGCAGAAGGTTTAGAAACCAGCGTTAGTTAACGCAAACAGAATCTCTGTCCATTCCCACGTGTACTACGCGAGATCCCAAAGCCTTGCCCGAGGCGCTTTTCCACTTCAACAAATACTCCGCTGGCGGAAGGTTCAGGTAGGTAAAGCCGGGGTGGCTTTGGCTCACACAGAGTTTTTCGCTGCTGCCTACTAACGGGTAGGGACCGTGTTCCGAATCGACTACTTTATTGAGTTTGGATGACCAAAGCTCGACTTCTAAACAGCCGGCCTCTTCTTGGAAGAGACTCCCATACGCTCCACCAATAATCGAACCAGACGCTTGCTTTTGCCTCGATGGCGGACCAAAAACACGCGACCTTGCTAGCTCTAACCCTTGCTCGACGAAATGCTCTTTGACCATGAATAGGTCTTTCGTAGCCGCAGTCTGTCGGGGGTTCCACTCCACCGTGTGGCGAGTCAGCCGGTAGCCAGGCGCTTTCACATCCAAAGCGATCACTCCGCTCGGAAAGTCGATTCCGGGGACCTCGAACACCCCGTCATCGCCCGAGACGGCTTCAAACCCTTCGTCGCCGACCAGCCAAATGCTCGCGCCAACCACTTTGCCGCCGTTCGCATCCACCAGCCGACCGAAAAAAGATTTGGATCCGCCACGGCCCAACTCCGTGTAGTAGGCCGCCGAGGCTTCCACGTTCATCCGGAACGTGCGCTGCGTGGATTCCGGCCGGAGCCAGTAGCGGAAAGCGGGTTGAATGTTAAAGTCGCTGTAGAAGCCTGTCGACGTCGTAGTCCTCGTAGTGTCAGGCGTACCGAAAAACTGGAAGTAGTGCCCGCGGTTAGAGGGTTGGTCTTTCAAATCCACCGTCTGGCCTGCCAGAGGGTTTCTGGTCTCGGGGTCGAACACTCGGCCCATGGCAACGGAGAGGCTTTCGTTCTGCGGTGCCTGCACGAGCGCGCCAAGCAGCGCTACTTGGTGCTTCTGGACCATGTACACCGGAACATGCACGTCGCCGCCAAAAACAGGGACCGTGCGGAACGTGCGGTAGTAACCTTTCGCTCGCACTTCAACAATCATTTGGGAGTGGCTGGGGAAGTGAGGGACCTCAAGGTTCCCTTCCGAGTCGGACCGCAGAGTGCCGTATTCCGGAAAACCGAGGACTTTGACTTCGGCCCCCGCTATCGACGTTGGAGTGTCGTACTCGGCTGATGCGCCTTGGAACAACGAAATGAAAATTTTCACGCGGTTTCTTTCACCGCCGCTCGGGCTCGACACTACTTTGAAGTTCTGCGTTGAAAGATAGAATTTCACCTGACTCCGTGCGGTCAGTGCGTTGATTTCCTCGGGATAAACAATTTCTGCATAAGGGCTGTCAATGTCTCCGGGCCGGAAAACTCCCGCGATCAGTCGGTACCGGCCTTTAAGAACTTCGGCCGACTCTCTGAAGGAGTCCTGCGGGAAATGGAACGAGAGAAAGCGAGTTCCCTGAGGGTCTCGGCTCTTCACCGGCTGCAAATAGAGCTCAATATGGCCTTTTTCTTTCGTCAACCAGGCGTCTAAATCGGGGGCCAGAGACACCCGGCCGAAAAGATCGGTGTCAAAGGCAGAGGCTGCGAGCGATGCATAAGGGTCCTGCTGAACGTGGCTATTCAGAGTACTCACGGAGCGTTTTGGCAACGGATCCGCCGGCACGGCGGAAACACTTTCAGCTGCAGGCGCGCTCGCACGGCTGGTGAGCGCAGCCACCTCAGGGGTGAGCCCCAGCGACGCCACCTGTGGGCTGAGATTGAGTGAGCCAGGCGGCCGTGGAGGGGCCGCCGCCGAAACCGGGCTTGGTACGATAGGGAGTGGCGGCACCGGAGCGGGCAAAGTTGCGACACGCTTCGCTGGCTTTGGACGACTGCTCTTTAAAGTAGCAGCCGGGCGAACAATTTCTGGAGTGGTAAAACCGATAAACTGAGGAGAAACCAGCGGGTCGTTTTTCATCGCTTCGAGGCTGGTACGCAAGTCTTCAAACCGGTTGGGAACAATGGTCCCGATTTTTTCTACGTAAGGGACTTCCAGGTCTTGCCCAACCCCAACGTGGAACTCCACTTCTACTTGGGTCTCACTCGTCCGCAAATCGCCCAGATCGGGAGAAGGAGAGCTGCTGTCTAGCGCGAGCGTGAGCGCTTCGTCTTCAAGCGATAGCGAATTGGTTCCTTCGCGGTTTTCCAAGTCGACTGCAGAAAGCTCCGCCTCCATAAAACGCTGGCGGCGACGGCTTTCTTTTGAGGCAGACGACAGAACTTTCCGCTTCGAAGCCCAACCCGTGGCAGCGGCAAGCTTTCGCGCTGGGGCTTTCTTCTTTACAACAGGGCTCGCGATCGATTTTTTCGCCGGAGGCGCGATTAAGACTACCGGGAGAGGCGGGGCGATTGAAACAGGCTCTTCAATAGGAGTCGTTCGCAAAAAATAAGCGGCCACAAAACAGACGAAGGCACTCAATAAGAGAACGTTTGCGAAAAATCCGTTTTTCGATTTCTGTTTCATTCTAGGAATGTGCACTGAGTGGGTACATTCAGTATGGTAGATCGGCTTTTTTTCCACAATACTGAAACTGTTTTAAATGCTTGAAAATACTGAGTATTCCGGATACTCTTGTGGATAATCATGGCACCCCCTGAGAAAACCCTAGCAGAACCGCTCTGCGCTTGGCTCTCCGGCTGGCTAGCCAAAGAGCGACTACCCACCGAGTTTCGCGCCTTCGCTCTTGCGGGAGATGGATCCCCGCGCCCTTTCTTTCGAATAGACGTTGCGGGCAAGAGTTTTGTGTTGCTTCACGAGCCGCAGTGGACACTTAGCAAAGACTACGCAAAGCATCAAGCGTATCTAGAAGGGCAGGGAGTTCCCGTCCCCGCCTTTTTCTCAGTCGATGAAACGCTGGGAGTTTTGCTCATGGAAGACTTGGGCGACACACTTTTGCAAATGCGGCTGATCGAAAACCCGGAAGAAAAACAACCTTGGCTGGAAAATGCCCTTCGGCTGCTCGCTCGCCTTCACGGTTCGACTTTCCCTGTCCCCATCGATCTCCCTATTTCAGAAAGGCGGTTCGATGCGGCCAAATACCGACAGGAATTCGACTACACTCTTGAATGCCTCGGCAAAGAATACTTGGGCTTAGGTGGGCTCACCGCGGAAGCAGACCTCTCGGTAACGGCTTTCTGTAAAACCATTGCGTCGTTCGGGCCCGATGTTTTTTGCCACCGCGACTACCACACGAGAAACCTGCTCGTGCACCAAGAAGAGCTTCGCGTGATTGATTTCCAAGATGCGCGGCTCGGCCCCATTGAGTACGACCTTGCGAGTTTTCTCTATGATCCGTACGTGGGGCTCAGCGAAAGCGAGCGCGAAGGGCTTCTCGCCCATTACCGCAAAGTCCTTTCCGCGTTTCCGCTTTCGCGCAAAATCGACTGGGCCACGCTTCCCCACCGCCTTCGCCAAGTGGCGTACCAAAGAGTCGTCAAAGCAGCGGGCTCTTTTGCTTCGTTTTACACTCGGCAAGGCAAATCCACGCACTTGCCTTACCTCGTACCGGCCCTCGAATCAGCAATCGAACTCCAAAAACAACTGGGCTCCAATCTCCCGACTCTGCCGCTAGTCCACTGGCTTAAAAAAGTTCAGGAGAAACTCGCGTGAAGAAAAAATCGCTTCCGATCGCTCGCGGTATGCTGCTCGCAGCCGGCTTGGGAACTCGCTTACTTCCCATCACTGAGAAACTGCCTAAGCCGCTAGTTCCCGTGCTGAATATCCCGAACGTGCTCTACGGGCTTTTTCTTTTAAAGCGGTCAGGCGTAACGGAAGTGATTCTCAACCTCCACCATTTACCCGAGCAGATTGAAGCGTTTCTGGGCAATGGCGATCAGTGGGGCATGAAGCTATCTTACTCTCGGGAGCAACTTTTGCTCGGGACCGGCGGCGGCTTAAAAAAAGCAGAAGCTTTTTTTGAAGGGGGCGCGCTTATCCTGATCAATTGCGATTTTATCACCAACACTGACTTAAGCCCTTTCATCAAAAAGCACCAAGAATCGAGTGCTCTGGCGTCGATGTTGCTTTGGGAGAACTCCGAAGCCCAGGCGTTTTATTCCAAAGTGGGTACCGACGGCGAAGGGCACCTCTGCTCGCTGCCTTTGCTCACAACAAAACCGCCCGTGCGCACGGGGATTTTTACCGGAATCCATATTCTAGAAAACGAAGTGCTCTCAAACCTCGAAGAAACGCCGAGTGGGATCAACCAGGTTTTGTACCCTGCTTTGATGAAGGAAAAACCCGATCGCCTTTTCGGTTGGTTCATTGAAAATAGCTATTGGTATGACACAGGCGAGCTTCGAACGTTGTGGAGCACGTCGATGAAGTTACTGGCAAGCCTCCACCAGGGCGAGGGCCCGCTTCGGGAATTTATGAAGACGTTTGGCCTCTACGAAGAGAAAAGGGCAGGGGTCTGGGCCCCTATCGGGACAGACTTGCCTCAGGGAGTGACTTTCAACCCGCCGGTCGTTTTGGGAAAAGGCTGCCAGGTCGGGGAGAGAAGCACCGTAGGCCCCTTTGCAGTGCTCGGGGACGGCGCGGCCATTGCCGAAGAAGTTTCGTTAAGCCACTTTGTGGCCTTAAGTAACTCCAAAATCCCAGCCTACCAGGTATCTCAAAACGCGCTCCACTTTGAAGAGCGCTTGATCCCAATGAACGATAAGCCACCGAAAAATTAAATATTGCCGAGCTGACCTCTTAAATCGCTCGGTACGGTTTTAGACCGGCCCGTAGGCGAAACAGCGAGCTGCATTGGGCCGCTCACAGGGTTTGCTAGGCTTCCCACTGCTCCCTGAGGCCGCGAATTCTGCCCTCGCTGCGTGGAGGCAAAAGCGGAAATTCGAGAGTTCATTGCGTTGGCATTGCCGCCTTGGAAAAACGGCCCTTGCTGGGTCCCTTGAATTCCCTGCTGCTGTGGCCCGTAAAAGCCTTGCTGGCCCCCTAAGGCTCTCGCCGAATTCAAGAGCTGCTGAACCGTTAGCTGCCCCGCCTGTTGAGGGTTCACCATCCCGTTCGGGTTCTGCTGGCTACCAAACAGTCCGTTGTTTCTGGAGCGCAAGTCCTCTTCCTGAGCAAACTGAGAAGGTTGCTGTGGGTAAATGACCGGCGCCACAGGAGGCGGCGTGTAGGGCATCATGAAGCCGCCTGGGTTCCCTTGTTGTTGGTTCGCGTAAGGATCAAACGGTGGTTGCTGATCATCGCCTTGGTCAAAGTTCGGCTGCTGTTGCTCCGAGGGGGGAACAATGACAGGAGTCGAAGGCTGTTGCTGCTGCTGGTTCTGTTGCCGAGCTGTTTCCGCGGCGAGCCGTGCTGTCTCAAGCTTTAGCTCGGCGTCCCTCGCGTCTTTGCGCTCTTGGAGTTCGAGTAGCTCTCGCTCCCGCTGATCTTGCCGTGCTTGGAAGCGCTCTAATTCTTGCTGAGCAAGAGCCGTTTGCTGGCGCGATTCCGCGTCTTTGTCGGCTTTCGCTTTTGCAATCTGGTCCAAAAAGGATTGTTCCACAGCGGCTAATCCGCCGCCCGCATCGGCGGCTGCGCCATCGGTAGCCGCATTTCCCGTCGGAGCAGAAGGAGAGCCCGTAGCTGGCCCTTGGCCCGCGTCCGTCACTTGGTTGGTAGCATTCGCCCCATTTGAGGGCGGGACGTAGCCAAGCTTGCACAGATCAGCCGTTTTGGTTTTTTTCGCATCTTCCAAAGCTGCCGTGGTCTCTTTTACAAACGCTTCGGTCTTCGGATCTTTTGCTTGGTCGAAAGATTCGCTGAGCTTAGTAAGGTCTTCTCCGAAAAATTTGGTGAGAGACGATCCAAGCCATTTGGAAATTTTTTGCTCAGATTCACTGGCGTAAGGTTTGAAAGCTTTCGCACCAGGGAATTTTTCGCCTCGAGCTTTCAAGAGCTTTTCGATCTGAGCCGTGATCGCGACCATTTCTTTTAGGTTGGCCTCGGGCTTTGCTCGATCATTTTTTAAACTGTCTGCTACGCGCTTTCCGAAAATACCGTTTTCAAGCTCGACAACATAAGCAAGCAGGAGTTTTTCCAGCTGGACTGCAATCGGATCGGCTGCCTTCGTTTCACAAGCTTCGATTTCAACTAACTTTCGTTTGTAGCCTTCCACTAGGTACTTGGTAAAATCCGCTATGTCGGACGGCGGCAAAGTTTTCTCCGTGACGGTCCCGGAAACGGAAGAGAACTGGGTCTTGATTTCTTTTAGCTCTCCGTTATCCAACAGAGTGAAAAGGCTTTCGACTTCTGGAATCACTTTGGAGTCGGGCTCCGAGCTACCAGGCCGAGTCGCTCCGCCTTTGTTTTTCGCGTGGTCTTCCCGGGACTCCGCCTTCGCAGTGAGGGATGCAAGCAACGCAAACCCAATGGTTCCAACCAAAACCCGGCGCTTCAAATTCAAATGGCGTTTCATTTCTCAACCCCGTTTAAGAACACAGGAGAAGACCAAATTGCTTCTCTTTGAGGCAAGTAATTGCAACGGGTGTTCCAATCCCCCAATCAGGCACTCATTCTAAAGTCGGGGGGTGTGGCCTAGAAGTGCGCATCCCGGCAGCCCGTCTAGAAGATCGACAGAAATCCCTGCGGAATGACGCACCATATTGAAATCACACGGGAAATTTTTCTTCTTTCGGCTTAAAATAGGGGTGTCACCTTTCTAGGCAGTGGCGGCACGGCCGGTGGAATACACCTAAAACATGAAGGAAATCCAGTATGAGAGTACTCATTCAAAGGGTCACGAGTGCGCAGGCAGTGGATCCGCGAGTGCCAAACAAAAGCCTCGCGTTGTCCAAAAAGGGATTGGTTTGCTTTGCAGGTTTTGAAGAGCCGGATTCGCTGGTCATCATCGAGCAAATGGCTCAAAAAATCCGCACTTTACGCATCTTTTCGGACCCGCAGGGAAAGCTCACGCTTTCGGGAGCGGATACGGGAGCGGAATACCTTCTTGCGTCCCAGTTTACGCTGTATGCCGACTGCAAGTACGGAAACAGGCCGAGTTTCGACAAAGCAGCTACCAAGGCCCGAGCAAAAGAGTACTACGGGCATTTCGTGCAGACGATGGAGCGCATTATGGGAACCGGCAAAGTGGCTTCTACCCCGTTTGGGGCAGACCTTCACCTAGACTTGGCAACTGACGGTCCTGTCACCATTTGGCTCGATAGCCGAGAAGTGCTATAACGTTCCCCCATGGCAGAGAAGACTGAACGCTACGAAGACAACGTCCCCGGCAAGTGGTACGTCGATAAGAAATGCATCCTTTGCAGCGTATGCTCGGAAGCAGCTCCGCAGAACTTCAAAGAAGCCGAAAGCAACGATCACGACGTCGTTTTCAAACAACCCGAGAACGAATCCGAAGAAACCCAGTGCTTAGAAGCAATGGCCGCCTGCCCCGTGGAAGCGATTGGGAACGACGCCTAGCAAGGCTTGCCACAGGCGACGGGACGCAAAAAAAGCTCGCCTCAATTCAAGGATATAAAGGCTCGATAAAACCGTTCCAGACCAAACATAAGTGCGTTTGCATTGATTTATAGGGGGAGCGTTTGCCGGTCGATCCGCTGCAAATCGGTTTAGTCTCTATTCTTTTGCCATTGGCAGTCTCCTTGCGGAGGGCACTCTCTTACTGAAATCCATTTCCATTATCGATAGACCAGCGATAGTCTTATCGCCGGGGGATTCAAATGAAACACAAAGTTCAAACCGTCGTACGAGTACTTTTGGGTGCGCTATTTTTGTTCGGGGGAATTGCTTTCTTCTTCTCGTCCCCGCCGCCTCTGACCGGAGATCTCGGGACATTCTTTACCGGACTCGCCGCATCGAAGTATTTCTTCATGCTCCTTAAGATTACGGAAATCGTCTGCGGTTTGGCGCTCGTCTCAGGCTTTTTCGTACCGCTCGCCTTGGTGGTTTTGGCCCCCATCGGGATCAATATTTTTATGGTTCACACAATTCTGGAGCCAAGTGGGTTTCCCATGGCGCTGGCCATTATTGCCGCAATTACCTACCTTGGGTTCTTTTCTCCGGGGTACAGCCCGGTCCTTCGGAAGTTGTTCGTCGCTAAACCTGTCTAGCGGGGATCAAAGCGGGGCGGAAGAAAACAAAAATTCATTGTATTTTACGCGCAAATACCCTTGAGAAGTGATTCAAGTAGCTCGCTTTTACCTCGCCCATCGAAGGGCACGAGCTACCAAGCTCCTCGGCCAGTGAAGTCATGACTTCACTGGAAAAGCCGCACGGGGAAATCTTGGAGAAACCCGATAAGTCGTTGTGAACGTTGAGCGCTGTCCCGTGGTAAGTCACCCAAGAGGAAACGGCGACTCCAATGCTTGCGATTTTCTTTTCTTTGGCGACCACCCAAACCCCCGTCGCACCGGGGCGTCGCTCGGCTTTCAGGCCAAAGTCAAAGAGCACATCAATCAGCACTTGCTCCAACCGACGCAAGTACTTGTGGAGATCGCGTTCCGACTCTCCGAGCTTAAGGATCGGGTAGCACACTAGCTGTCCCGGGTTATGGAAAGTCGCTTCCCCGCCGCGTTCAATCACTGCCGTCGGAAGCGAAACATCGGAAGGAGTCGAACGCCTACCGAAAGTGTAAATGTCGAAGTGCTCGCCCACTAGCAACCGATCCATGCACTCCGACCGCTTGCGGCGGCTGACTAATTCAAGCTGCTTCTCGTACACTTCGTCGAAGGCGGCCACGCCCCAGTCTTCGACGAGAAGCCCTTGGCCTTCGGCTTTAGGCGTTGATGTGAGCGCTTGAAGCACGGTGCTTGCTTGCTCCCGTTGGCGGCTTAAAAATATGGATCGGCTGAAACACTGCCGCTTCCACAGCTTCCGGGAAAGCTTCAGGAAGGGTAGGGTGCGTGTGGATCGTCCGGATGATGTCTTCCGCTGTCGCTCCCATTTCCACCGCGAGTGCCGCTTCTGCAATCAGGTTTGAAACTTCGGGCCCTACCATGTGCACGCCGAGGATAGTTTCGTTCTGCTCAGAGACAAGCACCTTAATGAACCCGTCGGCCTCGTTGGTCGAAAGCGCGCGGCCGTTTGCGGCAAAAGGGAATTTCCCAACTTTGAACTTAATGCCTTTTTCAGTCGCTTCTTTTTCAGTTAACCCACAAACCGCAATTTCGGGATCACAAAACACGGCCCAAGGGACTGTCTTGTAATCTTTAAAGGACTTCTCTCCCGCAATGGAAGCTGCTGCTAGAAGCCCGTCCATGGAAGCACGGTGCGCTAGCTGCGGGGCTCCCGCGACGTCGCCAATCGCGTAAATTCCAGCAACGCCTGTTTTACTTTCGTTGTTCACCAGCACATTGCCCCTGGCGTCTAGCTTTACTCCCAGCTTCTCAAGGCCTAGCCCTTCGGAATTGGGCTTTCTCCCCGCCGAAACCAAGATGTGGGTTGCTTCGAGCGTCACGCGCGTTTTGTCGGCACCTTCCACTTCAAGGTGCAACAAGGCGCTTGCTTTGGGATCGGTTTCTTTGAGCCCTACTGCTTTCGTATTGGTCATCACTTTGATGCCCATTTTCTTCGCTTTTTTCTCTACGACGGCGACGAGTTCCGAATCGACTGAAGCAAGCAGCTGAGGCATCGCTTCGACAATCGTCACATCGCTGCCCAACTTTGCAAACGCGGTGCCGATTTCAAGACCAATGAAGCCCCCGCCAATGACGACGAAACTTTTAGGGATTTCCTGGAGTTCAAGAGCGCCCGTAGAGTCGATAATGTTTTTGCCATTGTACTTCAGAATAGGGATCTCAATAGGCCGAGAGCCCGTCGCGACAACGAAATGTGGAGCAGTGATGGTTTCCACTCCTGTATCGGTTTTTACTTCGATCGTCTTAGCGTCTTTGAACGTGGCGGTCCCTTTGAACATTTCCACTTTATTCGACTTCAGAAGTCCGGCGACCCCGCCCGTGAGTTTCTTAACGACTCCTGCTTTCCACTCCTGCATTTTTTTAGGGTTTACAGTCACCCCGGAGACGTCGATCCCCATTTCCGCAAACTCATGCTTCGTTTTGTGGTGCTGGTTCGCTGCATAGATCAGCGCCTTTGAGGGAATGCAGCCGACGTT
>JANPJT010000343.1:0-5940 GCA_031425635.1 Pseudomonadota bacterium
AGTATGCCGCAGAACCACCGTCTTCCCTTTAAGGCTCGTGCAGAACAATTGGCTATTTGCCCTTCAGGTTTTTGCTTACTTTCTTAAGGGAGTTCGATGCTTTTTCAAGCGACTTACCAACGACCTCGGCGCCTTTCGCTACTGCGTCGATACTGGTACTTAAAGTATCTTTGTTGATCACTTCCCCAGCCTTCTTAAAAGCAAACTTCGACGCTTCAAAGCCGGTTTGGACACCCTTTCGAATGCCGTTGGCTGTTTTAGCTGCCTCGGATCCAAGTTCGGAAGCCTTGTCTTTCAGATCGGTTGCTTGCTTTTTTAGCTTTTCGAAATCGGGCTTTTTCATTTTTACCCCAAGTTCATTCCCATCCCTGCGGGACGGATGACATCCAAAAGGATTTGAAACCCTAACATCACTTTGCGCACGACTTCTCGCGAGTCCTCTTTGCTAGGAGTGCGGTTCTTCGATTCTTTGACAGTCTCAGCGTTTTTGATCCGGCCTTGCGCATCGTAAGCAATCCGGATGGCTCCTACCCCTGCCTGTGAAATGAAAATCGGTTTTCCAATATCTCCGTATTTAAACGAAATTACTTTTCCAGCGGCATCGGTCATTTCGAGGATACGGCCGTTGGAATCGTACTTTAAGCCTACCTTTTCGTTCTTGCTATTGGTGGCCCGGATCAGGTTTCCGCGAGCGTCGTAGGAGTATTCGGACAACACGCCATTTTGCGTCACTCGAGTCACTTTTTTCCAGCGCGGCTCGTACTCAATTTTGATGTCTTCTTTCGGTCCGACCCGTTCCTTCAAGAGCCCGTTGCCGTAGTACTTGAAAACGGTCGTAGCGCCGTTCTTAGTGATTTCCGCCGGTTTGCCGCAGCAGGGAGTGAAAACGGTGGAAGTCGATGTCGACCCTGTCTTGTTGTCTTGCTTGTGGAGGTACTTGGTCCCATCGGGCCGGGCCATAATAAGAAACTCATCGTAGGTTTCTTCTTTAGCCCCTCCGAAAATCCTTACCGACCGAGTCCAAAAGTTGTTTTCCGGGTCGCGAGGCAGCTTACCGTAAGTGTAGGTGGTTTCCGCCCCATCTTTTTCATGATGAAAAGTCACGAGAGCGCTATCGTCGTACCGAATTTCTCTGAAGACCGGTTTATCGACGGTGCTTTCGCTGACGTAATCAATTTTAGTCAGTAGGTGGGGGAACTTCTTGTTCGTGAACTGGTACCGGTAAGTCTGGCGATTGGAGTCAGTGACCTGCACCAAGTTATTGCTCGAATCGTAAGCATAGGAAGCACGATTGCCTTTGTTGTCGACTGCTTCGACTACTCGGTCGTTGCGCCACTTAAAACGCAAGCTCATGGTCCGGTTGGCATCCGAAATCAGCTCCAACTGAAACTTTTGGCTCGGTGAATAGGAATAAGTAAAAAAGAAGCCGTTCTTGTCAATTTGTTTCACCAAACGGCCATCCTTGTCGAACACTTGAGTAATTCCATCTCGTGTTCGAACCCACTGCTCGCCTTTTTGAAAAATCGTTTGGTATCCAAATTCAGAAGAAATGAGGACTTGGCCTGTGGGAATTTCACTTTTTATCCCGTATTTAGAAGCGGTTTCAGATCGAAACTCGGGATCCTTCTTCAGCCGGTTTTCGATTTTCGGTGGCAGTGAAAGTTTGGAAAGTTCGCTTGCATTGAATTTTCGATTTTTTTCCTTTTTGAAATATTCGGCTTTCACTTCACTGATGAACGATGCCATGACTCCGGGATCTTCATTCTCAGGGCGGAACAGAACGGTGTTCCCATTGGCCCCGTCTCTTAAGAGCACATTGCGGTCGGGCGTGACCGTGAGAGTGGTCTCAAAAGGTGAGGTCCAGCCCCAACCGAAAGCTCCGAGCCAGCCCTTCTGCTCCGAGGCGGCAGTAATGGAGTTGTAAGTGCGCGCAAGCTCCAAAGGGAGAACCGCACCGGGCACGTTGAAATCGAGGTAAATGACGCTTGCGCTGCCATTCAGTCGATTCACTGTGAGTGCGTGACCGGTAAACGAAAAAAATATGCTAAGAGCGATTGTGATTGAGCGCAATGGTGTGAGCCTCCGTTAGGATACGCTCATTATACCCGAACTTGGACTATCTTCCAGATAGTGAACGCGCCAATCGCCTGAAGGCTCATCATCACTAAAAGCATTGCCCACCCTGGGATAGTAGTAAACATGGGCCGAATGCGTTCCGGATCGATGGAGTAGAGAATGGCGCCCAAAGCAAAAGGCATCAGCACAACGATGACCCCTTGCATGACACCTTGCGCTGTCATTGCCTGGATCTTCGATTCGATTTTGATGCGCTCTCGTATGGTGTAGGAAATACTGTCGAATGTTTCGGCCAGGTTTCCGCCGGTTTCCTTCAAAATGTTAACGCTGGTCGTAAACATCTCGATATCGTCGTGTGTCATTCGCACGGAAAGATTGCTCATGGCATCTTCCAGGGTGACTCCCAATTTGTTTTGGGAGAGCACTAACGTAAATTCTTGAGAGATGGGGTTTGGTAACTCGTCCGTCACAAGCTGCAGCGCTTGCGGGACGTTCAGTCCCGAGCGCATCGCGTTAGACATAAGCGACAACCCATCGACCATTTGCATTACGAAGCGAGTGATGCGGCGTTTGTGCAAAATGTTGATTACTTTTCCGGGGATTTTCCAGCCGGCATAAACAAACACGAGCCCGATAAAAAACCCGCCCCCCACCGATGGCCAGAGGAGTAAGACGCCAAGGACGAAGAGCCCAATCAGGTAGCCAGCGTAAAATCGCATGGCTCGGTCGATCGAAATTTCAATGAACATCATGTCCAGTTTGGCGACCATCGCTTCGCATTCATTTTGAAGCTTGGCGCCGATCCAAGAGTACAGGCGGTCGCCATTGGACCAAAGGCCCACGAGGATCACACCTCCGACCCAGCCGATAGACAGAAGTTTTAGTACAGGCGAAAGCATATCAACCCTTTTTCAAGAAACTGAGAAAATGCCGCGCGGGATTTTAATCCCTTGCTGTTCTAGTTCGTCAATAAACTTGGGAATGAAGCCGGTTGCCACAAACTTTCCAATGACCTTGCGGTTCTTGTCCATGCCGGTTTTTCTAAAACCAAAAATCTCCTGCATGGTGACCACTTCGCCCTGCATGCCCACAATTTCCGTTATCGAAGTCACTTTTCGCGAGCCATCGGAAAGCCGGCTTTGCTGCACGACGAGGTTTACAGCGCTTGCGATCTGTTCGCGGATTGCTTTGGCGGGTAAATCCATTCCCGCCATCATCACGAGGGTTTCTAGCCGCGCGATGCAGTCTCTGGGCGTATTGGAATGCACGGTGGTCATGCTGCCATCATGTCCCGTATTCATCGCTTGCAACATATCGAGCGCTTCGCCGGCTCGGCACTCGCCTACGACAATGCGATCGGGGCGCATCCGAAGCGTGTTGCGCACGAGTTCTCGGATACTTACTTCCCCTTTGCCTTCAATGTTGGCAGGCCGGGTCTCCAGCCGTCCCCAGTGCTCTTGTGGTAGCTGGAGTTCCGCCGCATCTTCTACCGTGAGAATACGCTCACTAGCAGGGATGAAAGCCGCAAGCACGTTCAAGAGAGTGGTTTTCCCGGAGCCTGTGCCGCCCGAGATAATGCAGTTGAGGCGGGCTTCGATGCACGCGCGCAGAAAATCCGCCATTTCTTCTGTCATGGATCCGTATTTCACAAGATCCTTGTAGGTCAGGCGGTTCTTGGAAAACTTTCGAATGGTGAGCATCGGCCCTTGAATAGATAGCGGCGGAATGATCGCATGGACCCGCGAACCATCCGGCAAACGGGCATCCACATAAGGGGTTTTTTCGTCGATTCGTCTTCCCAGTGGCGAGACGATACGTTCGATCACGCCAAGGAGCTGCTGGTTTCCAGAGAAAGTCGCGCCCGAGAGCACGAGCTTTCCGCTCCGTTCCACATAGATCTGGTCTTTGCGGTTCACCATGATCTCGTTGACGCTATCGTCGGCGAGCAAATCTTGGAGGGGGCCCAATTCTAGAGCTTCGTCCAGAATTTCCTTCACAAGCTTCTGGATCTCTTCGCGAGAGCGGTAAGGGTGTTCTTCACGATCGAGTAGCTCCACGACGACCGTTTTGGTTTTCTCTCTTAGAACTGCTTTCTTCTTAGAATCGTTGCCCGTTTCGGTGTCTACTTTCTTCAAATCCATGGTTTCAATGAGCTGCTTGTGGATCCGTTGCTTAAGACCCGACCACTGATCGGCTGGCTTCTCATCTTTGAGCTGGCTGCGATCGTAAACGACTTGTGCGTTGACCGGAGCTTTAGGCGCGCCCGGGCGTGCGCTGCTCATTTTAGAAGCGGCGTCGGAGGGCTTTTTGATCTCGGACAGTTTTTCGAGGAGTTTGGTGTCTGTCAGCGTGCGAGACAACATGAAGTAGCTTTTTGTGATCTCGGTGCGCGGGGCCGCCAGAATGAATGACTGGGCTTTGGTCATCGACTGGATGGCAGTCGCTTCGTCTTCTGGGATCACCGCGAGGACCTGCTTTTTTAGGTTGTTCTGCACCATTTGGGGCGCGATACCGTTACGCGCAGTAAAACGGTTCAAAACGACTTTGATCATTTCCATGGGGAAAAGCAGGTTCTGGATCCGCTCAATCACCTTTCGAGTGTGGTGGAGCACCAAAATTTCGGGCATCGTGATCACAAAAATGGCCGTGGAGTTCTCGAGCGCCTTAACGCCGCATGCATCCAAGTCGGAACCAAGATCGAGAATGATCGTATTATAGAAGTTCTTTAAGTGCCCAAGGGCTTTGCCTACATGCTCGGGGGTCAGCGAGCTAAGCTGCTCAGGTTCAAGCACATTCGGCATGAAATGGATCCCCGAGGCATGGGGAGAGACGTAGCCCATCATAGCGTTTGCGTCGACCCGGCCTTCATGCTGCCCCAACTCAAGGATGGTTCGCTTGGGCTTTGCGCCAATCAGTAGCCCGATATCTCCACATGCCCTCGGATCGGCGTCTACTAAAATGACTTTGCCTTTGGTGTCGATAGCGGTCGCAATCGCAAAGTTGACGGCAAACGTGGATTTACCCACGCCGCCCTTGCCTCCGACAATCGCTATGACGTGCGAAGTTGCCACCCTTACTGTTCTCCCGCTTTCAACCGAAACTTTCGGGTGATGTCTTCTGTCCCGCTGCTGGCAGTCCGAATCACTTCAGGGGTAACGAAGATAACGTATTGCTGTTTATCCCGCTTGAAGCTCTTCGATCGCTGGAGGTTAAACAGCTGCGTTTGAGGGCCTTGCTGCTGGAACTGGCTTGCTGCCGCATTCTGCTGCGGCTCGCGGTTGTAGCCAGACAGAGACTGTTCGATCGCGTTGCCTCCGAGCGCTGCAGAGTCGCCGTTTTTGATCGTTACTTGCGTCTGCAACGAGTTGTTTGCAATGATCGGGACTCCTGCGTTTAAGCCAAGCACGGTCGCCAACTGGATTTGTATCCCTACATCGATTGCGTCGCTCCCCGGTATCGTCGCTGCTTTCACTTTGGTGACGTTGTTGATGGGGATTTCTTGGAGCTGAGGCACGCCGGTAGGCCCTGTGATTTGAGAGTAGTACCGCACGGAGCTTTCGATCACGGCGGGCGCGTCGGCTCTGTCTTTCACGATAACCGTTTGCTCTCTCAAAATTTTCGCATGCCCATGATCCCTTGCGGAATTGAGCTTTGGCAAAAGCGATGAAATGGCTGCGACGAGCGTACCCGTGACTTCACCTGCTGAAGTATCAAACCGCAACGCGCTAGAGTCTGTCGCCATGGGCGCCCAATGAAAGTTGAACGAGCGGTTGTACTCATTGCTCAACTCGACGTAGTTCATGGTTACTTTAATGTCCTGAGCAGGGGGAGCTGCTTGCCGCGGGCGGACCCGGAGGAGATCGC
>JANPJT010000344.1:0-4814 GCA_031425635.1 Pseudomonadota bacterium
GTTTGAAATGTCCAGAGCCCCTACCCTTTTACCGCTTTTTCGAAGCGCATTGCCCAGGGTACGCATCGCTTCGCTTCCTACCAGATCGCCCGTTACGATCGTGACTTTTCCGTCGAGTACTTTCCGGCGGATGCGCTGATATAAGGCGTCATCGCCCACGATCGTGCTCTGCCAAGCCTCACCCTTCTCAAAGGCATAAATCAGGCCCCCCAGCCTGTCGGGAAGGTGGACCTTGCCTTCTAAAATATCAAACATCGTTTTCGAAGGACTTACGGCAATGAATCCATTTATCTCTTTAGAGCGCTGATCAATGTACTTGGAATACTCGGCCGAAAACTCGGGGAGATTCAAACCCAACTTTTTGTACTTAGAATTGTATTCCTTCTGACTCGCTCGCTTCAATAGTTCCGCTACAAAAGCCCGATCTTCGAGGGGCTTTTGTGCGATGAGGTCCTCTTGAATCGCGCCCGTATAAAGCAAACTTAAATATTCATGCCGGATTTTCGCCCGTTTAATCAACTCCAAGTTGATCCGGTTAAACGCGCTAATTCCCAAATCGTAATCAAATTGAACAATGTCCTCGAAGTCGCCAAGGGCCGCGTTACTTAATGCCCGCAAGCCACTGCCTACGCCAATATAGGTACCCTTTAGAGATTTTAGGCATGGCTTCCACAAATGGGGTCGATGCTCGTTAGGCATTATAAAAGTTGCATCGATCCCTCCAAAGGGGTCTTCCTTGACGACGAAGCCTTGATAGGAAATGTGGGAATCCCAGATAGTATTGCCGGGCGAATCGCTAGCCTGCCCGGTGCCGGGGGTTTTAGTAGTTACGTGTTCCGGAAATACAACCGAGAACTCCGTCGACAATAAAACCAAGGCGATGAACCATACTTTTCTCACCGCCTATGACTGTGCACATACTAAGCCAGGCTGATCGCGACTTTATCAGTGCCGTCGTTGTGTATACGGATAGGCAGGACAAACGCTAGATTCTGGGGCGGTTCCGAATGGCATACCAGTTTTATGCGAAGGCGGGGCTGAGCCCCACCCTACCGACCCGGCCAAAACGGGCCCGGGGGCGCCTAGGACTCCCTACACGGAAAGAACCCGACTTAAATCAAAAAGTGTTTTCTATTCAGGCGGACGGAAGCTGCTTCATGACTAAACAAGTAAGGGTTACTGATAGTTACTCTTATCTAGCCGTTTATACGCGCCAGCGTCTAGCAATCGCAGCCGATTATCTCAACGTTTCAATGGTTTAACCAAACCCACTGAGCGGTTGGCTATTAGTTCGTCACCTGTCGAATCCTTCATCGGCTGTCCATCTTTTCTACAAACTGGCAAAAAAGGTCCCTGCCTTCAAGCTTTTAGCCTCCTTGCTCGCAAAGTGGTCTTCCTCTTGCAACTTCTAGTAATTGTTCGGTTTCGGGGAGTAAAGCGAAGTAAAAGCCACCGTCTTCGGGGTTGGTGGCTCTTAAGCGCCTTACGCAAAGCCGCACACAAAATAATACAACTGGGGTTCCTATGATGTACGTAAGCAGGACTGTTCTGTCCTTGTTTCTTCTCGCTATCGCCTTGATTTCGGTTGGCTGCGCCAAAAGCCCATTTTCCACGAGCGCCATTCCAGACGCCGCAGGCCGCGCCAGCAGCATTACCAATGAATACCCGGGCGTCGTGATGGTTCTTTCACCAGGCGGCCTCGGGCTGTGCACTGGTGCGATTGTTAGCCCCAAAGCAGTGCTCACTGCAACCCACTGCGTGCTCGCAAGCGGCGAATACACTGTCCGAAGCAACCGAGGCGACTTCAAAACTTCGCAAGTAGAGCGTTTCGGTAACGGTTCAATCGATGACCCAAGCGATATCAGCCTGCTTATATTCAGTTCGGATATCACCACCCTCGGCAGCGAAATCTACTCATTCGGTGACGCTGCCGCAGTCGGAGACGCAGTGGCTGTCGTCGGCTTCGGGTGCAGCAACGTCGAAACCCGCAAAGGTTCAGGCGTCAAGCGCGCGGGCACAAACCGGATTGCCGCTAAAGACGATTACTTGCACTTGCTCACTCCCAAAGTCAGCGCTTCTCGACGAGTCATCGGGGATGCGAACCAAGCCGGCACTTGCTTTGGCGATTCCGGTGGCCCGCTTCTTAAGATTTCGGGAAGCAACCTTGAAGTGGTCGGAGTAACTCATGCTGGCGGCTCTTTCGAAGATTATTACGTCAGCGAATTTTCGAATGTGGCTGACCACTCTGCTAACCGAAATTTCCTTCGGTCGGTCAATAGTGAGAATGCTCTCGGGCTCAAAGGGTTATAAGCCCCCGTTTGGCCCCGATTGCATAGACCGAGCAGAGTGTTTGATCTTTTGTTTTACAAAGTTTTGGCAAGCGATCTCCCCCGATCTTTGCCAAATGCCCCAGTCCCGATGGAGCGTGTCCTTCTCCCCGAGGGCACGAGCCAAACAATCCCAGTCACTGACCTTCACCGGGCGGCGTTGGCTAATCCCAAAGTCGCCCGGGCGAGGGCGGTGCAAAACGACCGGGTCTTAATCACCGCAAAGAAAAAAGGCCAAACAGTTCTTCGCACATGGTCCACCGACGGAACCGAACGCGCGTATTCTATTGAAGTCGTTGCTGCAAGCTTGGGCGCGCACTCGAAGCACCTTGTCCGTGTGGCCGTCGAGTTTCTAGAACTCGACTCAAATTCCAACCAGGAGAACGGTTTCCACTGGCCAGAGACACTCTCCGTATCGCCGGCGGCTCAAGTCATAGGGTCTCAAGCAGGCGCGCTCGTCACGTCTAGCCTCGGCCTTAGTTCCGCCAAGGGCTGGCTGCAAAACATCGTCAAAGAAGGCAAAGCAAAGCTTCTGGCCAGTCCCGTTTTGTATGTGCGCGCGTCTGAGGAAGCCGAGTTTAGTAGCGGGGGCGAGATACCTGTGCCAACCACTTCAGAAAATTACGGCAGGCTACAGCAGCATGTCGAATGGAAACCTTTCGGACTGCAGGTGAAAGTACGGCCCGAGACGATCGATTCCTACTATTGGCAGTCCGACATTTACGTAGAGCTGAGTGAAATCAATTCGGCGCAGGCTATTTCGGGTGTGCCGGCCCTGAACCGAAGAAAGCTGTCCACGAAAGTCAGCTCCATTGATGGGGAGACGGTGCTTCTCTCGGGGCTCGTGCGCCAGGTCCAGTCGCGCAGAGACGAAGGAGTGCCGCTTTTACGGGATATCCCGTTGCTAGGGATGGTTTTCAAAAACCACTCGATGGCGTCGGAAGCCCACGAAATCCTCATTGCAGTCACTCTCTCTTTGGCTACCCGGCGCCAGAATCTAGAAACCTGGTCAAGCTTTGAGGGCAAGTTCCATAAAGAGGATTTAGCCCCGTGATCCGCACCATGGAAGATCAGTTTTTAGGCGCCGCTGCGCCTATTTTAGAGTGGCTGCAGGATCCCCAAGTCACGGACGTTCTCATCAACGGGAATCAATCGGCCTACCTGGAGCGGGGCGGGAATTTGGTTTCCGTTGTTCCACCGTTTTCAAACCGCTCCGAGTTTGCAGCGTTCATCGAAAGGATCCTGGTTCCGCTCGGCAAGCGTCTGGACGCCACCAAACCCTACTTCGATGGGCGGCTCATCGACGGGACTCGTTTCCATTTAGTGCTTCCGCCCATTGCGGTCGCGGGGCCCGTGCTGAGTATCCGAAAAGGAAGGGAAAGCGTGCAAGCCCCTTTGAGCTCCTTCGGGCCAGCAGACATTATTGAGCAAATCCAAGCCCATTTTCAAAAGGGGTGCTCGGTGCTTATTTCGGGCGGGACCGGCTCAGGCAAGACGACTTTCCTCTCACGGCTGCTCGAGACAGTGCCGACCAGCGAAAGAGTGCTGATCCTCGAGGAGACAAGCGAGATTCAAGTGGCGCACCCCCACTGCGTTTACTTGGAAGCCCGTTCAGCCAACCCCGACGGCCTGGGGGAAGTCACCTTAAAGACTCTGGTTCGCAACGCTTTGCGGATGCGTCCCGACAGGCTGGTTCTCGGTGAGTGCCGCGGTGATGAAGCGTGGGACCTGCTCCAAGCGCTGAACTCGGGCCACGGCGGCAGCGCCTGCACTCTCCACGCAAACTCCCCCCAAGACGCTTTGCGAAGGTTGGAGAGCCTCGTGTTGATGGCTGGCATTGAGGTTCCGCTGCGTGTCTTGCGCGAGTGGGTCGCTAGCAGCGTGGGCCTCGTCATTCAGCTCGTGCGCGAGGACCAAAAACGAAGCATTCAAAGTGTGATAAAAATCCATGGCTTAGAGGGCGAAAAGTACCGGATTGAACCGTTTTACCAGCAAGATTCTTGATTTCATTTTTTATCTGTAGTAGCTGCAGCGGTCTTTCATTAACTCTCAGGAACCGACACACTTGCTGAAATCCGCTCTTAGTGTTCTTTTCGCTTCATTTTGCCTCGCGTTTCCGCACGCCTCCTTCGGGTCGGAAAAGAAGCCATGCCCTTCGCGGATTCTGCAACTTGCCGGCAGTGAGGAATCCGCCCACACCAAGCTTGCAGCCATCACGCGCCAGCTTCTCAAAATCACGCTTTCGCCCGACGAGCGAGCCAACCGCCATTTTATGGCTGCCAAAATTTACTGGACGCTGGGGCCGCAGGCCTTCGGGCAATCCATTCGAACCCACTTGGACGAAGCGCTCAGGGTAGAGCCGCTCCATTACGAAGCGAGAATGCTTTCGGTGAACCTTTCGCTTTTCGAAGACAGCTTGGGCCTTGATCCGTTCGCCATTGAAGAGGCGCTTTTCCATATAGAAGAGCTGATGGCGTTCCCGAAAGT
>JANPJT010000345.1:0-2334 GCA_031425635.1 Pseudomonadota bacterium
GCACTGAAAGACACCTGCACTTTATCTTCGCTTAAGGGCCTAATAGGCTTTACCAATCGATCTGGAGTCGCTTCTTCAGGAAAGCGCCTAGCCAAAAGCCTTTCAACCTCTCGAACGCTTTTACCCAGGGACTCTGGAAAAAGCAGGTGGGCATTGGCATCGGTAACAAAGGGGGCAAGCCGACTCAAAGCGCTCAATGTTCTTTTGCCTTTAGCAATGTCATCAAAGAGAAACGGGTACCGGTGCGCCAGGCGGCTTACTTGAATACGTTTTAAGGCAGAGCTTTCAGAGAACCCATACTTTTCGGTCAAAAACGAAAAGAAACTCGAAAAGCCTTCTTTGGCGTAAAGCCGGCGCGCATCGATAACGCTTACGAAAATGAGAAACTCTGCCTTGCGTTTATTCTCTCGACCAAGCAAACGAGCAAACAAAGATAAAAGTTTTTCATCGGACTGGGCATCTAGGGCTGCAAATCGACTTCGAAACAACATGAAATAACTCCTCAAAAGAAAACAAGTTAACACGCGTTTTAGTCAGCCCTTTTTTTGCAGCACGATGCCAGCAAATCAAAACCAGCCAAAGCCCTAACACCGCGCCAAGCCCCAGCAAATCCAAACGCCATAAACGCTAACCTTGAGAAAAAGAAGGTCGCTACAGAGCACCTTTCAAAGCGGAAAACCCAAAAAGAATTTCCCGCATTACGTCGTCAACAACATTCTAACCGCCGCTCCCCTAAGTTCCCGCGTCCCCGCCCGCGCATCCACCGCCATCCCGGGAAAGCCGCCCAACGATTTACCACATGGGTGGGGTTTTCAATTTGGGGCCGCCGGAGGCAATCGAGCATCTAAGCACAATATACCGAGGGTGGAGGTAAAACTTTGTCGCTCGATTTGCACCGGCCAAAGGTTGCTTCTGCGCTGCGCGCCTCGCAACGATGGAGGAAACGCGCGGGCGTACCACCACGGCAAGCCCTCTCCCCGAAACCATGCTAAAATATCTCTCATGAAAACACTCCTCACCCTGCTTCTAGCCATCACCGCACAAGCAGAACCCCCCGCCAAACACGCCAAAGAAAAACCCGCAAAGCTCATCTCCACCCGCCACCAAGAAGCGGCACCAGGCGCAGGCATCTGCCCCTGCCCCGAGTCAAAGCCGCTTAAAGCAGAAGACGCCAAAAAGTCCCTTTCCTACTTCAAAGAAAACAAGCCCTATAACTCGTTCGACTTAAATAAAGATATGGCCCCTGCCCAAGCAACCCAGCACTTTAGCGAACTACCCGACCAAAAAGGCCGCGGCATTGTCGCGCTCAACACTCTCGCTGAACTTGATGCCTGTTTAGAAGAAGGCGATGTCTTAGTGTATTTTCGTACTTCGAACGACGTGCCCTCGGCCAATAACCTGCAAGGCCACATCCAAGAGGGCACGACCCACGCAGCCGTTGTGATGAAAGACAAAGACGGGAAGTTCTACCACTTAGATTCCCCTCAAGGTTACGGTGGCCCCTATAATTTTTCGGGGCCTTTCCATGTGATGAAACTGCGTAAGAATAAGCTCTACGGCGAGAAGAAACCGGAAGACGTGTTAAAGCGCGTCAAAGAACTTGCTCTGAAAATGCAGGGCAAAGTCCAGTACGATAGCTCACTCACTACGGACGTGTACGTGGAAGGCAAGAAACGAGCTGCGAGCAAAGCGAAGTTGCCCGAGATCATGAAAAAAGGCTTTGAAGCAGTGTGCAGCAAAGTCGAGGGTGGAAACTGCCCCCCGATGTACTGCTCGGAACTAGTTTACACGCTCTATGCGTTAGCGGGCGTAGAGGACTTGGAAGCAGAAGGCCTATCCGCTCTCGTAAAGCGGCTAGAAGAAGACGTTTTTAAGGGCTTACCTGAAGGCGAAAAGGACCTGATGCGGCAGCGGTTTGTAGACACGATGTTCAATGACCGTGCGCTGAGAGCGGTGATGCCCGAAGCGCAGAGAAATAGCGCGCGTGTTTTAGTAGAAACGCTCATGAACCCCAACACGCCGCAATTTATGCGGGACGCTGTCGATGCGTCTCGTGGCCCTATCTTTTTCCCGCATTCGTTTATCCGGGAAGCTAGGAAAGATAGCGGCGCTTTTTGTTATGCCGGGAGTTATTTGGGTGGGGCGTTTGGGACCGGGGTGGTGGTCGGGCAAGAGCAACAGCAAGTGCAGCCCAGTGCGAATCTCTACCTTACGCTTCAGGGACATACTGACTCCGTTACCAGCGCCCAGTTCTCCCCCGACGGCAGATCGATTGTGACGGCGTCCAATGACAACACCGCAAAACATTGGGACGCACAAACGGGTGCTGTCAAA
>JANPJT010000346.1:0-9784 GCA_031425635.1 Pseudomonadota bacterium
ATAAAAACGACTCCTTCGGAGCCTATCGGCAAAGGCTGTGCGCCGCACCCCGCAGCCTTCAGCACGGCACCTGAAAGTGTCCAAGGCTCGGCCCGCTCGGAATCCCAAAACCAAATGCTTTGGGGAAGCGTGTGGGTGGAAAGAGCGAAGAAAAATTTCACTCCGCTCGCTTCTCCATCGTCGAGTACCGCCGGATCCCCTTCCACAGTGCCGTCCACTTCAGGGAGTCGCAGGGGCTTCAAAAGGGCGCCCGATTTTGATACTTTCCACCCGCCAAAAACCGAAGACGGGCCTTTGTCACTGGTAAATACCAGTTTGGTCCCGTCTGGGCTCAGTCCGAAAGCATTCACGCCGGCGGGAAGGGCGGTGAGCGGTTTGGTCCTTTTCGTTTGTAACGAAACAAACATGAGTTGTTTTTGCCCCTGGTAACCCAACCGGAGAAAAAACAGGCCTGTGCCATCCCCCGTGAAAGCCACTTCTGAATCCGGCGAAAGGCTCCCCAAGTGGAGGCTCTCCTTACGCCAAACGATAAGCTGCGCGGTTTGGCTGTCGGTTGTGGAAACCAGAGCTATCGACCCCTCGTCTGGCGAGATTGCCCGCACGCGGTAGTCGCCTTCGAGCTGGGCAAGGGCCGTCCTCGTCTGGTGTTTTAAGTCCCATCGAAACAGAAGCGCTTTTTCTTTGTCGTAAGCCGCGGCCCAAGTTTCTGACGGCGCGACTAAAGCGGAAGCCGTTGTGAGCGTCGAGGGCGGGGTGTCGAGTGAGTTCCAATAAAACCAGGTGCCGCCTTGCTGTAGAGCGGGAAAGAAGTTTCGGTGAGTGCTCCTCAACCACGAAGGGTCACGACTCTCCTCGAGTTTTTGGGGAGGCCCTTCCGCGCTCACTTGGAACTTCAACTGGTGGTCAGAAAGGTAGTAAACCCCGCGGGCTGCCAGTGCGGGGGAACGCGCTTCGGGCTGTTCGAAGAGTTTTTCGAGAGGCAATCGAGTCGTGCACTCACTGGAGGCAGCGGACGTTGGGTGGCGCAGGGTGTGGCCGGGTGCTCCTGCCTGCCCGGAGCGGGGGTGCGGAGCCACCCCTTGAGCGAAAGGCGATTTTTCTGGTACTTTCGGTTTGATGGACGAGACCGGAGGGAGCACGCCTAGTTTATTTTGGTGCTTTTTCCCGGGCTGCGCAGTGGCTAAGGGAAGGATGATCAGAAAGACACTGGTCAAACCGGAAATCGAGCCCATATTGAATAAGGGTATTAACTTCAGCCGGAAAGCACAAGGATTCAGTCATGGTGGATAAAGACCTATACGAGATCTTAGGTATCTCCAAAGAAGCGACAGACGCAGAGGTTCGCAAGGCGTTTTTAGGCCTCGCTAAAAAACACCACCCCGACAGAAACCCGGGGGATAAAACCGCAGAGCAAAAGTTCAAAGAAGTGAACTTCGCGCACGAAGTTTTAAAAGATAAGAAAAAGCGCGCGCAGTACGATCAGATGAAGGCGAGTCGAGGCCGCCGCCCTTCGCGAGCCGGATCGTGGCCTAGCGAAAACGAAGGGTTCAATTATGAATCTTTCAGTGACTTTGGCCTTGGGGATCTGTTTCAAGAAATTTTCGGCGGGGGGGCAGGTTTCGGTGGGCAGCGCGCTGGCGGAAGGCGCGGCGGCCCGAGCTTACAACGAGGGAGCGATCGAGAGGGGCGAGTGCAGGTTTCTTTTCTGGAAGCGGCCCGCGGCGGTGAGCGAGCGATTGATTTTTCAGACGGGAGAAGGGTCACAGTGAAGATCCCACCGGGGGTAGAGTCGGGCTCGAAGATTAAGCTCAGCGGGCAAGGGGAACCGGGCTTGAACGGGGGACCCAACGGAGACCTCATTCTTTCTTTGGACGTGGGTTCACACACTTTTTTTCGGAGGGAAGGGCTCGATATCGTTTTACTCCTCCCGATTTCTTTTTCAGAGGCTGTTTTAGGGGGTGAAGTAGAAGTCCCGACGCTGGATGGGAAAGTAGTGATGAAGATCCCCCGAGGCGTCTCTAGCGGGCAAAGGCTGAAGCTTCGAGGAAAGGGAGTAAAAAAGATGGAATCGTCGGCTCCCGGCGACCAAGTAATTGAGCTGCAGATCCGTCTCCCCAGAGATCCCGACACCGCCTACACGGAGGCGGCAGAAAGTTTAAAAAGTGCTTCTTCTTTCAACCCCCGCGAGGAATTTGTAGTTTCGTAGGGCTAGGACTCGCTGTACTCCGGGCTTTGCTCGACAATTTTTACAATCGCTTCGATTGTTTTTGGCGCACAGCCCTCGGCCCGATTGTTTACAAAAACGTACGCAGGGATTTTAAGCTGAAGGGCGCGGCAAATGAGCTCCGCAGCGGACTTTCTTAGGCCAAGCTGCGGCGTTTGGATTTCGCTGTAGGGCGCGAAGGCTTCTACAGCCTCGTCATAATCGGTCCCTGGCTGCAACAGCACGCGAGAGACTAGAGAGGGAAACGCAATGCCTTGGGTGCGTTCAAGTTGCTCGGACAACGAAGGCATTCGTGTCCAGCTGTTGTGGACGTGCGCGACAGAGTGGCTCGCCAACATTTTTAAGTATTCGGGGGTGAGCCAGGTTTGGTTTCGGATCTCCACTGCGAAACGGAACGAACGCTCCGTTTCCAGGAGTTTAAGGAAAGCATCCAGTCTGTCCATGAATTCTCTCCCCGACGAGAAGCTGCCTGGGTAGAACTGAGAAAATTCAATGAGAATGGGGCCAAGTTTTTCTGAAATAGCGTCCAGGGGACGTAAGAAACGCTCTTTGAACAGTGGCGCATCCAAAAAATGCGGGTTGGAAAGGCCCGCTAGCTTCCCGTACCTTGGAAACTTCGGGTACTTTAGAACGCTAATGGTTTCCGTCGCCTTTAGGCAAAACCGAAAGTGGGGCGGTGTTTGAGTCTGGTACTGTGCGAATTGTTTTTCGCTGGGCCAAGTGTAGTAAGTGTGATCCACCCCCACCGCAGGGAAATGCTCAGCGTATTCAACTAGGCAGTCCTCATTGAAACTTTTTTTTGTTTTATATTTTTTCGAGTAGAGCCAACCTTGCCAGCCGGCATACTTCCAACTGGAAGTGCCTAGGAAAACCCCTCGAGCCATGAGCTTTTTCAAACTTTTTGTCACTTGGCTCCCTGAAGGGCATCGGTGCTTTCCAGAAAACCTCGGTGGTTCGCTAAGTGCCGCTCGTACAGCTCTGTTAGCGCATCTCCCTCTTCCCAAACGTGAGGCTGGCCGTCTTTCCACTCGACCGCAATAAAACGGGGGATCGTGTCGTGAGAGTATTCTTTGGGGTGGGGGAAAAGCTCCTTGATGAGGGGGCTTTGGAAAATTTGCTTCTGGTCATCTGCAACAAGAACCGAATGCAGGATGACTTCTTTGGACGCAAAATGTTTGAGGTAGGATTCAAGAATTAAGCGGTATTCCCGGCTGCTCTCGCACCAGCTGGCGGAAACGATAAAAAAGTTGAACAACCCTTCTTCCGAAGGGTCGACAAAACTTTTGAGTAGCCTCAGCTGGGCGAAGGCTTCGGCGACTTCTTTACCCTTCCCCTTTAAGGCTATGGCAATTTCAGCACGCTCCTGTTTTGAGAGCCCCTCGACAGCGCTTCGATTCGATGGCACTCGGTGGCTATAGAGCCCCACCGACAGGCGCCTACTTTGACGGGGCGCGACTTCGGAGGATTCCAGGAGGGACTTACTTTTTAAGGTTCCCCGGTATGCGCTCAACTTTGAGTCTATCGATACGAGTTCATGGGCCTCGAGTAAGCGGCTTCCCCGGTAAGGGAGGATGGAATTGAGGTCCCGCCCAGGCTGGAAAGTAATTTCCACTGGAAGGTAGAAGACGCGGTACATTGCTAAGCGCTTGTTGGTCGAGGGCCTGGGCCCAGCGGCATTTTGTCCGCAGAGTTGGGTGGTCAAAAGACTCAAAGCAAGCCAAGCACGCATCGGGCCACTCCCTAAACTTCATTTCCGAGAAGGAACTGGGGGCTGTGCCGTACGGCACAGCCCCTAAATTCTAATCGACTTCTCGTTCGATAATGAGGCTTTTTCTTTTGCTGCGAGGCTTGACCCTCAAAAGCCCGTAGTGCAGCGTACGCCGGTGTTTGGAGTCTACGCCCATATCCCCTTTTGTGTGCACCGGTGTTCTTACTGCGATTTTTACTCAAGCACCGAGGGTTCAACGGAGGCCTTCCAGCGCATCGGCGACAAAATCGCTTGGGAGGCTAAAACCGCTTCCGATTGGTTAAAGCGCAACGGCCCTCTCCCGCCCGTAACGAGTGTTTTTTTCGGCGGCGGCACCCCGTCACTGATGCCGATGGACGGTCTCGCGAAGCTATTTTCAACCGTCCAAAAAGCGTTCGCTGTCGCTGGCAGTGCCGAAGTGACCATCGAAGCCAACCCAGAAACGGTGACCCCCGCCCTTGTGGAAGGGCTCAGACTTCGAACCAATGTGAACCGGGTCAGTCTCGGAGCTCAGAGCTTCCAGTCCAAGCACCTTAAAACGTTGGAAAGGCGGGGCTCCGCAGAAAGCATTCGAAGTGCGGCGAAGATTTTGACCGAGCAGGGTTTCGATAACTTCAGCCTGGATCTGATTTTTGGAATACCGGGACAGACTTTGGATGACCTGTTCAGGGATATTGACGAACTGGCGGCTTTGAACCCAACGCACTTAAGTTTTTACAGCCTCACGTTGAAGCCCGGCCATAAACTGTACGGAGGACTCCCCTCGGATGACGCGGCTGCTGATCTTTATGAAAAAGGCCAAGAGCGCTTAAACGCTTGCGGCTACAGCGCCTATGAAATTTCGAACTTCTCCAAGCCTGGTTTTGAGTGCCGCCACAACCTGCTTTATTGGTCGGGCGGCGACTTTTTGGGGCTGGGCCCTTCGGCGGCTTCCCGGTTGTTTCGGGAAAACGTTTTTCAACACCGAAAGCAAGTTTCTCAGTGGGAAAAATACTTAGAAGTAGCTACTTTTCCGAGCCCCGAGTTCGAAGTAACCACGGGTAAGCAAACCGTCCTGGAGGCCTGCTTTTTAGAGTTAAGAAAGAAAGCAGGCATCGAGCTGGAGGGCTTTGAGAATCGGTACGGCTATTCCTTAGCGGGCGCGTCACAGCTCGACTCGCTTATGGCGGGCGGCCTATTAGAGAGAGTTCAGGGACGGCTTCGGCTCACCCCGCGGGGCTGGTTACTTGCCGAGGGAGTGGCTGCGAAGCTAGTCGATTAGCTGAAGGCCTGTCCCGTGAAGTGGATACCGTATCCACCTAACAGGGACCCTAGCCAGGTCAAAAAGGGACTTCGTCGTCCGTCATTCCTTTTGAGCTCGGTGCAGAGGGCTCAAACTCAGAAGGAGGGGGAGCGGCAAAGTCCGAGTTGGTGTTCGCTCTTTCGCCGGCGCCACCACCCAGAAACTGAACGCTTTGAGCGACAATTTCAGTAGTGTACCGTTTCGTATTTTCCTTATCCATCCACTCCCTGGTCTGCAGCCTGCCTTCAACATAGGCTTGCCGGCCCTTTGACAGGTACTGGCCGCACAGCTCCGCGAGTTTGCCCCAAACCACAATCTTATGCCATTCGGTGCGCTCTTGCTTCTGGCCGCTCTTATCGGTCCAGCTATCGTTTGTCGCCATGCTAAAACTCGATACGGCTCCGCCGGTCGCAGTATAACGAACCTCCGGGTCTGAGCCCAGGCGACCAATGATAATCACTTTGTTGATTCCGCTTGCCATATAAACCACCTTCTTAAAATTCTCCTCTCTTATTAAGAGAGGGGGGCATAGGGAGTCAAGTTGCCGAAGAGAGCGCGAAGCGGTAAATTGACGCTAGTTTGGCAAAGAGACGAAAAAACCCGATTTTCCTCACGCTCAAACGGACGTCGCCTATTGAAAGGCTGTGTGCAAAGGGGGTGGACTTTCTCGTCGTCGTCGCTGTCTTTAGCATAGTAAATATAGCCTCTTACCCGCTTGCGGTGTTGATTTGCCTCGCCTTTGTGCTGTTCCTCGACGGGTTTGGTCCCAGCGTCGGGAAACAAATTTTCGGGCTCAGGGTGCTCCAAGACGACAACGATCTTGCCGCAACGAAGGTTCAGTCGGTTTTGCGTAACGTGCCATTCGGCCTTGGCATTCTCTTTGGGGCCATCCCGGTATTCTGGGTTTTCTTTGCGCTTCTTTTCTTGCCTCTTTTTACGGCGGAAATCTTCTTCCTCTTCCGATTGGATTCTGCTTCCCGACTGGGGGATGTCCTTGCGGAGACCTACGTTTCTAATGCGGGGCGACAGCCGGGAGCAGTAGCTCGTTAAAGAAGCATTGTTCTAGCGGCTTCCCTGCCAAGTGCTATAATAAAAGGGGCGCTATTCTGGCCGCGTTCTAAAACAATTCACCAAGTCAAAATCATGGGCATCTGGCAAATTTTCGACAAGAGCCTTGTTGGCCTTGATATCGGCGTTTCCGGTATCAAGGCGGTTGAGTTAAGTGGCGGGAAAACCCGAAGGCTCATGGCGTACAACCGAATTGCGCTGCCTTGGAATACGATTTCACCCGATGGCGAAATTAAGAACCGAGAAGTATTTGTTTCGGCTTTGAAAGCGCTGTTTGAAAACAAAGAATTTACCACTCGCCGAGTTGCTACAGCGGGCTTCGGCAACGCAATCATCACGAAGAAAATCCAAGTCGATCGCATGAAAACGGAAGACTTGAGAGAGCAGATTTATTGGGAGGCCGAGCAGTATATCCCGTTCGACGTCAACGACGTGAATCTGGATTTCGCTATCCTTGGGTCGAACAAAACGACCAATACGGACAAGATGGATGTCCTTCTGGTTGTCGCAAAGAAAGACTATGTTCAGTCTCTCCAGCAGATAATCGAAGAAGCCGGGTTAGTCTCGTCGGTTGTAGACACGCAAGCCTTCGCGCTGGGCAACTCCTTCGAATTCAATTACGGGCACCTAACGGAACTCGTACCCGGTGGGAATATTAATATCTTGGTGGACTTCGGGGCAGGCACGACGAAAGTTTCTGTCTTCGAGGGAGATAAAACTACTTTCAATCGCGAATTGCGGCAATGCGGTCTCTCGGCAAGTCTCATGTTAAGCGAACGCTTGGGCGTCAGTCTCGATGAGGCAGAGAGTTTGAAAATATCTGACTTTGAAAACAAGGCGGTCTCTTCCGTCCTAGACGAGTCAAATGCGCTTCTGGTGGATGAAGTATCAAAAACAATCGATTTTTGTTTAAACCAAAGCGGAGATACTGCTTTGGACGGAGTCTACGTTTGTGGTGGCGCTTCAAGGACCGCCGGGCTGATAGATTTGCTGGCTTCGAAGCTTAGCGCGCCGGTAAAACCGCTAAATCCAGTGCAAAATATTGCAGGTTCAGGAAAGAAAATGAACGCGCAAGCGATCCAGGAAATGATGTACCTGGGCACTGTTGCCGTCGGTCTCGCGCTCCGAACAGGGGAAGATAAATGATCCGAATCGATCTTGGAAGAAAGGGAAAAAGCCAAGGCGAAGCCGTTCGAAAGGTTGCGGCCCAGCTGAAGCTTGAGCAGCCCTACGCCGAGCTCCTGGCCAGGTTCGATAACGACTTTAGTCGCCTCGCGCTTTTCGTTATTTCGCTGGCAGTTGCGGCCCTTCCTTATTTTCTAGAGGGCGAGTACGAAAGAGTCATCCGCCGCAATTATAGCCGAAAGATAAGCAGCATTTCGACGGAAATTGAGTCAGTGGAGAAAGAGATTGAGTCACTAAAGCCCTTTAAGTTGGAGCTTGATTCTTACGAAACTCAAAAAGGCCAGGTCAGTCAGCGGCTTTCCGTCATCCAAGAACTACTGGCTCAGCGCGGAACACCGGTGGTCGCGCTTGATGCTGTCGGTCAAGCGCTTCCGGAAAGAGTTTGGTTGGATAGCATCTCGTTTGATGCCACAAACCCGGTGATGGAAAAGATTTCTCTTCAGGGACGATCGTTTTCCAGTGATGATATTTCGGATCTTGCGGATCGACTGGCCCAGTCCAGTTACTTGAAAAACATACGCATTGTATCAGTGGAATCGGCGTCGGCTAGTGGCCTCGATATCCGCTCGTTTATCATGGAGCTCGACGCCGTGGGCTCTCGTTTCGCAAGTGGCACCCGAGATGTTGGAAGCCAGAAAGAACAGTAAATAAGATGGAAAAGAAATACCAACTTCCCCTTGTGATTGCCGGGCTCGGTTTATCGTACGGGTTGTATTTGTTTTACGATTTCTCCACTTCGGGGCTTGCATCGTTAGAGCAGGGGCTTCAGGCGCAGGAGTCTGCTTTAGTGGCTAAGAGCGGAGAGCTCAGAAAGTTGCGAAATTTTGCGGATAATATCGAGAGTGTGAAATTATCGTTACGGGAGCTGAACCTCCAGCTCGAGTCGGCTTTGGAGTCGCTCCCTCGCAATTACGATCTTTCTGGTCTGCTGAGAAAAGTGTCCATGATTGGGTTTAATTCCGGAGTAGCAATCGGCGCTTTTCGCCCGGCCAGTGAAGTAAAACAAGAGGGCGAGTTTTACGAGACGATGCCCATCGCCTTTAACGTATCGGGCTCGTTCACCCAAGTTTTGTCGTTTTTCGATCAGCTTCTGCACTTGAAACGGGTGGTTCGCGTCGAAAAAGTAGAAATGCGTCTTGCGGCAAGCAACAGTGAAGCAGCGGTGCGAAACGCAGGTGCTGCCGTTACCACTGAAGTCGTGGCAAAACTCTATCGGTTCACGGACTAAGACTATGCGTACCTTACTTACAACCTTTTTCATTTTTTTCACGACTGCGGTTTACAGCGAAGCTCCGCCGGCTCCCAAGGGAGAGCCTAAAGATGGTGGCCTGTATTCTTCATTTGGGAAGCGGGATCCTTTCCGTGCGCCGGACCGCGGGGGCCTGATCCGTTCTGGCGGGAGCTTGTCCGCAGTACGGAAGTACCGTCTGGAGAGTTATCAGCTGCGTGCGATTTTAAGGATCGGATCAAGGCCCGAGGCAATGTTCGAGGACCCAGACGGGAAGTCGCACGTCGTCGTTGAAGGGGAGTTGATTGGAATTGAAGGCGCACGAGTCAGCCGCATTGTGCAGTCTGAAGTGATTGTGACCGAGCGCGGATCCAATAACTTGGGGAAAGAAACGCTTTTGGAGAAAGTCATCTCTCTCCCCGCTGACTCGTCCATGCAGATTCCAAAGGTAGTCGGTCCGTCTAGCACCGTTCAGCAAGAGTTTCCGCAAACCAAAGAACGCACTGGCGATAGACTACCTTCGGGTGAGCAGGTTTTGGAATTAAAAAAATAGGAGCCATTTATGGGTACGAGCCGTCTCAGTATCGGTAAGTTAGCAAGCGGTGCCGTTTTATTCGGGGCTGTTTGCTTGTTTGCCGTTTTTTTGCTTCCAGGAGCTCGCGCCGCGTCGGATGGCGATTTGGATTCGCTCGACAGTCTGGAAAATGAGGCCGCTGCGCCAGCATCAAAAACGGAAGATGTCGACGAGCTTTTCGCTGAACCGGAAAAGAGCCAGCGCAGCGCCGATAAATTAGAGGCCGACGAACCGCCGAGTTTGAGCGTGACCAACCAAAGCCCCGCCAACCTTTCGGCGGCGAGCGATACGTCGAGCGGACCGAACGAAATCACCAATCTCGAGTTTAAACACGACGCCAAGGGGTCCAAGATTGTCGTAAGCTCCCTCCGGCGCTTAGCCTTCTCGGAGTCCAAGACAGCTGGTGCCCGGCAGGTCGTCTATCTTTTCGATAACACCCGCACCCCTGACAAGTTCCAGCGAGCCTACGACACGAC
>JANPJT010000347.1:0-14091 GCA_031425635.1 Pseudomonadota bacterium
AAAAAAGCGCCCCACCAACCACCCCAAAGCCGGTGCTTGTCTCTACAACCCCGACCACGAGCGTTAACGGGAAAGTACCTACAAAGCGTGCTAAACTGGGATCCGGCTACTTCTTTCAATCGCGGGGGCATCCATGCTGAGCAGCGTGCTACTTTCTCAAAGTGCTTACCGGGTGCAAGCCTGGAAGAATGGCCTCGGGCAAACGGAAGAAATCTGCCGGGACTCGGAAGAGCCTTACCGGTGGCGAGTGAGCCTGGCTACTTTAGAGGCGTCTGGGCCTTTTTCCCAGTTTCCTAATTACGACCGATCGCTCGTGCATTTGGGTACCGCCCCAATCCATTTCAAACACGGAGAAAAAAGAAAAATAGTACCACCGTTCACCCCCTACAGCTTTCGCGGCGAAGACGAAACAAGCGTCGAGGTCAATGCCCCAGGGCTCGACTTTGGGCTCATCGTCAAACGCCAGGCCGCTAGAGGGTCCATCTATACTTCTCGCGCGCTAGAAAAAGAAGAGCTCCAGTTTCCCTTGCCGGCACAGGAACATTTTCTTTTTTGCTGCACCGGAAGTTTAGAAGTGTTTGAGCCGAATTCCCAAAGAAGGTGGACGCTCGAACCACGCGACTGCCTGTGGGTAACTCGGCGAGGAGACACCGAATACTTGAACCTGAGGGCACAAGGTTTAGCGGCAAGAAACGCCGCCCTTTGGACAGTGGTCCATTTAAACCTTTGATTTAAATTTCTTCTGGATTTTCGCTACGGTTTCTTTCGTCGATTTAAACTTCAGCCGCACTCCGTGCTCTTCAAAACCCTCGCTGATAACCACTGCGTTCTTTCGGATTTCGCCAATCATCCCTTTTGAGTCGTCGTACGGGATGAGGAGCTCGACTTCCACCATGTCTTTTGCAAAAAACGCGCGGATAGCTTCTTTGACGCGCTCAATGTCTTCCGGCTTCCTGGTAGAAATTTGCATCGATTCGGGAAACTCTCTTTGTAGCAAGTGTACTTCGGCAAGGTTCAAGCGATCGGCTTTATTTAAAATCAGCCAGGATGGAACGTCGGCCGCCTCAATCTCTCCGATGACATCTTTCGTGGTTTGTAGCTGAGTTCTAAAAGTCACGTCAGACGCGTCCACTACGAAAATGAGCAGAGAAGCATCTCTTGCTTCATCCAAAGTAGAGCGGAACGAAGCCACTAAATCGTGCGGGAGCTTTTTGATAAAACCGACCGTGTCGGAAACCAATATCCGCGGAAACTCTTCGGGCAGCATGGCGCGTACCGTGGTGTCCAAAGTCGCAAAGAGTTTGTCGGCCACGAGCACTTCGCTCCCGGTCAGTGCGCGCATCAAAGAGGATTTTCCCGCGTTCGTGTAGCCCACCAGCGCCACCCGCCGCTGATCTTTTCGCCGCACTCTCCGGTTTTGCTGGTCGGCTTGAATGGCTTCTAGTTCACCCTCTAGCTCCGACACGCGGTCTCGGATACGCCGACGGTCGAGCTCGTGCGCTGTTTCTCCCACACCTTTAGCGCCGATTCCGCCGCCCTGGCGCTCCCCGGCTCCCGTTGCGCGAAGCCGTGGCGCTAAATAGTTCAAGCGAGCGATTTCCACCTGCAGCTTTGCTTCCCGAGTCTTGGCGTGCCGGTGGAAGATTTCGACAATCACACCGGTTCGGTCTAAGACTTCCGCCCCGGTCGCCTTTTCCAAGTTACGCAGCTGGTTCGGCGTAAGCTCTTGGTCGAAAATGACTTTCTCGGCTACCCCTTCAGGCCGGCTGGTGGTCCATTCGGTGAGTTCGGCGAGTTTGCCTTCGCCAATGACCGTCGCGGGAGAGGGCCCGGTGCGGTTCTGGGTCAGCCGCCCTATCACTTCGAATCCTAAAGTCTCGACCAGGCGCTCGAGCTCGTCGAGGGACGACTGGAACTCTTCTTTATCAACTCCGGGTAGGTGGACGCTTACTAAAACAGCTTTCATTCTCCCAATGTATCAGAAGGGACAGTCTTTCCATGCCCCTTTTTCGTAGGCGTAATACCGATCGTCCGTGTCGAGGCACACGAGCGAGATCCAGCGGTTGTCTAAAAGCCTCCGAACTTGGGCGTGCTTTTGTAGGATCGTTCCGATCCTTTGCTTGGGCGCGTTCACTACTGCAAGAAGCCGCAACGGATCGTGGACCAAGCGCGTGCCGGAGCTCACCGACTGGAAGGGCAATCCAATCCGCAGATCGCTTTCATTGCCCTCCATCACCCCCACTTTGCCAACCAAGTTGTGGAGCACTTTATTCCCGCTGCCAAAGCGCGTGTTGTCGACCGAAGAGAAGTAGTACTGGGAGTTGATCCATTGCGCGACCACTAAGGGCGCTGTGAGAATCACTTCGAGGCTCTTTCCTTCAGGGTCCATGGCGTAGTCGTAGGAATGGAGGAAAGTACGGCACTCCAGGTTTAGCCCGTGGGTCAATCGGCGCGGCCCAACAATGAACGCGGCATTTCCCGCAAGGCCCCACTCCGGCCGGACTTCCGACCAGTCCGATGCGCGGCGCCTGGCTTCGGCATTCGCGTCGGATTTGGAAATCAGGGGGTTCTCAAACCGCCGATAACGTTCCCAAGTGAGCGCTTCGCCTGCAGCAGCCACGTTCTTTACCAAAACTTCCCACTCAGCCCGGTGCGTTTCAGGCACTTCGCTCAGCCACTCCAACGAATCGGTTGTCGTTTCATGCTTTGCCGCAACGAAAACGGTGTCTTCCGGGATTTCTATCCCTCGGCCTTTGAGCCCCTCCCGCACCTTGGCCGAGTTCAATAGCTGTGCCGCAAGCCGGGCGTTGACGCCGCCCGAATTTCCGCCGCAGGCGCCGCAATCTAGTGACGAAGCAAACGGGTTATTTTCAGTCCTTCCCCCATGCCCCGCCAAAACCACCAGCCGAGCAAACTGCCGGTGTAGGCCCATCATCCGCAAGGCCCCCTCCGCCGCTGAAATCTGCGATTCGAGCGCCATCCCGAATTCGCCCGCCTTTTCCAAAGTCAGCGAAGCTTCGGGAGCCTTTACAGCATCCTTCTTGAGTCGCACGCTGCGGGCTATCAAAGGAAGCGCAAAAAAGGCACCAAACACTTCAACGAAGGCAAACGCCGTTGCGGTGGTGTTCTTCACTTCGTAAAAGACTTTCTTGATCAGCTTTCGAGAACGCTGCCTGCGGTCAAAATCCCCCAAAGCCTGCTCGCTTTTGGGAACTTCTTTTAGCCGGTAAGCGGGCTCCAATAAAACGGGGCACTGTTTCGTTGTGCAGCCATCCAAGCCGTTGTACTCAACAGCCAAGCCAAAAAAGCCCGCAAAGCCGAAAGTTTCGCAATTACTTTGAGCCTCAAGATGCCGCCTTAGACCTTCCGATCGCACATCGATGCAGAAAACCCACTGCGCAATCGGGCGTTCGCTTGGACGAAAATCAGGAGCAGGCGCGCCCACGGGAGAAAGCGCTTTGAGTAATTTTGCTCGGTAGCTAAGCTCCATCGCCCGAAGCCAAACCTCGCCGTGCTCTTCGTAACGCAGAGGCCGGCTCTCTAGCGGCTTATCTTTATTTTTACCGACCAAACTTGCATAAGAAAATCCAGGGCCCGTTTTCTTGGCGGAAACGGAGGAAACCGCGTCCAATTCGTAAAAAAGACGGACTGCCAAATAAGAGGCAAGGTCGATAGGGTAGCTTGCGTGGTAAGCATCGCCTGCGCTCTTTGACCGCACCTGGATAAAACCGCACCAGCCGGGCAACGCAGCCACGTGCCTTGTTAAGACGTCCGCCCAGTACTCGGGCGGCACTCGCATTTGCTCCAAAGACCACTGCACAGCTGCTTTCGGATCGTCCGGCAGAAGGCGAAGCGTCTGAGTAAAGCCCCGCGATCCGCGCATCCACGGCGAACCATCGTAAACAGCAAGTTTCTTCCAGGCCGCAAAAAAACCCAGCTCCCGGTGGGGCATTTTCCAACGCGCTTGGCCTTCATCTAAAAAGGCCGAAAGCCATGTGATGCAGTGGTGGTTCAGATCCTCAGTGATTTCGGAAGATTCTTCCACCAGCGACGCTGGTGTGGGTGCGTGCACTGCTTTATAACTGGGCGAGTGCTCATCAAAAAGAGATCGAAAAAGATCGTCGGAAACCGTGCCCGCCACTGGTGTCTCAGAAAGCGCTCGGCGCAGATCTGCTTCCGTAATCAGGCCGCGGTCCAAATAAGAACGGTAGTCTTTGAGAGGTAGAAACCCCCGAGAGTGGTACAAATCGGCAGCAGCTTCGATGGCGCTTGGAAACTCTCGATCCTCAAAGCCTTGAAGGCTATTGACCGCGATAAACGAACGCACCCACCAGTAGGGAGCGGCAGCTTTGGAGGCGGTGGAAATGGCTAGATCGAGTGTAGGCTTCATGGTTGTTGTGCTTTCGCGTTCCAGGGGAGAAAGGACTTCGGGAGTCATCGTTTACTCCTCATGCCAAGGGCGTCTTCAAGGTAAAACTTCCGAAGCGCTGCCACATACAGTGCCGATCGCATCGGCTGTAGGAGCGAGCCGAACGTGCCCCAGCTAGAGAACCAGGTGAAAGCAAAGGCCACTAAAGTCACGCCGACCAATGGCCCTGCGAGCCCGTCAAAAGCGTGGTAAAAAGCCGCTTCAGGAAGAATGGGCAGGAAAAAGAGCTCTAGCGAGTGCAAGACTAGAAAGTACCCGGTCAATGCGAACGTCACGAGCAGGAATGCCCGGAACGCCGACCCGAGCGACGCGTAGGGCGAACGCGCTACGCTAAACAAAATCTGCGCCACCGTTGCACCGTAGAAAGCAACCAAAACGAGCCCGCCACTTTTCTTTTCAAGGCTAAGACCGCCCAGCCATTCGGCGCCCAAAACGCAAACCAGCGCTCCCACGAGCGCAAACGTCGCAGGGGCCCATACCGCTGTCCTTTTGGAGGCAGGTAGTGAATCGCGCGAAACATCGCCCCCTGCGGACAAAAAGGCGTGGGCTTTTTACACGGCGTGCGTGCACAAATGAAAAATTGCCGCAGTGAACGCGCCCAACCCCACCTGCATCATCATAAAACCCATCTGGCCGATGGTCGAATACGCAAGGCTCCGTTTCACGTCGGACTGAACCAATTTCACAAGGGCGCCAAAAAACGCCGTCACTGTCCCGACGATGAAAAGGGTGTGCATCCCCGAAGGCGAGTGAATCAAAATAGGGCTCAATCGAGTGAGCAAGATCCCCCCTGCATTGATAATACCCGCATGCATAAGAGCCGAGACAGGAGTCGGTGATTCCATCGTTTCGGGAAGCCAAAAGTGGAAGGGAACTTGAGCTGACTTGGTCATGGCCCCTAACGCGAGCAGAAGCCCCCAGAAGTCGAGCGAGGTTAAGCCTGTTGAAAACCCAAGCATAACGAATGGGTCAAACGGGTGGCCTGTCCCCTTCGCCACTACGGTGAAGATTTCGGGCAGATCCAAAGTGCCAAAGAGATCATAAGCAAGCAAAAGGCTGCCTACTAAAAAAACGTCCCCCACCCGGCTGATAAGAAATTTTTTGCGGGCTGCATCGTGCGCCGCGGGTCGGTTGCCGAAATACACCAGGAGCGCATGCAGGCCATAGCTCACAAATTGCCAGGCAATGAACATGGTGAGTAGGTTCCTAGCGAGGACAAAGCACGAGATGAAAGTGAGAATGAATAAAAGACCCGCTGTAAAATAGGCTTGCCTCTCATCCCCCCCCATATAGCGCTGGGAATACTTCTGGATAATCAAAGCGAGAGAAGTCAGGAGCAATAGAAGGACCGCCGAAAGTGGGTCTGCATGCAGACCGAAAAACGAGCCTTCGTCTAGCGCTCCCAACCTCAGCACTGCTACCCCCACCGCAATCGAAACCAGCGCGTTCACTGCGCTCGCTGCGATCGCTAGTCTAGAAGCAGATTGCGCGGACTTGAGCCCACCGAATCGGATCCAAAGGTAGCTAAGAAAAAAAGAAAAAGGGATGAAAAGTGGTAGTTCTGCAATAGTCATTGGAAGGCTATCCTGAACCAGCGGGGTACATTTTAAAAGTGGATAATAGCAATCCTGTACTTCGCTTTAATCAATGACCTTAGGGGGATTTCCACACCCCTCTGCAAAGGGCCCCCCTAATGCGAAAGCTGGAAATGATTCATCAGCTCCATGGCCACTGGGTTCTGTATTCGGCGGCTTGCCGACACAAGCCAATACTCCTCTGTGACAGCAGCCATTTCCCCCAGTCTAAACAGCCGTCTTTGATCGACAAACTCTGCGACGGCAAATTCTGGAACGGGGACCAAGCCCAAGCCTTGAACTCCCATCAGCTTCTGCAGACTCATGTCCTGGGTTTCTGCAACAAGCTCGAAGCCAATCCCGTTTTGAAGAAAGTAGTGCTCGACGTCGTGCCTCAACTTGCTGTGGCGAGTAGGCAAAACAAACGGCTGCTGATCGAGGGATTTAGGGAAGCCGCGCTTTAGCCCTTTGAATTTCTCCGATCCAAAAATTGCTACAGGAACTTTTGCTATGGACTTGGTTCGAAAGCTCGCGCCCTCAATCGCCAGGGGGGCGTAGTCCGAGACCAAAATGTCTACTTTATGTTTCGCAAGCTCGCGAAAAAGCCCTTCCCCGGGGCCCTCAAGAAGGCTGACCGAGCAAGGCTGCACTTTAAGAGCGGCCTGAGTCAGTTCCAAAATAAGCGTTTTTGGAATGCTGTCTAAGACCCCCACTTGGAGGTCGACCTTCCGTGCCGCTTTTTCATCAGAAAGCACTTCCCGCATTTCGGCGCCCAAGGAGAAAATCTCTCGGGCGTACTCAAAAGCTACTTTGCCGGCTTCGGTGAGCACGAGCGTCCTTTTTGACCGTACGAAGAGCTTTTGGCCTAGCGCGTCTTCCATTTGTCCTAACTGAGTGCTCAGCGTGGGCTGCCCTAGGCGCAGAGTACGGGCCGCTTTGGCCACACCGCCTTCTGTGCAGATGACGTAGAAGTAATAAAGGTGGTGGTAGTTCATCCAACGTTCCATATAAAACCTCGCGGTTCGTTTTAAACAATTGAAACCATATTGTTTATCTATTTTTATAATGCGTGTTTCTGAGTGATAATGCCGGCTATGGGAAATTCTAAGGGGCTCCCGCCTGTTTTTCTTTTGAAGTCTTTTTTCCAACCCGAGAAGAAGGACATTGCGGTCATTCTTATCTACGGCTTGGGCGTGGGCATCCTCTCGCTAGCGGTCCCTGTGGGGGTCCAGACACTCGTCAACACGGTCTCTTTTGGCGCTTTCAACCAACCGGTCCTGTTCCTTGTTCTCGCTGTACTGGTTGGACTGCTTGCCGCTTCGGCACTCAGAGTCATCCAGGTGTTTTTAGTAGAACGCTTCCAAAAGCGTTTTTTTTCCAACGTAGCCCTCGAGCTCGCGTACCGTCTCACCCGCACCGCAATGGACGCAACGGGGCTAGGCCGCTCTCCCGAAGTGGTGAACCGTTTCTTTGACGTCTTAACCGTGCAAAAGAGCGCGGCGCTTTTGTTGATGGAAGGCTTTGGGTTGATTCTGCAGACGGGGATTAGCTTAACTTTGCTTTCGGTGTACCATCCGCTTTTGCTGGTGTTTGCCCTCTTTTTGCTCGCGGCGATTTACGTCATCCTTTTTGTCTTGGGCAAGGGCGGAATCCAGACGAGCTTGGAGGAGTCGATCCAAAAATACCGCGTTGCGGCTTGGCTCGAAGAAATTGTCTCGCGGCCTCTGACTTTCAGCGACCGCCGCGCGCGCGAATACGCTATTCAAAAAGCCGATGGTTTGGTGAACGACTATTTAAATGCTCGGACCTCCCACTTTCGAATCCTGCTGAAGCAAATCGTGGGTTCGTTGGGCCTTCAAACGGTAGCTAGTGCCGGGTTGCTCGGGATCGGTGCGTACTTAGTAACGGAAGGCCAGTTGACCATTGGCCAACTTGTCGCAGCGGAAATTGTCGTTACCACGGCTCTCAACTCGCTTTCGAAATTCCAGAAGCATTTGGAAGCTTTCTACGACCTCATCGCTGCCTTAGACAAAGTAGATTTCCTTCTGGACCTTCCCGTGGAGAGAGAAACCGGCAGCATGGCCCCTCCCAGCGAAGGCCCTGCTTCCATCGAGCTAAGGGATTTGAGTTACACTCCGGCTGGGCAGTCCCGAGGGATACATGGCGCTTCTTTAAAAATCGCCCCTGGAAGCCGTACCGCTCTGGTGGGCCCTAGCGGTTCCGGAAAAAGCACTTTCATGGATCTTTTGTATGCGCTCCGGGAACCCGACGCTGGGGTCGTGCTCCTCGATGGAATCGACTACCGCGAGATTCGTCCGGAGTTGATGCGAGACACGGTGGTTCTCGTGCGCGGGCTGGAGTTCTTGGGGGGGACTGTCCTAGAAAATGTCCGTGCAGGGAGAAACGATGTTTCGACCGAGCTCATTTACGAATGTTTAACGCAGCTAGGGATATTGGATGACATCCTAAGATTCCCTGACGGCCTCCAAACCAAATTAGGCGATTCGGGTTTACCCCTTTCGATCTCCCAGGCCCAAATGCTGGTCCTCGCCCGAGGGATGGCGGCAACGCCGCGGTTGCTTTTAGTCGATGAGCTCCTGGACGGCCTTGATGCCGATCTTTCAAAGGCGGCTGTTCGGGCCCTCACCCGAAAAGACGCTCCTTGGACTTTAGTGGTTTCTACTCGGTTAGAGGCTGTGGCGAGCCTGATTGATCACCGGCTGGACCTTTCGAAACTCGTGCGCGAAGGAAAAGAACCATGAAGTCGGAAACCAAAAACCGGTTCACTATCAGCGCGACAAGGCCCGATCTCCTTTCCGTGCACCGAGTGCGTTCTCTCCACAATCACCGGCGGTTTTTTCGCAACTTCGCTCTGCTCTTTGGTTTTCTCTTTCTTTCGCTCATGTTTTTGCCTTGGCAGCAAACTGCCACAGGGTACGGCCGAGTCGTCGCCTATTCGCCCAACGAACGGCGCCAAGAACTCAACGCTCCCGTCGATGGCAGAATCGCTAAGTGGCACGTCCAAGAAGGCTCGAAAGTTCGAGAGGGCCAGCAGATCGTCGACCTAAGCGACAACGACCCCGAAATCCTTCAAAGGTTGCGTCAGGAACGAGAAGCGCTTTTCCGCCGAGTGAAAGCGGCGGAAGTTGCCGTCCAGACTTCGAAACTCAACCTCGATCGGCAAAAGCTGCTGTTCGAAAAAGGGCTGAGTGCACGCCGTGCTTTTGAACAAGCAGAACTCGAATTCACTCGCTACCTAGTGGACGAAGCAAATTCTTCGGCCGAACTCGCGCGAATAGACATTCGGCTAGCAAGGCAGCTGACTCAGTCTGTTCAGGCGCCCGTGAGCGGGACTATTTTGAGTATCGTTTCTGGGCAGGGTGGCCAAATCGTAAAGCAGGGACAAGTGCTCGCCGTTTTGGTCCCTGACACCGTTGCCCGGGCAGTAGAAATCTGGATCAATGGAAACGATGTCCCTTTGATCCAGGTGGGGGATTCGGTTCGGCTCCAGTTCGAAGGGTGGCCCTCGATCCAGTTCAGTGGCTGGCCGTCCGTGGCCGTGGGCACGTTCGGCGGGCGAGTTTCTTTAGTCGATGTGGTAGACAATGGCGCAGGGAAATTTCGGATACTGATCTCGCCTGAAAAGGAGGAAGATTGGCCATCGGGCAATTACTTGAGGCAAGGAGTGCGTTCTCAAGGGTGGGTTCTTTTACGGCAAGTCAGTTTGGGTTTCGAGTTTTGGCGTCAGTTCAACGGTTTTCCGCCGACGGTGGCCGAAGGTCCTGCCAAAACCAAAGACAAATGATGTCCATTTTTCTTTTCTTTCTAGTCTGTGCGTCGGCTTTTGGAGCCGCTCCCGTGACTCTGGAGTCGGTCATTTCCTCGGTCAAAGGCGCTTACCCAGCGCTGCTGGGTGCAAAAAAAGATTTGGAGTCGGCCGAAGGGGAACTCACTTCCAGCCGAGGCGCTTTTGATATCCAGTGGAAGACTTCGGGCAGGTCGTCACTCCGCGGATTCTACGTCAACGATCGGTTCGATTCGGTGCTGGAGCAGCCCACGCCGTTCTGGGGCACAAGCCTTTTTGCAGGCTACCGGTTTGGCTCCGGAAACTTTGCCGTTTACGACAACCGGGCAAAAACGCTTTCGGGCGGTGAGATCCGAGCGGGCCTTGAAATCCCTCTGTGGCGCAACGGTCCGACCGATCGCCGACGGGCCAGCATTTGGCGTGCTGAAAAGGGAGTCGACGCTGCCCGCGGGCAAATGGAAGTCGCTTTGATCCAATCGCTTCGAAGTGGCGCGCAGAGGTACTTCGAATGGGTGGCAGCGGGGAGGCGCCTAAAAATCCAAAAGGAGCTTTTAGCCATTGCGGAAGTGCGCGACAAAGCGCTTTTAGAGCGCACTCGCCATGGGGATCTCCCGGTTTTTGAACGACGAGACAATGAGCGAGCAATCCTGCAGAGGCGATCGCAAGTCATTTTGGCTGAGCGCGGCGTCCAGCAAGCCGCTTTCGAACTTTCACTTTTCTACCGCGACTCGGAAGGAAACCCGGTCCTGCCAGAGGAGTCGAGTCTCCCGCCTCACCTTCCGGAGCCGCCAGTAGTTTCCCACTGGAACTTGGAAGCAAGCTTGGAGCGCGCGAAGAAACAACGGCCCGAAGTCGGCATACTCACCGCGCAGAGGAACCAGAATGATTTTGAAAAGGACCTAGCGGAGAACCAAATGGCCCCCCGCATCGACTTTCAACTGGCCGCAGAGCGCGGGTTCGGGACGGGAGACCCGAGCTCGGTTCCTAGCGAGCTAGAAGCAGGGGTTTACTTAGAAATCCCTTTGCAAAGGCGCGCAGCTTCGGGCCGCAGGGATCAAGCGCTTGCCACTGGCCAACGCATTGAGTTGCAAGAAAGGCTCGCCAAGGACAGGATTACGATGGAAGTCAGGGATGCGCATTCTAACTTAGTGGCCGCTGCCCGCCGCCACGAAGTCGCCGTAGGCGAACTGGCGCTGGCGAAAGAATTAGAAGAAGGGGAGCGAGTGCGTTTTAAGAATGGAGATAGCAACATCCTTTTTATCAATATCCGGGAACAGCTTACGGTCGACGCGGCCCTGCGCGAACTAGACGCTCTTTTAGACTGCCACCGTAGTGCGGTAGCTTTGGATGCTGCGACGGGAGACGCGCTTTCTCTTTGAAGTTTGGAATCAGCCTATGATCCACCTGAAAGAAATCATCAGCCATAAAAAGCACGTCATTTGGGATTGGAACGGCACGCTGCTAAACGACATTGAAATGGTGGTCGATGCGATTGGAACTGTAATGCTCGAGTACGGACTGACCCCGCCCACCGTCCTCGAATACTCCCAGATTTTTGGATTCCCTGTTTCCGACTATTACCAAAAGCTAGGGTTTGATTTTTCGAAAACTCCCTTTGAAGAAATTTCCCAGAAGTTCGTTGCGAACTACATGAAGAATGTCGTCACCTGCCGTTTGCACTCCGGAGTGGAACAACTTCTTTCTGCGCTGAAAAGTTCCGGAACCCGCCAGTCTATCCTTTCGGCGGGGCACGAAGACTCTCTCAAATTGCATTTAAAGCACTTTAAAATTGATTCGTTTTTCGATCACGTTTTCGGGCTCAATGACCATAACGCAAAAAGCAAAGTGCGCCGCGGAGAGGAACTGATCGCCCAAGCAAAGCACTCGCTGGAAGAAACGCTCCTGATTGGCGATACCGATCATGACCTCGAGGTGGGCAAAGCCCTTGGGATCGAAGTTTTATTGCTCGCGGACGGGCACCAGGCCTATGAGCGCTTGGCGAAACTGCACCATTGGGTCATCGAAGATAGATTCGCCGCGCCACGAGGTAAGTGAGTATCCCGGCGGGCCCAAAGAGGAACGTTAAAAGCAAAATGGGCACGACCGCAGCGCGAGGGAACCCTTTGGCGCTGGCATCGCCGGAAATCCACCGCCCCATCCAAAGGTCGGCAATTAGAAAATGGATCCAAGCGACAAATGCCCCGCGTGGGCTGCCTAAAAGCCGTGCGACTGCATCGAGCTTAGGGTTCACAATCACGGGGAAGGACTCCGCGAGCCCGGGGACCAAGATCGCGATGTAAATCACTGCAGCTACGCAGGCAAAAAGGTCTATCGCGTTCCCTACCCACTTCTTGCGACTAAAAAACAGCAGCCCCACCCAAAGTGGAAGCACGCTAGCGTTTAAAACAGAAAAAAGAACAATGAGCGTTTGATCCATTCGTTTATTTTACGTTGGAGCGGACGTCCGTACCAACAGATTTCGAAAGAGCTTTCAGCAAAACAACCAGCTCTTCGATTGCCTTGGGCGTATCTAGCTGCCGAAACGCCCGGGTGTCTCCCTGGCTGTCCAAAACCACAAAGTTCCGGCCGTGAACAATGTCGTAAAGGTTTGGCTCGCCTTGGACTGGGGCTCTTTCGCCCAAAGCGTTCAGAAATCCCTCTACCACGACTCGCCGAATGGTTTCTATCGGCCCCGTCAGAAAAGTCCACCTGGAGAAGTCGGCACCTTCGCGGGTCCCGTAGGCTTTCAGCTTCGACGGGCTATCCGCGTCCGGATCGACGGAAATAGAAACCAGGCGCAGCGGGGGGGCGAAGTCCTTGGTAGCTTCCTGCACCGCTTTCATTTGTTTCGTGAGCAGGGGGCAAACGCTAGGGCAGGAGGTAAAAATAAAATTGACCAAAGTGAGGTGGCCTTTCAATGACTCGCTTTGAAAGATCTCACCGTTTTGATCCACCATCTGGAAGCTCGCGGCTTTTGAATACACGGGAAGCGTTTCTTGCCGAAGCCTCTTTTGCTGCACTACCCAGAACGTAGAGCCGCCGACGAAAACAAACGCAATAGCGAGCGACCATTTCAAGTAGTAAGACTGAGCCATGCCACTTTGTACCCTTGGGTGCTGGAAATTCGCAAGCGCAAGCCGGTCCCGGGACTTAGATTAAACCGCGGGGCGCAACGATTTGCTGCATATTCAAACTAAATTTGGCAGGGGTACTCTATGGGCCATGTGGCTTCCGCTCTTTGCCTTCTTTCTAGCCCTAGCGCACTCTTCGCTTGCGTGCACTTCGCTTCCTTTTCGAGGCACCGATCTACGGACCGGAACTTTAGTCGAATTGGAACCTAAAAAGGCAAAAGCGACGGTAGTGGTTTTTCTATCGGCGAATTGCCCTTGCTCCAGGAGCCATGAACCAAGTATCCGCTTGCTGTCAGAAGAGTTTCCGGAATTTCAATTTTTGGGCATCCATTCCAACGAGGGCGAAGACGGGGCACGCGAGCACTTTTTGCAGGCCGGTTTTCGCTTTCCCGTCCTCGGAGATGAGGCATTTAAGTTCGCGAATGCGCTTGGAGCTTTAAAAACTCCCCATGTGTTTGTGATCGGTCCCGACGGCCAGTGCTGGTTCAACGGAGGGGTCGATAGCACGCGCGCAAGCAGCCCTGGTTCTCAGCCGTACCTGCGAAACGCTCTGACGGCTTTGCGCAAGGGGGAGGAGCCCGCCGACAAAGTAGTGAGAACCCTTGGTTGCGTGATCCGTCGATAGAAAAGAGAAAAAGATGGCTAGAAGCTTCTTTAAAGTTGGTTTTATCATTTTGTTAGTGGGCTGCGGCAGACCACCCACCCCATCAAAAGCGAAACTCAGCCAGTCGGAGGCTTGCCCTTTGTATTTTAGCGCAGAAAACCTTTGCGCTCGGGTTGATTGGGTGGAAGAGCCACAGGACAATCAAGCGATGGCTTATACAGTACGTTTTTTCGATCCCGCTTCCGGGCCCGTCGAGCCTAAAGCAAAAGTCGATTCTTTTGTCCAAATGGTTTGCTGTAAATCCATTTTATTCCCGAAAGTCGTTGCTCTGGAACTAGGAAAGTATTCGGCTTCGGGTCCGCTGTTCGTTGCGGGGACCTGGGATGTGTTTGTCCGGCTTGGCTCAGAAGACCAAGTGGTGCAAGTGATCGTGCCGTGAGAACCGTTACGCTGTTTTGCATTTTGCTTTTGTCCCATCGGGAGTGTTTCGCAGCGCCGTGTTGTGGCGCGACCGGAAACATTCCCTCTCTCATCACGGGGGACGACCG
>JANPJT010000348.1:0-7435 GCA_031425635.1 Pseudomonadota bacterium
GGGTGTGTTTTTTTTTAAAAAACGGTACCGGCGGGGGGGGTATTTTACAAACCTCTGTTACATTGGGGGTTAGTCGCGCCGCCCCAAACAGTCGAAGGCAAACCCCGTCGGCGTGTTTTTAGAAAAAGCTCCTCGCAGACCACCCCAAAGCCGGTGTCGGGCTAGCTTTCCGGAAGGGGGGCGGCCCTAAGTCGTCTTTGACTCCATATGGTTCGCAACAATTTGCATCACGTCCATCACTTCCACTTGAGAGTCGACTCCCTTGTCGGTGATGCCGTTGCCAATCATGATGCGGCAATAGGGGCAGGAAGTCGCAATGACGTCGGGTTTTTTCTCGAGCGCTTGGCCGACGCGCAAGTGGTTCACGCGCTGATCGGCTTTTTCTTCCATCCACATTCTGCCGCCACCTGCCCCGCAGCACGTCCCTTGGTTGCGGTTGGCGGTCATTTCTTCGGCGCGGACGCCGGGCACTTGAGAGAGGATCGAACGAGGCTCTTCGAATACTTGGTTCACTCGGCCGTAGTAACAGGAGTCGTGGTAGACCACTTTCTTATCAAACGTTTTGGTGATCTTGATCTTATCGTCCGCAAGCAGCTTTGAAACCAAGTCGCCTGCACGGATCACTTCCCACTTGCCGCCAAAGTCGGGGTACTCGTTGGACATGGTGTTAAAGCAATGCGGGCAATTGACTAGAATTTTTTTAACATTGTAGGAATTGATTTTCGCTACGAGCGCTTCGGCCATGGTTTGGAACAAGTACTCGTTGCCAAGCCGCCTAGCCGTTTCGCCATTGCAAAGTTCTTCTTTCCCTAAAATCGCAAAAGACACCCCGGCTTCTTTCAGGATTTTAACGAAAGATTGAGTCGTTTTTCGGTTGTTGCTATCGAATGCGCCGCCGCACCCGACGTAGTAAAGGTACTCAACATCGGGCTTATCTGCGATGCGAGGGACATCGAGCCCGTCCGTCCAAGCCGCTCTTTCTTCCGAAGAAATGCCCCACGGGTTAGAGTTGTTTTCTAAGCCTTTGAACGTCCGGTTCAGCTCCTCTGGAAAACGAGACGCCTCTTGGACTAAGTGCTGGCGCAGCGCCACGATTTTATCGACGTACTCAATGTTGACGGGGCACGCTTCTTCGCACGCTCGGCACGTATTGCACGACCAAACCACTTCATCGATAACGGCTTTTCCTTCTCCGACCACAACGTCTAAACTTTCCGCCGATCCTTTGGCTTTCAGGATCGAACTTTGCTGGCCGTAGAGACCATCGCGAAGCTGCAGCAGAAACTGCCGCGGAGCTAACGGTTTGTGGGTCGAGGTCGCCGGGCAAAGCGCGGAGCAGCGCCCGCACTCCGTGCAGCTGTACATGTCGAGCGCTTGTTTCCAAGTGAAATCTAAAGGCTTCGACCGACCGAACGAGGGGGTTTCCGAAGTGAAATCGGCTTTAGGCAAATGCCCCGCGGCGTCGATTCTCCCCAAAAAAACGTTCGGGATGGCAGTCAAAATATGGAAGTGCTTCGAGCGAGGGAGCACATTGAGGAACGCCAAAATGATCCCGTTGTGGATCCACCAGCTCGCTTGGCTTGCATAGTAAGCACTTTGGACGTCGCTCCCGAACAACCCCGAAAGCAGCGCCGTGACCGGTTGCCAAGGCCGCTCGGAATCCACCGCAAGGTCGCCTGCGAGGTACACCAGTCTGCCAGCATCGTAGAAAAAGCCCGAGATCATGATGCCGCCAATGCAGCACAAAATCACGACTGCTTCTGTGTGCTTTTGGGCGTGGAACTTCGCCTCCGCGGGCAAGAAACCCATGAGCCGCTGCGGTTTAAGCACCAGCCATCGGTACAGCAAAACTCCCACGGCACACAAAACAGAAACCTGGAAAAAATCTTTCGCTAGCGCGCCCGGCGCAGCAATAAAGTGCGGAAAATTGAACGCTGGAAACCAGCCCCGCAAAAACATGGTCGTCACCTGAAGGCCCAACGTGAGAAAGCCCCAGAACACCACCACGTGAAGGATGCCGGCCACCCCTCCATCTCGGAAAAATTTGTACTGGCCAAAAGCGTAAAGCAAAGTGTTGCGGAGTCGCTTCGGCCACGTTTTAAAACTATAGTCGCGGCCATCGTCTCGACGAGCGAGCAGCAAGATACGAAACCGGCTTGTCACTTGGGCTAGAAAGCCCGCGATAGCGATTAAAAAAACGAAAGTCCACACGCCCAATGAAAGAGTTCCCATGCTCTCCAGAATACTTGAAGATCTACCCAATGGGAAAGAGATCTTCCCGACGGCTCCGCCACGGGTCGAGTTTCAACGCGCATTCTTCAGCCAGGCGTTTTTTGAAAGAGAAGTGGAGAATGGTTGGCTGACTCAAGGAGCGCGCCACTACTTTCCCCCACGGATCGACCACCAAAGAATGCCCGTAAGTCAAATTGCCACTCCCCGATCGGCCGCATTGGCCAGGGGCGGCCACGTATACCTGGTTTTCAATCGCCCGGGCACGCAACAAAGTTTCCCAATGGGCTTTGCCCGTAGGAACTGTGAAAGCGGAAGGGAGAAAAACCGCTTCGGCTCCCTTTTTCTTCAGGGATCTAAAAAGCTCTGGAAACCGCAAATCATAACAAATTGCCAAACCAAACGTGACGCCCCGAAAAAGGAAAGTGCTGACAAGGTTCCCTGCCGCTGTATGCTCGCTCTCATCGTAGGACCGGGAACCTAAGCGCGCGCGGAACAGAAAAATTTTTCGGTACTGCGCAATGAGTTCTCCCTTCGGATCAAACACCGGGAGGGTGTTGTAACAAAGTCCTCGGGGGGCGGGCTCCCGCAGAGTTCCCGGTAAAAGGCAGACTTGATACTTTGCAGCCCAGCTCCCGAACAGCTGCATCAACGCGGGGTATTCCCGGACCACCGCTTTGGCCTCTGCCCGGGCGGCCGAAAAGTACGCCATTTCGGGAAAGGCGACCACTTCCGATCCGCGAAGCGACGCTTCTTTCACTGCCCTTTCCATTTTCGCCAAATTCCCTTCGAGGTTTGCGGGGCTAGAACTCTGTACCAAGCTGATTCGCATAAGTCTCCCTCTTGAAATACTACGATAAAAGAAGCTAAATAGGGCGCATGTTTAGGCTTTCGATCGCTCCTTGCTTATTGTTTCTCACTTTCTGTAGTTCCGCCCCTCGAACCCCTTTGGTTTCTCTAGAACCTCAGCAAGTGAGCGCAACCCGTTTTGGTAGGACGGAAGGCTGCTGTACTGCGACGGGCCATTCGATCGCCATTGCGTCGGGAGGCACCCACGCTTCAGAGATTGGCCGCGACATTGCGCGCCAAGGCGGCAGCCTTTTCGACATTAGCGTTGCCGTGGGGTTTGCCCTAGCGGTCGAGCGTTTGGACGCAACGGGGATCGGCGGGGGAGGTTTCGCGCTCTACCGTACTCAAGAAGGCGAAAAGGGGTTTTTGGATTTTCGAGAAACGGCCCCGGCCCGCGCGACGAAAAACATGTACCTCGATGAAAAAGGGCAAGACGACCCCTCGCAGCCAAGCCGTGAAGGCATTCTCTCGGTGGCAACTCCGGGGTACGTTGCCGGCCTCTGGGAGCTGCACAAAAAAGGCGGCCGTTTACCCTGGCGCACTCTCGTAGAGCCAGCCGCAAAACTCGCTGAACAAGGTTTCGCAGTCTACCCCGTGCTGGCGGAAAAAATTCAAGAGAACCGAAAAGCTTTTTATAAGTCTCTCGAAACGCGCGCCGTATTTTTCGACGGCAAACGGCCCAAAGGGATTGGGGACACTTTGGTTCAGAAGAACCTGGCTCGAACCCTCCGCTCCATTGCAACCGAAGGTGCCGACGTTTTCTACCGCGGCTCGCTCGCCAAAATTTTAGCCGGCACCTCAAAGCAGTATGGCGGAATCCTCTCCGCACAGGATTTAGCAAGTTACTCCGTGAAATACCGGGAGCCGCTTGAGGTCAACGTTGGCAGCTACACGTACCTGACCGCACCGCCGCCAAGTGCGGGAGGGATTGTGTTTATCCAAGCGATGAAGATCTGGAACAGCCTGTCTCCGTCGATGCTACCCCGGACCGAATCTCAGTACGCGCACCTTTTAGCGGAGATTTTCAAAAGAGGGTACGCGGAGAGAGCCGAGTTTGCTGCCGATCCAGACTTCGTTCCCGTACCGGTGGAAAGACTCACTTCAGATGCTTTTGCGGACCGAGCGCGGAACGCTATCCGAATGCACCGAGCGACTCCTTCGTCGGAGATCCGAGCAGGAACACTCCCGAAGCCAACGCAGGGAACCACGGGCTTTACCATCATCGACAACAAAGGGAATTCCATCAGCGCGACAGTGACGATCAATACTCGGTTTGGCTCCAAAGTGATGGTCCCGAACACGGGGATCCTGCTCAATAACGAAATGGATGATTTTAGCATCAAGCCAGGCACCCAGAACGCGTTTGGCTTAACCGGCAGTACCGCAAATTCCATTGAGCCTTTAAAAAGGCCGGTATCGAGCATGACGCCGACTTTGGTGCTCAAAGATTCGAAGCCCATCCTCGCCGTGAGCGGCGCGGGGGGATCCCGTATCATCACGGGAGTCGTTCAAACAGTGCTCGGCTATTTGCAAGTTTTTCCGGGGGATCTCAAACGTTCCGTGTTCGCTCCGCGAATGCACCACCAGTGGCTGCCGGACCGGCTGGACCTGGAAACGGGCTATAGCGATGAATCTAAAGCGCAGCTTAAGTCGTTAGGCCATTTGGTTTCTGAACCTGAGTGGAGCCCCATTATTGTGGCAGTGAGCAAAGAAGGCAGCGTCTTAACGAGCGTCACCGATCCACGGCAAGAAGGCGGGGCTAGCGCAGAATGAAAACGGTCTTTATTGCGGACGCGGCCGCCTCGCTGAAACCTGCCACCGACACGAGTTTGGCGTTTTTGCGCGAATGTCTTAAACGAAAACACGTTTGCTACTGGGCTGAACCACCTTCGCTACGGCTAGAAGATGGGCGGGTTTTCGTTAAAGCAGCTCGAGTGTTGAGCTGCGCGGATGGAGCATTGCCTACTCTGTCTTCTCCCTTAAAGGACTTTAAGCTGCGGGACTTCTCGGTAGGTTGGATCCGCAAAGACCCTCCGTTTGACGCAAGCTACTTTTCGCTCTGCTGGCTTTTGAGCCTTGAGGAAAGCCACCTCCGTTTATTGAACCGCCCCAGCCTCCTCCTCCGGTTCCACGAAAAGCTCCTCCCGTTTGAAGCCTTTTCGAGAGGATTTTTGAAGGCGACAGACCTGGTTCCCACCCATATCGGAGAAGCCCAAACCGCGAGGGCTTACCTGGAGAAAAAGAAAACGCTCGATGCGATTAGAAAGCCATTTTTGGGATTTGGTGGCAGCGAGGTAAAACGCTTTCAGCTAAAGTCGGGATCCCCGCTTCCGGCGGAAAACGAACTTGAACTTACCCAGCCGTACCTCCCGGAAATCGCTTCAAAGGGCGACCGCAGAGTATTTTTCCTGGCGGGTAAAGTAATAGGGGATTTTGTTCGGATGCCACCGCCCGGCGGGCATGTCAGCAACATCGCGCGTGGCGGAAGCGGAAAACTGGTTCCAATGACGCTCAAGCAAAAGGAAGTCACCGGTCGAGTGGGGAAATTCCTGAAATCGATCGGCGTTGATTTTGCGGGAGCCGACATGATTGGAAACCGCGTGTCGGAGATAAACATCACGTCTCCTACCGGCGTTCGAACTTTCTACAGTTTATCGGGGATCGACTTGGCGCCGCGGCTGATTGACTATTCCGAACGATCCGCGCTGTAACGGATGACTTCCGAAAAGTCTTGTTTCCAAGGCCCGTTGAAAAGCTCCAGGACTTGGTCCGCCGGATTTTTAGATTCTTGAATGCTTTTTTCGACAGAAGCCAGCAGCTTGTCTTCCCCCAGGCCTCGATCGATGAGCGTTTGGCGAGATACAGCGAAGAGATCTTTCGCGAGCTGCCGGAGCGATAGGCCTCCGACGGAGGCTCGCAACCCTTCCCTTCCCGCTGCCACCCAAAGCTCGTCTCGCAAACGGGGTGAAAGGGTCCCCAGCCGGTCGATTGCTAGAGTGCGCGCTTCTTCGCTATAGAGTATCCCCGTCCAAAACGCTATTGCCCCGGCTCTTTCCTTGGGGCGCAGACCATCGATGGACCGCACTTCAACATAGCCAGGTTTAATCCGCGCCTCTGCAAAGAACTGGTTCAGTGTGAAAAGTTCGTTTTCGGCGTTGACCACGCAACCGTCAAGTTGCCCCAATGCCACTTCTTGGAGCGAGCGCCGGTGCGACTCGACATTGATTCCCTTGCTGTTTTGCACAAACATCAGCGGGCGCTTCCACGCTAGCTCGCTATATTTCTCGAAAGAAAAGTTTTCCTGAAACGCTTCAGGAAACAACCCGGCCCGCTCGCTATCGGTGTTTCGCCAAATTTCCGAGCGAAAGCTGAACCACCCGCTCGGCTTGCCTAAATGGAAAGGCGAGTTGCCAAACAGAGCGCAGGAAAGAGGCGCTGCGGCCAGAGCGGCGCGAAGCATTTGGATCGCCTCTGCTTCGGAAGCGTAATCAAAGTTGATCTGGATCGACGAGCTGAGCCGCATCATGCTCGTCCCAAGCGAAGCCCGTTTTGCCAAGTAGTCTGTCATGATCCGGTAACGCGTGAGCGGTATGACATCTTGGTCGTCCGCTTTGGCAATCGGGTTAACGCCGAGTCCAATCCAATGGAGTCCCCACGGGGCGGTGACGGATTCGACGGTGTCCTCGAAGTCTTTCACGAGGCGGAGCGCTTCGGTGATAGACGCCGTCGGGTTTGCCGAAAACTCTAGCTGACTACCAGGCTCGAGCGAAACTTTGCCCGTCGTGCCGCTCAACCCCAGAGGGAACGCTTCGGAGTAGGTCGCGACTTTCCAGCCCAACGCTTTTCCAAGCTGTGAAAGAAGCTGCTCGGCCCCAGAGCGAAGGGGAAAAGGTTCGCCCTGCCGGTAATGGAGAGCGTACCCATCTTCCCAAAGCCCAATGCGCTCAATTTCTAGCCCTATGTTTCGGGCTTCCGGCTTTCGGCAGCTCGCTAGCAGCAACTGCGCCGTTTTTTCCCAAGGTTTTTCGGTGGGTACTCGCACTGGCCGACTATAGCGTATGCCTGGTTTCAAAGCGAGCTAGCTTATTGAAGAAGACCCAAAGCGATGGTACCGTCGCGGCTCTTTTGGGGGCCGGTAGCTCAATTGGGAGAGCGCCACGTTCGCAACGTGGAGGTCGAGGGTTCGATCCCCTTCCGGTCCAAATCCGCGTCTGTGCCCTCTTCTCCCTTGATGGTGGATCGAATCCAAAAAGCTAACCGAAACAGGTATCTAGGAGCCGAAGCCTGTAATGTTCATGGTTCTTATATCCGTAAGCCCTTCTTTTTACGAGCTTTGCGGTCGTGTTGAAGCCCTCCG
>JANPJT010000349.1:0-9018 GCA_031425635.1 Pseudomonadota bacterium
AAAAACCGGGGGTTCCATGAGCCCGTGCAAGAGCGCCATGGAATGGGATTGAGCGGGGTCCAGTAAGCGCACCACTTCACCAATAAAGCGCGTGATTTCCGCGTTCGTTCGCTGCACTCCGCAGCAGGCGCGCGCTAGATCGTTGCAGTGGCAAAGCCCGCACTGTAGGAAAACTAAATCAAACGCACCATCCGCAAAAGGCAGCGGGCGATTCGTATCCACTGCCACCGCAGTGAGATTCGCCGGGAGCAGGCCGTTCGTTCGGACCTGCCGATCGGTGCCGGTGACCGACTTAAGTGGGAAGCGCTTTGCCAGTCGTACCGAATCGGTGAGGTCGACTCCATCTGCAAGCATCAAGATCCGTTCAAACGGCACGAAATGTTCAAAAAAGTTTTCTTCGCGATTCCAAGCGCCGCTAAAGGGCGCTTCGTGATCTTCGGAAACCCCCAGGATTTCAGCAAAGCACCGATCGGGGCCTATTGGCGCGGCCAGCGCGGGGAGACAAAGGGCAAGCCCTAGAGAGCTTGCCCACAAAAATGAAATATTTCTTCTAAACACCCTTTGGATACCAACGTTCGACACCATTCCGTACAGTAAAGCCAAGGCTGCCTCAAGGGTCAAAAGGGCCAGCGCACAACCCACCCGTTTTTTAAAAATCGTTACTGGTAGCCGAAGCTCTCTAGGTGAGCGATCTGTCCTTTGGGGCCTGCAAGGAACCCGAAGCCCGGCCCTTCATCGGTCACAAAACAGGTAATATTTTCAGTGTTGAAGGTGGCACCGGGCTTAGCGCTTGAGAGGTCAAAGCCAAACGTTTTGCAGACCTTCGCGGCATCGGTCCCGACCAAGCGAACCCGTTGCCAGGTCTGTTTCGCTTGAGTTTCTTTGGTTATAAAAGCGCCTGGTTTCGCAAAGAGCGGGTTTGCACAGACAACCAAGACGGTGTGAACCAGAATAGGGAAAAAATGCATAGCCTCAGTTTAGCACAAGAATTCAGCCAAGTTTACGGGGCGGACCCGCTAAACCACTATCACTCAAAATAAGTATAACCCTGCATCCCCGCCTCGTAGAACTCGAGCAGCTCGCGCGCTTCCGAGGGGTTGAGGTTTCCAAGACGCATCGCTTTATCGGCATCCCTGCGCATCCGGCTCACGAGCTCCTCGGGCGCGTATTGTAAGTACGACAAAACTTCCGACACCGAATCGCCATCGATGATTTCATCGATTCCAGGCTTCCCATTTTCATCGAGGCTCACATGAACCGCGTGCGTATCGCCAAAAAGGTTGTGCAAATCGCCCAAAGTCTCCTGGTAAGCCCCGAGGAGGAAAGCCGCAAGGTAGTAAGGCTCACCATTGAGTGAGTGCACTTCAATCGCTTCCTTCGCACCAAAGGCCGAGGGGAAGCTGTCAATCTTACCGTCGGAGTCGCAAGTTAAATCCGCAAGCACAGCGCGCTGAGTAGGCGCTTCGGTGAGACGGTGGATAGGCATAATGGGAAAGAGTTGCTTGATGGCCCAGCTATCAGGGAGCGATTGAAAAACCGAAAAATTGCAGAACAGCGTATCCGCCACTTGCTTCGACAGGTGGTGAAGATCCTCCGGCACAAAATCGAGTCTTTGCAAAATCTCGTAAAGCTGCGAATGGAAAGCACGCGACAAGTTCTCAGCCAGCGCGCGCATTTCGAGCGTCACGTGGCCTAAACTAAAGGCGCTGAGCGTCTCTTCCATTGCACGGGTGGCATCGTGGTAGGCTTCTACCACTGTTTGCGGCTTTAAGTTGTGGATAGCATCCATCAAGTCAAACAGCGGCCGAGGAGCTCCTTCTGGAATGCTCTTGGGGGGCTCGTAGGAACACCCCTGGATCGCTCCTATCGCTTCAAAAACCAGGACGCTATTGTAGGCCATCAGCGCCCGACCCGATTCCGAAACGAGCATCGGGTGGGGGACGCCCGCTTCGTCGCAGTTCCGCATCACGCGGTAGACGACATCGTTCGCGTACTCTTGCAGAGTGTAGTTCATCGAGGATTCGAAGTTGGACTGCGATCCATCGTAGTCAATACCGAGGCCGCCACCCACGTTCATATAGCCCATGGCCGCGCCCATTCGGTACAGCTCCGTATAAACACGGGAAGCTTCATCGAGCGCCCGCTTCACGTTTTGGATATTGGTGATCTGGCTGCCCACGTGAAAGTGCAACATGACTAAGCTATCCGCCAGCCCTCGATCTTTTAAATAACCGACTAATTCCAGCAGCTCTGTGGTCGTCAAACCGAATTTCGAGCCTGCGCCCGCCGAGTTTTGCCAACGGCCTGAGCCCCGGGAAGCAAGCTTGGTCCGTACGCCGAGCACGGGGCGAACGCCTAACTCCTCGGATATCTTCACCAGGGTTTTAAGCTCCTGGAATTGCTCCACCACCGGTATCAGCTTCCTGCCTAGTTTTTGGCCCAAAACCACCATCTTTAAGAACTCTTCGTCCTTAAACCCGTTGCAAATGATGGGAGTGTTCGGGCCCGCCAACGCAAGCACCGCAAGCAGCTCGGGCTTCGAGCCCGCTTCGAGCCCGAAACCAAGAGGCTCACCGAAGCGGACCACTTCTTCGACTAAGTGCCTCTGGTGGTTGACCTTGATCGGGTAAGCGCAAAAATACCCCGACCCGTAATTATGTTCGCGGATAGCGCCATGGAAAGCACCGTGGATCTCGTTCATGCGGTGCCTGAGAATATCGCTAAAACGCAAAAGCACGGGGGCTTGCACCCCGCGTTCTTTGAGTTGCTGCACGAGCTCAAAAAGGTCGATGGGAGTTTTGTCGTCTTGCTGGGGGCGGATGGCTACGTGGCCTGCGTCATTGATCGTAAAATACCCGCTGCCCCAGCGTTCCACATTGTACGTCGAGAGGGCTGACTTAACATCCCAGTTCTTTTTTTCCATCTTCCCACCGCCGATCATTAAAGGAGCTCTAGTCCCGTGATTGAGAGCTTGAGTTTTATCTTAAATTTCCACGCTCAGCACCCGACAAATTCGCCTGGGAAAAAGGCCGGCACCGCTTAACGCAGTGCCGACAAAAGACTTCGGGCTATCAGGCCTTTGAAATCGCCATAACGGCTCGGGTTGTTAGCACAGTCTTGCCTCTTCCACAATTGCTGGGCGGGAGTAAAAAGCACCCTTTACCAGCCGCTTAAAACGATTTTTCCAATCGCCTTGCCCGACTCCAGAATCGAGTGGGCTTTGCGAAGATTCTCCGCGGAAATCGGGCTGAGGGATACCCCGGTCGTTGGCTGGATTCGGCCATCGTCGATCCAACCGGCCACTTCATCGAGTATTGCCCCTTGGTGTGCCATATCGGCGGTTTGAAAAAGAGACCTTGTGAACATCAACTCCCAGCTGAAGCTAGCGCTTTTCGCCATCAGCAAAGTAAGATCCAAGGGCTCCTTCGATTCCACAATGGAGCAGATACGGCCAAACGGCTTGATGAGTGCCGCCATTTGCTGCCAGTACATTGCGGTATCTGCCGTGTTAAAAATCGCGTCAACCTCTCGGATGCCGTGGGCCTCGAGCTGAGGCTGCAGTGGCGCGCGGTGGTCCAATACGATGTCGGCTCCGAAGCGTTTAACCCAGTCGATCGTCTCTGGGCGGGAAGCCGTCGTCACCACTCGGCTGCCGGCAAGCTTCGCCATTTGGATCGCCATCGAACCTACCCCGCCCGCGCCGCCGATAATGAGCACGGTTGCCTTCGAGCCGCCCTTTTCCAATTTCAAATGCTCGAAAAGTGCTTCGTGTGCCGTGAGCGCAGTCAGCGGGACACTTGCGCTATCGGCAGCGCTTAAGGTTTTAGGGCGCCGGCCAACGAGCCGCGAGTCTACGGCGTGAAATTCGCTGTTAGTCCCCGCGCGGGTGATATCGCCCGCGTAATACACTTCGTCGCCCACTTGGAACTGGGTGACAGCGCTCCCCCGTTTCTGGACCACGCCCACTGCATCGTACCCCAGGACCACATGCTTGCCATCGACTGGCTCTTTGCGCTTTCTTTGCTTCGTGTCGACAGGGTTCACTGAAACTCCCTGGACCGCCACCACCAGATCCCACGGGCCTGGCGTAGGCACTTCTGTCTCAAAGCTAATAAGCGAGTTCGCATCGCTTGCAGGCAGACTTTTTGTGTAACCAATCGCTTTCATAGTAACGCTTTCTCCTAATAAAAGTGAGCACTCCGCGGCCCCGTTGGCCGGGAACACTAACCACCAAAGAACTAAAATGCCGATGAATTTCATGGGCAAAACGTATGCTAAAACGCGGTTGATAATAATATCCAATATAGTTAGAAGATTCTTTCTTAAATGGAAAAAATAAAAATTGACGATATGATCCTCTGGGAAAGTTTCTATTGGGTAAGCAAAAAGGGCTCGTTTACCGCCGCAGCCCACCAGCTGCAAATGAGCGTTGCTTTCCTCAGTAAAAAGATTGGCCGCCTGGAAGCTTTCATGGAAACCCGCCTTTTTAACCGCACCACCCGGCGAGTGAGCATGACGGAGGAGGCCCGGCAACTTTTGCCTCGGGTGGAAGCTCTCTTGGAGGAAATGTCGCACATCGAGCGCACCCGCGAAGCTACCGTAGAAGCAGGCCTGATCCGTTTGGCTTGCCTTCCGGCCTTTGCCCAAAGGCGACTGCCGACACTCTTGGTCGCTTTTCAAAGGCTGCACCCGGGAGTGCGTTTCGAGATCCACCCGTCGGATAGTTTAGTGGATTTGGTCGACGCGAAAGTCGATCTGGCCATCCGCGTACAAAAGCCCGCAGGCGCTGAGTTTGTGTTTCGAAAGCTTGTGAAAAATGAATTGGTTTGGGTCGCCTCACCCCACTATTTAGCAAACCACCCGCAAATCCGGAAGCCGAGCGACTTGAAGCAGCATGCGGTTCTTTGTCTTTCTGTTTACCGACCGTGCCGAGTTGGAGAAAAGTCGCTGACCGTTCGTGACCTTGCGCAGAACGAGCCAGTCCGGTGCGATAGCGGGGCGGTCCTCACGGAGCTTGCCCTCAGCGGCGCAGGAGTGGCCTTGAGGTCCCTTTGGGATGTCACGGCGCTCGTGAAAGAAGGAAAGCTCGTTCGACTCCTAGCGAATTTCTCGGTGGACCCCTACGGCGATCTTTATGCAGTGACTCCCCATTCCCGTTTCGTCACGCGGCGAGTGCGGCTGTTCCTAGATTTCTTGGCCGAGTCTGTTTAGCCGCTCGTTTGACATTCCCGCCCCAAGTGGCTCAACCTTACGAAATGGGTAGAGTGGGGTTTAATGCGGTGAGTCTCGCTCGCCGGACGGGTGGCGACGCTTTGGATCTGGCGCGAGAGGTCGGTGCCTCGGTACTGGCCTACGAGCTTTACCCCTTGGGCATCGCGGTGCCTTCCACTCCCTTTGTGTCCCCCTTTTGGAAGAAACAGCCCGCGAGAACCCCGGTGCTTTTTGTCCACGGCCTCCTCCACAACACCGCTGCGTTTACGTGGATCAAGCAAAGGATGGCCCTCCAGGGATGGACGCAGTTCGGCGCGGCAAGCCTACCCACCGCTCGGCAAACGATTCCAGAAATGGCTGAGGGGATCGCGAGGACGATTAGGGAAATTAAACAGAAGTACTCCGCTCCTCAAGTCGACATCATTGCCCATTCAATGGGGGGGATAGTGGCGCGCTATGCGATCCAGGTTTTGGAGCAAGAATCCCACGTTCGAAAACTGGTGACCCTAGGATCCCCTCACCAAGGCACTTGGCTTTCAAAGTATGGTTTTTTAAAAAGCCTGAAAGATTTACAAAAGCAGAGTGAGCTGATGCAGGTTCTAAAAAACCAACCCGCGCCCTCGTCGACCCAAGTCATTTCCATCCATGGTAGTTTAGACGTGATCGTTTGGCCTCGAAACGCGCACTGGGGGGGCGTTCGAAATATTGCTTTAAAAGGGGTGGGGCACGCGGGCCTGCTTTTTTCGAACCGAGTCCTTCAGATCATTGTAGCGAACCTATCCGCCGAAAACCCTCCTGCGATTCCCTACCCTGGACCTTGAGGATTTCGACAGGCCGCAGTAAGCTCAAGGCTACTTTGACTTACCTAGAAGACACACTACGTAGAAAAGTTATCTTTTTTACTGGAAAAGGCGGAGTGGGGAAATCTTCCCTTTGCGCCGCCACGGCCCTGCTTGCAAAAAAGGAAGGAAAGAAAATCGCGGTCGTAAGCTGGGATCCTTCGGGTGAAAACCGCCCTCCGCCTTTAGCCACGGCACTTGGGCTTGATTGGATCGGACTTGAAACGCTGAGCGCTTTCCGAGAGTACGCCTTGCAAACGATCCGAAGCGAGCGCCTATACGATTCGTTGCTGGACAATCAAGTGCTCCGCACCTTTGTGCGAGCCGCCCCCGGGCTCGCCGACGCAGTGGTGGCCGGTAAAATCTGGGACCTTTACAGCAAGAAAAGCTACGACTTGCTGTTGGTCGATCTTCCAAGCAGCGGGCACGCGGTCTCGTTTTTCAAGTCCCCCCTCGGTCTCAAAACCATTTTTAAATCGGGCTTCATCGCGCGAGACACGGAACGAGTTTGTTCTTTATTTTCGTCGCCGGATTGCCGGCTTGATTTAGTCGCTCTCCCGGAAGAGCTCCCGCTCATAGAATGCAACGAACTGAAAACCACTTTGGCAGGCCTTCACCCGTTTTCGTTTGGGTACCTTCATTTAAACCAGGTTTTTCCCTCGTGGCTTAAGACCGAGCCCCAACCGTTTGAGGATTTGAAAAGCTGCCTTGCTCTTTTGAACCAACGCCTGAGCGAACAGGAAGCCACTTACCCGTTGGCGTCCCAAGTGGGTTTACCCGTATTGAAAGTACCGCGCTTTGTCGAGCCTTCGCCGGCGGCCAATATCGCGGAAGTCGCGCGGTTTTTGGTGAATGAATGAACGATCTTTTCCACTCTAAACGCCTTTTTCTTTTGGGTGGTTCGGGTGGGGTTGGGAAAACGACTCTGGCGGCCTCCTTGGGGGTCGCGCTCGCCGAAGCGGGATACCGGACCGTTGTTCTCACGGTGGACCCAGCGCGTAGACTTGCGAGCGCGTTGGGCCTTGAGAATTTTCAATCCGATCTGCAGAGGATTCCGGTCGAAGGCACAGGGGAGCTTTGGGCAACCATGCTGGACACTGAGCGCTATTTCGATCGGGTGATTGCGCGTTTTGCAACTTCCGATAAACAAAAAGAAAAGCTCCTCAACGCGCCGCTTTACCGCACCATGGTGGAAAGCCTCGGTGGTTCCCATGAATATGCGGCGATGGAAAGGCTTCTCGAGTTTTTCAACGACTCGGGTTTTGACAAAGTCGTTGTGGACACGCCGCCATCGGACAATGCAAGGGAACTCTTCGAAGCACCGCTTCGCCTTGCGCAGTTTATGGACAACTCGGTGCTCCGCTGGTTCCAGGGCGGAGCGAATGTATACATGAAGCTTTTTCGCACAGGAACGCGCCTTGCGATGCAGGCGCTGAAGCTTGTTTTTGGCTCCGATTTTCTCGACCAATTGGGCTCGCTCATGAACGACTTGGAAGGGATGCAGGCTGGGTTTCGAGACCGCAACCTAGAGATCACTCGGGTCTTATCGAGCGAGCAAGCTGCTTTTATCCTCGTTACCGTCCCGAGTGAAGCGCGCGTCGACGACAGCATTGCGTTTCTGGAAACTCTGAAAGCCCAAAAAATCCCCTTGGCTCTGCTTGTTCTGAACCGAATGGAGCACGTGCCGCCTTCGGCACACCCTGAGTCTTCGCCCCCCATTTGCAAAGCCCTCGCCTTCCAAAAAGCCCTTGCGGAAGAGCAAACCCACTCGGCAGCAAAACTGGTTGCCAAAGTGCAATGCCCCGTTAAAAAACTGCTTTGCCGAAGCGGAGAAGTGCACGACGTGCGTATTCTTTCATCGTTGGGCCAAGAACTTTCAGCCAAAGAATGATTGGTGTTTAAAGGCGCGTATAATACGATCTCCCCATGAGGCGCCGAATCAAGGAACTCTCTGAATCCCCGTTGGTACTCGCAGTTTGTTTGACCGGAGTCGTCTTAAGCTTCTTTAGCTGCGTCAGCCGAACGACACCCGAAGGCCGCGTGGCTCAGAGCCTCGCTATGGCGTCACCCGCAAATTTTTCTATCTCAGGAGGCCCATCGGCTCCCTTTACGTTTGCCATGGTCGGCGATGTCCACATCGGGAGCGGAGACACCGCCCGTTTCTCCCGCATTTTGAATGCTGCCCAAGCAGAAGGCGATCAATTCGTGATCCTTTTAGGCGATATTATCGACGAAGGGCTAGATAGCGACTACACGGCCTACAACCAAGCCATTGCATCGGCCGGCTACACTGGAAAAGTGTACGCCGTTGCGGGCAACCACGATGTGTTTTACGCGGGGTGGGACAACTTCGTGAATCAAATCGGTTCCAGCACCTACGCTTTCACTGCCGGCAATGCGACTTTCATCGCTCTTGATAGCGCCGATGGCACATTAGGCACTCGCCAGATAGCCTGGCTCCGTGAGCAGCTATCAGGGCCTAGGCTAGAGCACACTTTTGTTTTAAGCCACTACATGCCTTTAGTCCCTGGAGTTCAGACTTACTTGAAATTTGCGAGTGAAACCGAAGCGACTACCCTGATGAGCATCGCGTCGGCAAACGGCGTCAAAGGGTGGTTTGGCGCGCACTACCATAGCTACGTGAAGGAATCGATTGCAGGGGTGACTTATGTGGTGGCGGGAGGCGGAGGCGGGCGTCGCATGCCCCCGTACCGAAACTTCTTTTTTGTGCAGGTCCAAGTGAATGGAAGCTCAGTCGACTACGCCGTTCGGCCGGTGGACTAAGGTCTGTCCCTACAGGCGCTCCCTTTCAGTTACTCGCCAACGTCTTTTCGGCTTCGGCAGGCTCCGAAGATTTTCTTGCCCTTCGCAAACGTAAGAAAGCGGGCAACGCAATGACGGCTGCCAAGCTACAAGTAATTTCCCCTGCGACTGCCAACGCTCCAAAGCTCACAAAGGCGCGGTTCCC
>JANPJT010000350.1:0-9151 GCA_031425635.1 Pseudomonadota bacterium
CGGTTTGCTAAATCGTTATACGGGTAAAACTGTATCGGAGGTTCGAATCCTCTCCTCTCCGCCATCACTTAAACTTAACCGACGTAGCCGTTCTCGTCCGCCGAGCCCCGGGCTGGGGGCGGGCCTTAGTCGGGATTCACCCTTGGTGAAACCAAATCATCCGCCTTCAGTACAGGCTCTGCGCCTAACGATACAGGGACTTCGCCCTTGCCCATTTTCTCGAGAAGTTCCCGGATTGATTTCGTGTGAGCGTCTCCCACGATGAAGTGAAGCTCTTTATTTTTTTTGAGCGCATCGCAATAGAGCTTCGCTAAGTTGATGGCCATATGAAGGTTCCGCCATCGGATCATGAGTTGCTGATAATCTTTTGTCCGTTGCGGCTCGGAAAAAACCTGCTCTACCAAATGATTCAAGGTTGAAGGGACGAACGATTTTGTCTTCTCCTTATCTTTTTCTACGATCTTAATGAGCGCTTTTATCCACCGTTCATAGATTTGCTTAACCGGCTCGGAATGAACATCCATTCCGTTCGTGAGGTCCGAAGAGGATGGATATTTACCCTCTTTAATATATCGTTCCAGCTTCCAATCAATTTCCTTAGCCACTTCTTCCGGCGAGCGAATCAAAAAGGGATCTCTCGGATCGCTATTTTTGATCTTTTCACTCGGGAAGGGCCCTTCACTTCGGACTTGTTTCCACGCATCGGCAAGCACCGGCATTTGAAAGGCGCGCCTGAGGCTACCTGCAAGAGCTCGGCCTGCATCGCGGTTCGCAGAACGACCCTTCCATTGGGGCGCCGTGCGCTCGGCTTCGATGTAGTCGTGCAATAGTGTTCCGAGCGATAAAGAAGTGGGATCTTCTACTCCAAAGATCGAGGACTTGGCTGGATCAAAATTTGGCACTTTCTTTAAGTATTTTGGAAGCAGCGGATCGTTGGGGGTAACCCATCCTTCCAATCCGAGAAAAATTTCACCGGTGGCTGCTTTCGCAAATAAACCATCCTGGACGCTTAGCGCATTCTTGGTGGTGTGAATTTCTCGTTGGATAACGATCTTCGGCTTCTTCTCCGCCGCTTTTATATCGCAAGGGAAAGTGGCAGTTCTTTCCGCCACAAGCCATACCGATTCGAGGTGCACGTCCTCAACGCGGGGAGCTCCATCGGGAACATGGTTTTTGACTGGCGGCTGCTCGCCGAAGGCAGATAGAGATACGAATGCCAAAAGGGCCGTCTTAAGAATTGCGGACATCATAGCTATTCCTTATAGATTGATTTGGCGATTGTTCCAACGCCGTCGATATTTTGTTTGGAAGATCAGAAAGTTACCTGATTTCCTATTTTAGGAATTGCATAAAATATGATTTTATGACATTCTTCCCGTAGTAGAGGTGGTTATGCGTCAGACTAAGAAAGTATTAACGGTTCCCTCAAACGGGCAGATTAGCATTGGAAAGCAATGGGCCGGCCGTGAGGTGATGGTGGAAGTAGTGGATGATAACCAGATCGTTATTACATCCGGAACTTTCATCCCCGCCGATCAGGCTACCTTCTATACCAAGGATGCGCGGGCTCAATTGGACCAATTCAATAAATGGTCTGAGAAGACTCCCGCCAAGAAATCCGACTTGAATCAGCTGAGAAAACGGCTTGGCCGTAAAGACTAAATCCGGTTCGACTCAGAACGAGCTAGTTCAGTGCGACCTAGAATTTCCCTCCCTCCAAGAGCAGCTGAAAAGGCTAGAGTCTGCGGACTTTGACACCGTCATAAGTAAGGTCGAGAAGATCAACGAAATGACGTGGCAACAGGTCTACGCCACTTCCTCCAAGGGAAAGGGAAAGAGGGGACTCAATTGGGAAGTGCTCCCAAATCAAAAAACGGCAAGCGGAGGAACGATCGCCTCTATCCGCATGACAGAGAAATTCAGAGCGCGCGTTACGAGAGACGGCGTTTTCATGCGATTCATTTCCCTCCATCCCGATCATGACAGTGCCTACAAAACAAAGGGTGGCGAAAACATTTAGCCTTTCGTCTGTGTGGGCGGAGTCCGTTTCTCTCGAACCCTTTGGAAGTTTTCTCCAACCCCCAGGGGGTTGGCAGATGACAAATCCGTACTAACGGGAACGACTGGATAGACTAAGCGTTACGAGTAACTATCGGCTATTGTTTGATTGATGTTTGGATCCAATGGGTTGGAAAAGCCGAGGTTACATTCCTCTCCTCTCCGCCATTACTTAAATTTAATATTAAGCCTTAATGTTAATATTAACGGAATACCGATTATAGAAACGCTACCTCCGCGTACGCCAATTTGGAATTGCGCCATTCGTTCGGTCTGTTTCCGCGCTTCTATATACAACCGACCTTGTTTGTAGACTCTGCGGTTTTTCAACCCATGGACTCCACGGGTCAAACTTTGGACTGGAAGCCAGCTTTAAGTACGGGACTTGGATTACGGTTTGTGCCGACCGGTCTCACAAACCTGCTTTTAAGGCTTGATGGCGCGCGATTGCACTTACCTACCCAAGGGTGGCTCTTTCAGGTAGGCATCACACAATACTTTTGAGGGACGCGCCGATGGTACGCCGTAACAGCAGCGAACCGATGGACGTCGAGCGCTCCGAACGCATGGGAGAGATAAATGCTGAGTGACTGGCGGTTCTTTGCTCTCTTGTCGGCGTTCTTTGCCGCTCTCACTGCCATTTTTGGGAAAGTGGGAGTAGCGACGATAAATTCGAACTTGGCGACCTTCGTGCGGACAGTGGTTATTTTGGTTTTCACCGCTGCCGTTCTTTCTTTCCAGCGAGCGTGGAAAATGCCTGCAGATCTGAGCCAGCGTGGGCTGATTTTTCTTGCGCTCTCCGGAGTCGCAACGGGCGCTTCTTGGCTTTGCTACTACCGTGCCCTTCAGCTGGGACCTGCCTCTAAGGTCGCGCCGGTGGACAAGATGAGCGTAGCGATTACGATTGTCTTGGCCGTCCTGATTCTCGGAGAATCCATTACGTGGAAGGCGGCCCTTGGGGTGCTCTTCATCATTGGCGGGTCTCTGATTTTAGTGGTGGGCTAACTCCTCCGGCTATTTGGTAATTTAAAGGGAAGCTATGGAAGGCCGCAGCCCTCTTTCTACTATTTGGATATTTTGGTTCATGAAAACAAGGAAGAATCCACAAAATGCTTAAACCGAACGCGGATCAGAATGAAGAACTTGAACCGATCACTTCAGAGGTGATCACTCTGCTCGTGAATAACCGGGAGCGGTTTCGCTCATTTCTGTCTCGAAGGTTGGGAAACGAATCGGTGGCGGATGAGATTCTTCAACAGTCGCTTCTTAAGGCAGTCGAAAAGCAATCGTCGCTGAATGACAAAGAAAGCGTTATTCCCTGGTTTTACCGAATTCTTCGCAACACCCTTACCGACCACTATCGGTCTGACGCCACCGACATGAAGAAAAAGGAAGAACTCATCGCTGAGCTAGAAGCTACCCAGGCGGATTTGAGCCCACCCAAGGATGAACTCGGGAAGGCAATATGCCAGTGCTTTGAAGGGCTTCTCCCGGCTCTGAAACCAACCTATTCGGACATCATTCGGCGTATCGATCTGGTTGGGCAAACTCCTGAGTCGGTGGCTGAAGAGCTTGGGATTTCCGCCAATAACCTTCAAGTCCGCCTTCACCGCGCCCGCCAAGCGCTTCGAAAGAGCCTTGAGCACACCCGCGGCGCGTGTAGTAAACACGCGTGCCTAGACTGTACCTGCCGTTAGCCCCCCGCTCATCCCTTTTGATTAAACTGTAAGGCCTTTGTGCCTCCTCCGTCTTATAGGGTGAAGGCAAAGCGCAAACGGTGCGGTCTTTGCAAGCCATTGATTTCCATGTTCTTCTCAGGGAGGTAGTTATGAAACAAGCACATGCTGGCGGCGGCGCGCGCAATGTCGCAGAAGGAGCAACGGTGAAAGATCCAGTATGCGGGATGGTGGTGAAACCGGATCCGAATAAGAGCGTAGCCTACAAAGGCCAGGACTATTTCTTTTGTTCTTCTGGCTGCCAGCACAAATTTCAACAGGCACCCGAAAAATACCTTACTCCGATTCCAAGGCCGACTGAGTCCGAGGTCGCGGCTAGCACCCTCTATACGTGCCCCATGCACCCCGAGATTCGTCAAAAGGGTCCGGGGAGCTGCCCGATTTGCGGAATGGCTTTAGAGCGGGTTGAGGCGTCTCTCCAGGACGGCCCTGACCCGGAACTCCTCGACATGTCCCGACGCTTGAAGATCGGAACGGCTCTCGCTTTACCCTTGTTATTTATCGCTATGAGCGATCTCATTCCGGGGATTCGTCTGCACGACTACCTTTCACCAACGATCTGGAATTGGATGCAGTTTGCGCTAGCCACCCCGGTGGTGCTTTGGGTCGGAGCTCCGCTTTTCGAGCGAGGTTTTCGCTCGTTTCTTAGCCTCCATCTAAATATGTTTTCTCTTATCGCACTGGGAACTGGGTTCGCATACGGCTACAGCGTTATTGCGACTTTTTTTCCCCACTTCTTTCCAGAGTCTTTTAGAAGCCCGCATACCGGGCTTGTGGGAGTCTATTTCGAAGCAGCCGCTGTCATCGTGACTCTCGTTATCTTGGGTCAGGTCCTGGAACTGAAAGCGCGGGGTCAAACGAGTGGAGCGATAAAAGCCTTACTCGGCCTCGCGCCAAAAACGGCCCGCCTTATCCAAACAGACGGCACCGAAAAAGACATCGACTTAAGTCACGTAAAGCCAGGGGATCGCCTTCGCGTTCGCCCGGGCGAAAAAGTTCCGGCGGACGGTGAGGTGTTGGAAGGAAATAGCTCCGTCGATGAATCGATGATCACGGGCGAATCGATTCCCGTAGAAAAACAAAAGGGTGATTCTGTTACCGGCGGAACCGTGAACAGCACCGGATCTTTGATCATGGCCGCTCGGCGTGTGGGATCGGATACCGTATTATCTCAGATAGTAAAAATGGTGAGCGAAGCGCAGAGGAGCCGGGCTCCCATCCAAAAACTTGCCGATACGGTAGCAGGCTATTTCGTTCCCGCCGTTATTTCTATTTCTGTCGTCACCGCGGTCGTTTGGGGAGTCTGGGGGCCCGATCCAGCACTGGCTTATGCCCTCGTAAACGCCGTTGCGGTACTCATCATCGCCTGTCCCTGTGCCCTCGGTCTCGCCACTCCTATGTCGATCATGGTGGGAACGGGAAAGGGCGCGCAGAACGGCGTCTTGATCAAGAACGCGGAAGCGCTCGAAATACTCGAAAAAGTGAACGTCCTTGTTGTGGACAAAACTGGTACTCTAACCGAGGGCAAGCCGAAACTCGTTTCGCTGCTCGCCCTTGCCGGTATCGACGAAAACAAGATGCTCGCCCATGCGGCAAGCTTGGAGAAGGCAAGTGAACACCCTCTCGCAGCTGCCATTGTGGAGGGAGCTAAGGCCCGAGGGACTGAACCCTCTTTACCCATCGCTGGTTTCGAATCCCTTACCAGCATGGGAATCAGAGGCCGAGCCGGCACCAGTGAAGTGTTGGTCGGTAACCTGAAGCTTTTCGAAAAATTTGGAGTGGATCCACATGGGCTAATTGAACTTGCGGACCAAGAGCGCCATGAAGGCCATACCGTGATGCTTGTCGCCATAGACGGTAAAGCAGCCGGCATGATCGGAGTGACAGACCCCATCAAAGCCTCTGCCCCAGCGGCTATTGAGAAACTTAAAGGCTCCGGTATCAGAGTAGTAATGCTCACCGGAGATCACAAAAGTACTGCCGAAGCAGTCGCCTCGAAACTCGGGATCACTGAAATCCGCGCCAATGTTTCCCCCGATGAGAAGATCGCCGTTATCAAAGAATTGCAAGGTGAAGGGCAAATTGTCGCGATGGCCGGAGACGGTGTGAACGATGCCCCCGCACTTGCTCAGGCGAACGTAGGTCTTGCCATGGGACACGGAACGGATGTCGCCATGCAAAGTGCTGGCGTTACTCTGGTCAAAGGTGACCTTATGGGAATTGTAAAAGCGAGGCACTTAAGCCAGGCCACGATGAGTAACATCCGGCAAAACCTCTTCTTCGCTTTTGCGTACAATATTCTTGGAGTTCCCGTGGCGGCAGGAGTTCTCTATCCATTCTTCGGAATATTATTGAGTCCGATGATCGCTAGTGCGGCGATGAGCCTAAGTTCGGTTTCAGTCATCGCCAATGCCTTACGATTAAGAAGAATTAAATTATGAGTAACGCGGTTCCGAGACTACCCCAACCGGATTTGGTATGGATGGGGGTGCAGCCTTATCGAAGAACCGATCTTCAGAATCAGCCACCCGGTGGTGATTGCGCCCAGGATCCAGAAAACGTAGCTCAATCTATCGGAGCTTCCTCCGATCAGCATCAAACCCGCAAATGAAATAGAAACCAGAAACGTTACATTAAGAAATCGATACCGGCTCGCAACCCTGAGTTCTTCGCGGTTTAGAAACACCGTTGCTAAAACCGCACTCAGCCCAATGAAAGTTGCACCGCAGAGGGCGGCACAGACAAGCGGACCATATTGCATGAACAGGTGCATGATTCCATGTTCACCAATGATGGGACCTACGCCCAACTGGGGACAGAAGAGGGACACCACAACTGCACCTAGAGCGTGCAAGCCGAAAAGTTTTGCCGAGACCTGTTTCAATGAAGGGTTAAGGTCGGAGCGCACTTGGGCTAACAAAGATTGGCTCACTGCGTGGGGAGGAGTCGAGCCATCTTGTTTTAAAAACGACTCGAACTCTTTAAGCCATTCCTTGCTTCGATTTTCCGGGCTCATTGTCGCGCTCCTTTACTTCTAAAAAATTTTCTTAAACCTTGCACGGTTCGACTCAAACGCTTTCGTGCGGATACTTCACTAACCCCACTTAGTCTTGCTATGTCCTCGAAGGACAAACCCTCTTCAAATCGCTGCTGGATCATCTGGCGCTGATCGTCTGGCAGTAGCTTCATGACCTCATCCCAACTGACGACAGGCTCCGGACTTCCACTCAGAGAGGCTTTTTCCGCAAGTGCGATCAACTTGTCCGCCTCGATTACTGTGGGTCGGTGCTTTCTCAAGTGATCGATTAAAAGGTTACGCGCGATCGAAAAAAGCCAGGGCAAAAACGGCAGCATCCCGTTGTAGCTAGCGCGCGCCTGGTGCAGTTTCAAAAACGTATGCTGCAGAAAATCTTCCGCTTCACCAGGTGAGCTCAACCTGTTCTTGAAATAGCCGTAAACCCGACTCGAATGGCGCGAATACAACTCTTCGAAGGCGCCATATTCAGCCTGTTGATAGAGCGACATAAGGTCTTCGTCCGACTTGTCCGCAAAACCCGCGATGGCAGCCTCCTAACAGTTACTACGGACAACTATACCAAATGTGACCCGTCACAGCGGACGGGTTGGCCCGTAGTAACCGGTGAAGGGGCGATTTTCGCTCCCTTAGGATGGGCCAGTATAAATGCTTAAATATACATGGGTTTTAGCTATAGGGTTGCTACTGGGGATGTCCCAGGCACACGCCCATCCGGTCAGCTTTAAGGGGGGTTGGTCCCTTATGGCCTTCAATCAGGCGGACATGCTGGACTGGCAATGGCTCTACACCGTTCACCCCAAGCTTTCGCTAGGAGTGGAGTTTGTACGGGATGCGATGGCGCCGCAGGAAAGGCAGTTCCTGATACCACGGGTGTCCTGGCTCGTGCATCGGTGGAATGAGACCGACTCGCAGGCAAATATCTACGTGTACGGGGGAGTGGGCGCCGCGCGAATGGGGGACTTAGTCGAGCCGGCAGTCGAAGCAGCCGTAGAATCCGATTACGAAACACGCTCATTGTATTTCTCGGGCAAAGCGCAAGTGATTGCCGCAAGGAATTTCAACACGCTTGCGATGTATCAATTGCGGGCAGGTTTTGCGCCCTACGTGGGCGAGTCAAACGAGCTTCACTCATGGCTTGTTGCGCAAGCGCAGTACCTTCCTTTTGCTCCACAGCAATCGGTGAGAGTGGGGCCAGTGCTGCGGATGTTTTACAAAAATGTTTTGTGGGAGCTCGGCGTTTCGACGCAGGGAAACTGGAATTTTAATTTCATGGTCCATTGGTAAGGAGAACATATGAAAAATCGTATCATTCAACTCGCGGTACTTTCTGCTCTCATCGGGAGTGTTCCCGTGTGGGCGGGGCAAAACATAACGGTGCATGTGAAAGGCATGGTCTGTGATTTTTGCGCAAGAGGACTCACGAAGTCTTTTAATGCCTTCCGGGAAAAGGCCGTTCTGGAAGATTTCCAGGTCGATCTATCCAAACACACCGTCCACTTGAATGTGAAAGAGGGGGCGTCGCTCAGCGACGCGGAGATTACAACGGTGGTGGAAGGCTCAAGTCTGGCAGTGGATAAAATTGATCGCTAAAAAAGGAGAGGTTTATGAAGAAGCTGCTTTCCATAGGAGCCCTTTTGGGCTCCCTTACTACCATCTTTTGCTGCTTTCTCCCGGCACTTTTCGCAGTCCTCGGGTTTGGAGCGGTATTCGCTGGATTTGTCGGAGCGTTCCCTCAAGTTGTGTGGCTCTCCGAGCACAAGCTCGTGGTATTCCTAACGGCGGGAGTTCTGTTAGTCATCGCGGGAGTTTTTCAGCTACGCGCAAAGAACACCGCCTGTCCCATCGATCCTAAATTAGCCGAAGGTTGTTCCACAGCGAAGAGTTGGTCCAAACGCATTTTCGTTGCCTCTATGGTTATGTACACTCTTGGATTCTCCTTCGCGTTCATTCTTCCCAAACTTTTAAGCTAATCCGGGTCAGAACATACGAAGAGAATGAGTTACTCCGGTTCTTGAGGACGGTTTACTTCACCGAAGAGATAAGCGCTTGCCTTTTGCCAGCGCGTTCGATGAACACGGTAACCTTGTTCTTGCCCCGCACCGCTTGGATGGCCTGGAGTCCTTTGGCCGGTTCGTTGAAAACAACGTCTTCTACTTGCAGGAGGATATCGCCGTCCTCAATCGCGAGGATTTGCAACGGGGATTTTGGCTCGGTGTGCATCACTCTGAAGCCCACCATCTTCCCCGTTTTCTCGTCCAAATAGGGCACAACCCGGCCGGCGGTTAGTAAGGGCGTGACGTTAGCAGCGTAAGTACTTGCC
>JANPJT010000351.1:0-5182 GCA_031425635.1 Pseudomonadota bacterium
GTGGATCGGGAAAATACGCTCTACCCCTACACCCGAAGAAACTTTTCGAACCGTGAAAGTCGAGCCTGGGCCTTTGCCCGATTTTGGCTGCTTCAAAATGACCACACCGCGGAAAATCTGGATCCGCTCTTTGTCGCCCTCTTTCAAACGCACGGAGACGCTGACTTTATCTCCCACCTGGAAGTCGGGGCGTTTCTTCTCTTGGCTTGTGTTGATCTTATCAATGATCGAATTCTGCACGGTGCTCTCCGTAAAGCGAGCAATCTAGAAATACCTGCTGCCGGCGTCAAGTGAAAACGGCGTGTAAAGCCTTGAAACCTTTGCCAAGACCTTCCTATCACAGACCGCGCTGTGCTAAGCTCGTGCCCGAAAGAGGGACCGCGGTGGCAATTACCTACCAAGACTCGGGAGTGGATCCAGTTAAAGCAGCTAAAATCCTTGGCGATTTTGGGAACTACCTGAAGTCGCGCCCTCGAGACCCTGCCCTGCTTTCCGGTATCGGGCCGTTTGCTTCTTGTTACTCTCTCAAAGGCTTACTCAACAAGTACGACGACCCGGTGCTGGTAACCTGTTGCGACGGGGTGGGAACGAAAGCAAAGTTGGCGGCAGACTGGGACGCCATCGATGGCTTGGGCCAGGATTTGGTCGCCATGAACGTGAACGACTTGATTTGTGCTGGCGCGGAGCCGCTCCTGTTTCTGGATTACTACGCCACGGGGAAGCTTTCGGAGACCCAGCTAACGAGGCTCCTTCGCAGCATTCAGTCAGCGTGTGAACACTCGAACTGCACTCTGGCGGGCGGGGAAACCGCGGAAATGCCCGGGCTTTACTCGGGAGCCGACTTCGATCTAGCCGGTTTTAGCGTGGGCATCGGTGAACGCGCGGAGCTTCTCGGGCCGGATAAAGTGAAAGGTGGCGACTCGATCGTTGCCATTGCCTCCTCCGGGCTGCATTCGAATGGTTTTTCCCTCGTTCGAAAGCTGGTGCTTCAGGAAAAACTAGCCCCGATGGACCCTACGCCCTTTGGCCAAGGCTCTTGGCAAAGCGTTCTGCTTTGCCCCACAACGCTGTACGTTTCGCTATTTAAAGGGTGGAGCCACCGATTGCACGCGCTTGCCCACCTCACCGGCGGTGGCCTGTTTGAGAACTTGCCGCGAGTTTTACCCAACGGAGTCCGAGCAAAGATACAAAGCTGGGAGTTCCCTCCCCTTTTTCAATGGATCCAGGAAAAAGCGGGGCTTCGAACCGAGCAAATGCTTTCAACTTTTAATTGTGGGGTGGGGATGCTGGCGATTTTGCCTCCGGACACCGCGGACAGCCTAGTGGCAAGCGCCGAGCGCGCGGGGATTGCGGCTTGGAAGGCGGGGACGATAGAAGCCGGTGCGGCCCCTTCAGAAGCTCCGGTAGTCGAATGGGAATAAAGCAAAAGCCTAAAGTTCTTTTTCTCGCCTCCGGCCGTGGCTCGAACTTTAAAGCGCTTGCTCAGGCAATCCAGGCTGGCACCATTCGAAATGCGGAAATCGCGGCTTTGGTTTCCAATCGGAAAGACGCGCCGGCGCTCGAAATCGCTCAGCGACTAGGCGTACCAACGACCGTCCTTGACCAATCCACTTTTCGAGGGAAAAGCGGCAAGTTTGATCGAGAATCTTACTCCCTAGCGCTCGCCGATACCTTGACCGCGTACGCGCCCGATTGGATTTGCCTCGCGGGCTATATGCTGCTGCTTCCCCCTGAGATTGTGCACCAGTGGCCCTCCAAAATAATCAACATCCATCCCTCACTGCTCCCGCTTTTCCCAGGCCTTCGAGCGCAAGCGCAGGCCATCAAAGCGGGCGCTAAAGAAACGGGGTGCACAGTGCACTTAGTTTCAGAAGAAATGGATGCCGGGCCTATCCTGGAACAAAGCACCCTTAAAGTGGAGCCTAACGAAACCGAAGAGTCGCTCACCGAGCGCCTTTTGCCACTGGAACACCAAACTTACATCCGAGCTCTTGAGAAAGTATGCAGCACTGCTTTTAAAGTGGTGTCGGGGAAAGTCGTCTGGGGATCAAAAAACTAGTGAAAGCTTGGCGGGGCCAGAACCAGGCCCAGAGCGGCAGCGAGTAGGAAAACTTTCGCAACGACCAAGAGGGCCGTTTGCATCGGGTGCGTCGCTGGCACCCTATCCCACAAGCCTAGCCTAGAGACAGGGCCGAGCTCAGCCTCCCCGCCTCGGATGAGCACTAACTTTGGGCGTGTAGCGTCTTTTTTCATACGCCGCGAGCTATAGCACATCGCGTTATTTTAAATCTAGGGGTTCGTTTGAGGGTCAGCGGCTTTCTGAGGCTGGAGACAGGCCCTAAAGCTCCAGGATTTCCGCTTCCCCTTCAGTCGTAATTTCGCCCCGCTGGTTGCGGGTGTGGAGGGCGATCCAGAAATGGGTGCCAGCCGCGTCCGTTTTTTTCACTTTCCCTTCGCACGAGAGAGTATCCCCTGGGAAAGTGACTTTGCGAAAACGGGCTTTCAGCTTCAAAACCTTGAACTCCGAGGGCGGGAAATTCATTTGGAGATGGTCTCCCAGAAACGCCATCGAAATCATGCCGTGGACAATCACGGAGGGGAACCCCCCTTCCTGGGCAAAGGCTTCATCTAAGTGGATCGGGTTGTTGTCACCCGAAGCCGCAGCGTAGTGCTGGAGCTGCTCTTTCGTGATCGCTGGTTTCGTTAAAACCCTAAGAGGCTGTCCGGCTTCCCAAGTCACGCGGCGCCCCCTTCGGCAGCAGACCGCACCACAAAGGCCGATCGAGCAATCACCGCCACTTGTTCCCCGCAGCGGACTTCCGACTCGAGCGACACAAAAACCAGGCCCCGCCGTTCTTTATAGTCCACGAGACTAGAATAGACCGTGGGGACGTCCCCTTCTTTCATGGGGGCCACATACTCGTACTCTTGATCAGTATGCAAAAGACCGCGCATGTCGATTTTTAATCGCTCAAGCCACTTGAACTCGGTCCCACGCAAAATCGTAGCAAACGTCAGGGGAGGTGCGCCCGCGCAGAACTCGCTGCCGGTTGCCTGCACGAACCTATCCACTTGACTGCGCGTGATGGGCTCCGCCCTGTACACGATTGGCGTTTGCGAAAATGACTTTTCTGACATTGGCTTTCGGCTGTGGCCTTTCTTCTACCCATTGGATAAAATCCGAAGTTGGGTACCAGTGTCAAAGAGAAAGGCCCCAAATGCGCTTTGCAAATTTACGTTGGCTCGCTTTCCTTGTCTACGTGGTCCTCGGTTTCGCTCTTGCACCAGGCTTGCTTTGGGGCCTCGCGGGCCTCACGGGCGGCGGCCTTGTGGGCTTGAGCTTTCTTTTTGCCCTTCGGTTCCGCGCGTTGGCAAGGCTCGACCTGCATAAACAGTCAAAACCACTCACGGTCGCCGAAGCCCCCCGAGAACACCGGATTGCGGAAGAATACTGCCGTAGGCTCGGCATCGAAAAACCCATGCTCAGAGTGATCGAGACGACTGGCATTAATATTGGCGTCTACGGCTTCTCTAGGGAGAATCAGGTCGTTTTATTTACGCGAGGCCTCCTGCAGTCTTGGCGAAAAGACTTAGTGGAAGCGGTTGTGGCGCGAGCCCTGTGCCGCATTTGGACGGGGGAGGTCCCGAATGAAACGTGGCTTGCTAGGCTTTTTGAGATTTTTTATCGGTTCGAAGCTGCCCTCCTTCCCGGCGGAAAGCCTTCGCCCCTTAAAGCCGCTGTCGTGCAGATACTCCTGTACCCGCTGACACTTTTTCCGACCTTTGTGCTAAAAAGCTCCGTGGATGAAAACGACTTAGATTCGAAATCGGCCCGGATGACGCGTGACCCCCGTTCGCTGGCGGAAGCATACCGCCGCTTGGACGCTAGCTCCGAAAGAACCCCCTGCCGAATACCGTTTGGGGCGCGACACCTCTTTCTTTCTTCGCCCCCTTCCATGGATCCTTTGGCGCGTCTGTTCTTTAGCAAACCCAGTTTCGGCAAGCGCATCAAAGCGGTTGAAAGCCTGTTTAGAACGGCTAGCGCCCAATGATCGACCTTGCGGTGCTTTACGGCGCGTTGATTTTCGGCACTTCTGTTTTAGGAGGCATTCTCCCTCTTTTCATTGCGCCCCACCGGGACAAACTGCTTAAACTCGCGGTCAGCTTTGGAGCGGGGTTATTGCTCGGAATGGCTTTTCTGCACATGGTGCCCGAGGCGGCCGAGCTAAATGAGTCGTTCGGCTTCTGGTTCCTTGCAGGTTTTGTAGTGCTTCTGGTTTTAGAGCGCTTCGTGATGGTACACGCTTGTGAAGAGCACGGGTGCCATTACCACACGGTAGGGATAGCGGCTTTCGCAGGGCTTACAGTGCACGGGCTCCTCGAAGGTTTTGCGTTGGGCTCCACGCTTTACTCGTCTGGACTAGCGCCTTTGGTCCTTGTTGCAGTGCTCTCTCACAAACTACCGGCCGGTTTCGCGCTGACTGCAATTTTGCGGATGGCCAAGCTGACAAAACGGCAAATCGTGCTTTTTGTCATCGGCGTTTCGGCCTCCGGACCGCTGGGCTTGGCGCTTTCAATTGGGATTCTGCAGCATGAAAATATCCCGCAGCTTTCGGGGAGCTTGCTCGCTCTTTCTGCAGGGAGTTTTATTTACATTGGGGCTTGTGATTTACTCCCCGAAATACACCGGGAAAACACCCAAAAGCTCCCTCGGCTCGCTTGCTTCATCATCGGGATCGTGCTGAGCGGCTTAAGCAGCCATCTCTGGTGACATTGCACTAGGGGTTTGTCGTCGAAGGCGTCCTTTGCTCTTCGACCAGCTTTGCAATTTTAGCTTCTATTTTTCGGGCCTGTTCCTTGTCCTTCTTCGCTAAAATATCATAGGCCCGCTGGTACGACGCAGTGGCTTTACCGAACGCCTTCTGGGCTAGGTAGATGTCGCCCATGTGCTCGTGGACGATCGCTTCATCGGGTTGAAGCTTCAACGCACGTGATAATTCAACCAAGGCTTCTTCTATTTTTCCTCGTTTGAAGAGAATCCAGCCCAGCGAGTCCGCAATAAACCCGTCGTCGGGCCGAAGCTCAACCGCCTGCCGAATATATGTCTCGGCTTCTTCCAAATTTTCCCCTGACTCTGTGTACGTGTAGCCAAGAAAGTTGAGGGCGTGGGCATTTTTGGGGT
>JANPJT010000352.1:0-3681 GCA_031425635.1 Pseudomonadota bacterium
AAGTCTAAAGCGTGCCGATATTTTAGACCCAGCGTGCGCAAAAACGGCCGCTGCCGCTTCGGAAAACCTCAACGGCGACGTTATCTATAGTGAAATGGTCGCAACATTCACGGGAACAGCGGCTATGGTCGCGTTTGAAGCGGAGCTAGGAAGGAAATACCAAAACGAGCGAAATTCTGAAATTTTCAATGAAGCAATCTCGGACGCTTTTTCGATTCAATATTTATACTTCACATAGATCTGCCCCAGCAGATTTCGTTATCTTTCCCGTACAAAGTCTTGCGCCTTTTGATAAACGGGCCATTTCTGAAACTCGAAGCGACCGGACTCCGAACTCTCCGCCAAGTTTTGCTGCATACTGGGCCAACACTTGGAAAGTTAAGCCTATTTGGAACGCCCTTCCATGTTCTTACTTTCCGGGCTACAGATGGCCGGAAATGATGAAACCTAAGCACGAATATTGTTCTCTAAGGCCGTTCTTCGTACTCGCCCTCGGTACGGTGTTTACAATGGCTGCGAGCTGGGCTGGTGACTTGGATCCCGGTCAACTCATTTTCACGGAAGCCTATGAATCGTCGGACCCCCCATTTATTTTAATTCGGGTCGAGGCCAAAGGGGGGACACCGGATATCCGTGTTGGCGGTAGAAAATTTAGGGACAGTTACTTTGTGACTCACCCTGAGCGGCCCCGGGCACTTCAACAGCTCGACCCGACGGATGGCCCTCTGGATATTAGCCAAGCTCCAGGCGGAATGCGGACCAGGATAAAAATCAGGCACTGGGCAGGACCCAAATGGGAAAATCGTTCCAGGGCGACTGATTATTTGATTTTGAGGCCTGATCTCGCCGCCGGAGATAATTTTTCCTCCCAGGTTCTGGTTTTCGAAGAAGCGGTGGAGGAGTTGGATTCCTTTTTCTCCGGCCGACACCCAAACAAAACCCCGCTTAACCCCCAATTTTGCATTCCGGAAATGGATCCATTTCAAAAAAATGTTTTTTGGGATTCTGTTATTTCGAAGGATGTTGCTTTGGAACTCTTGTCTGACGACCGGGTTTCAAAATCCACCGGTTTTTCGACCGACCGCTCTGAAATTCTTACACGGTATGGCGAGCTGCTAAGAGTGCCGACTGACAGATCGCCAAGGTCTGCTTCTGCGCTCGACTTTAGGATTTATAGCAATCCCCAGGGACTGCTATTTATCGATGTTTTGAAGCAGGGTGCAGCGATCCGCGAATGGCTAGCTCCCGGAAATTCTGAATCTCAGTACTTTTTCGGAAATCGCGAACATTTATTTGAGACATTAGAAACCGGCTCGCAAGGGGCAATTTACGGTGCGGATGATTTTAAATGGTATGCCCGTTTCACCGCGGAACAAGATCTGGAAAGCTGGTGGGATCAGCATTCGATGAGTTTGAATATCGCCGGACGCCCTACATCACTTACCAGACTATCCCAACGGGAAGAACAAGGAATCTTGAATGAATTGAGAACTAGAAGGCTAAAAGTTACGCCAATCAGCCGAAACTTCCGAATCCCCCGCGCCATTGCCAGGGAGTCAAAAGATTCACCTCAGGGCCGAATATTTTACTGGGATTCTGCGGTAAACGGGGTGGAGCCCCATCGGTTCTTATTCGGTTCTGTCGGCGAGATGTCACTCATCGACGATGAAGATATAGTTGAATACTGGCACTATCCCGATGGCGGAACCTTAGTGATGGAAACTGAAGCGGGACTTAGCGTGTTTTTGCATACGCCACTTGGAAACCCTAAAATAAAAGCTCCGAAGTGGTTTAATGTTCCGGCTGGAGAAGTAAAACCCCAGCAATCCTACTTCCGGCTGAATGCCGACGCCCCTCTAGAACCTTTGACAGTGATCCGAGATCCCTCTGCAAAGCAAGTGCAAGAGCTCGGACTTGAGCCTATCCAGCAAGGAATATTGACTCCACCGCCATCGCCTTGTGCGATAGTGTTGCTTGCGCTGGATTAGCACCGTCAACTCCTCCAATGCAGTTCTAGTATTTGAATGAGAGTTGGTCATAGAAGCCTGAATGTCCCACCATTTGAGTCTGTCCCGGACAGTTCAAACGAAGGAAGTTCGTGCCCTAGGGTGTAGTGTTACTATAATCAGAACTCAGTTTAAGAGGTTGCTATTGAAGTACACCACCCAAAAATGGTCCGATATCGTCACGTTCTACAAGCATGTGGGAACCGATTTTCTACCGATGCTAAATTTAGTCGGTTATCTGGTGGAGCGTAAATATTCGGATGCCTTATGTAGAGGTAGAACCACTCTTGCGACCAGGGTTTCCCCAGGTGTTTGTCATCGCCGTCGGGCCCGGTTCCGAAGCCGAGAGCCGATTGCAATTCACCCTCAACAGAGTGGCGCAGATCAATCCTCAAACCGTTCCCGTCGTGTGGGCTAGCGTCTTGCGCCACACTCTTTCGATAAATTGTGCCAGCGCGATCGCGGAAGTACCTTGGACAATAAAGTCTTCCTCTCAAGATATTGATGTAATTCTGGGAAGCGTGGACCAGGCGTTTGGGAAGGGATGGCGGGACGAGTAGGCAGTGAATCTCGACCATTCCTACGGTTAGCGCTCAGAGTTGTCGACTGAACAATCTACTTTCGGAGTTCAAATGAGTTCCTCCTGAACCCTGAGCGGCTCGATCTAACCCCCCCCGGGGGTTGGTAGACGACAAATCCGTCGTAAGGGGAGCAACTGGGTAGACTGAACGTTACGAGCAACTATCGGATATTTTTTATTTGTTTCGTACTTTCAGCAAGTTCGGAAAGTAGAGGTCCCATACCTCTCCTCTCCGCCATTACTTAAATTTAAACTTAAATTAAAGTTTAAATTTAACCGGCGTAGCCGGCCGATGGCTTCCGCTCCGGAGCCTTCTCCCAATACCGTATCATCCCCGAAAGCATCCGACCGATATTCGCCAACTTTGACTGATAGTCTTCGTAGGCCTGGTTATCTAGCAATTCAAAATCCAGTGCTAGATCGGATATTGCAACACATTCAAAAACCGACCCTTTGGATATCCTAAGAAAGTTGATTTTATCTCTGGCGGTAGTACGGGCAGACCCCTCCGCAATATTCAGTACTATCGACTGACTGGCCCTTCTAAATTGATCGCCAAGCGAATGCGTTCCCGACCTAGGACGCTTTAGGCAAAACTTGTGAGCAAGCTTGGCTAACTCTTTCGCCTCCACATACACAGGCCACTTCTGAAACTCAAACCGAACGGGTTCCGTACCCATAACAAGATTTTCCTGCACGCTTTCTCCTCGCGAAGATTGAGGAGTGCAGACAGCGTACCGCAGGCGCGACTTGGCCGTTTGGCCATGCGAATGAGGTATCTGATCTTCAAGGAACGCTTACTTCACCGTGTAAACTAGCGCCTGTTTTTTTCCAGCGCGTTCGACGATCAAAGTAACTTTACTTTTGCCGCGCACCGCTTGGATGGCCTGGAGTCCTTTGGCCGGTTCGTTGAAAACAACGTCTTCTACTTGCAGGAGGATATCGCCGTCCTCGATCGCGAGGATTTGCAACGGGGATTTTGGCTCGGTGTGCATCACTCTGAAGCCCACCATCTTCCCCGTTTTCTCGTCCAAATAGGGCACAACCCGGCCGGCGGTTAGTAAGGGCGTGACGTTAGCAGCGTAAGTACTTGCC
>JANPJT010000353.1:0-2351 GCA_031425635.1 Pseudomonadota bacterium
TGCTCTGGTAGGGGCAGGTCTTTGGCCACAAGAGTCGTTTGCCAACGCGCCTATCGACTATTTAGCTGCAGTAAAAGGCATCGTTGAACGAAACCCCAGTGTAGGGCAAGCGGAGGCGCGCGTGAGGATCGTTCGCGGTCGAAACCTTCCAAGCACGCTCGCTCTGCTACCGACCATTTCCCTTCAGGGACGCAAAGACGCGAGGGAGGAGTTTGGGTTAGACGCTTCACGCCTGGGGGCCGCTGCCTCGATCGACTTCAATCTTTTTCGGTTTGGAGCTGACTACTCCGCAATGAGGGCGGCGGGTAAAGAAATTGAGGCGGAACAGGCGCAGCTGGCTGCCATCACTTTGAGCACCGAGAGCGAAGCTGCCCGCGCGCTCAACCAATGGATCTTATCGACTCTGGACACGGAAATTTTGGCCAGACTGACAGACACTCGGAAAAGCCTTTTACAGATTGCGGGCCGCCGTTACGATCGAGGGCTCATCCCCAAGCAAGAGGTCGACAAACTAGAAATCGATTTTGAGAACGATCGCGCTGTACAGAGAGATGCTGAGATGACGCTTCTGCAGTCCGAAAGCGCCATTGTGGAACTGTTGGGACACCACGACGTCGAGCGATCGTGGCCGTGGAAGAAAATCTTAGGGTCTTCAAAAGTCCCACTCACTCCCTTGGAGAAGCTTAGTCTTCGGCCCGATTGGGTAGAGGCCGAATTAAGAGTGTCGGCAGCAGAACACCGAGCAGCGCAGTCATGGGGCAGGATGTTTCCTTCGCTCGATTTCTCGCTTTCCTATGGTCTTTACGAAGCGCGATCAGGAAGCTCGTTGCTAAACCGGGCCGAGTACTCCACTTCTCTGGTCCTTTCGTTCCCACTCTTCGATCGACTGAGCACTTACGGGGAGTTTTCCGCGCAGTCTGAGTCGCTTCGCTCTTCGCAGCTTGCGCTAGAAAGAGTTAAACGTGCCGCCAAACGGGAATGGGACTCGGCAAAACAAGCGCTCCCGCTAGCCGTAGAAAGCGCTCTCGCGAGGGAAAAGACGCTCCTCGTTTCTAGGGGGCTCTACCGCGATGCCCTTGCTCGATTTGAACGCGGCTTGACCCAGGCGAACGATCTCAACATCGACCAGCAGCGACTCCTCCAGTCGGAACGCCTTGCTATCCAGGGTTGGGCCTCCGCCCACTCTCTTTTTGCTTCCTATTGTTCCGCTTCCGGACGGCGACTGAGAGCGTGTGTTGAAAGTGAGTAAGCCGTCCCGCGAGTTCTCGCTCGAACGGGGGCCATTAAGGCCTGATTTTCACTGCCAGCAGGCCTTGAAAAAACCCTTCCACATTTAGATGTCCCAACGAAAACGTGCCGGCAACCTTGTTGGGATCCGAGATGACCCGTTCCAGAGTAAGGCTTGCAATCGAAGTTAGTTCCGATGCGTCAGGGAGTTTCTCTGAATGCCCGCCCGAAAAATAATAAGTCAGCATCGACGGGCTTTTTGGGTCCGATTGATACTCCAACACTGATAGTTTCGTCATGGGGTAGAGGAGCTTCTTGCCATTCTCGTTGAGTTCAAAAGACGCATTTTGAAGCCCGCACTCCCAGGTTGCGTACCCCGCGGAAACAAAAGTTTGCTTACAAGCATCAAGAGAACCTGGGTTCACTTTAGCCGGTAGGCGAAGGGAAAGCCCGGCGACGTAAAAGCCGTTTACCTCGAAGGATTCAAAATAGGGGGGATCATTCGCAAAAAGCACCGCCGATAGGTGAAGGAGCAAAAACGTTCTCCGCATAGCTATCCTCGCCTTGTTCCGACAGGCCATTTTGGCCTGTTTCGATTTATGATTTCTGGCAGTTTAAGTGAGTATCATCATGCGAAAACGGTAAGGGTTCAAGCTGCAACGTGACATGCTCGATGGCGTGGTTTTTCTTTAGGAGATCGCCACAACCTTTCAGGATTTGCGCAGACTGTTCGGTGTCTTCCACCTTTAAATGTGCAGACAACGCAACCACACCCGTAGAGAGCCCCCACACGTGTAGGTCGTGCACGTCCCGCACTCCACCAACTGCTAAAAGGTCCGCTTTGATTTGATCGGTATTCACGCCACGAGGGGCTGCTTCGAGGAGGATATCGACGGACTCGAAAAGTAGCTGAAACGCGCCGTAGAAAATCAGCGCCGCAATGATCAGCGAAGCAATGGCATCGGCAGAAGTGAGACCCCACCCACCTACCAAAACCCCGGCCACGATGGCTCCAAGGGAACTGAGGGCATCGAAAACCAAGTGCAAGTTCACAGCGCGTAAGTTGAGGCTCCCATGGGAATGGCCGCCGAGGAGCTTGAGACCCACGAGGTTCACCACAAGCC
>JANPJT010000354.1:0-6312 GCA_031425635.1 Pseudomonadota bacterium
TGCCTGCCTCCACACCTGCCACACATTCTGCCAGCTCAAACATGTCGCGGCTTCCATCACAGTCGCGGTGTTTGTCACATCTCGATCAGCGTAGCGAATGGGGTTTGAGCTCTCTCTGCGCAAGTTTCCATTTTCATCCACGCTGAGCGGCTCGATGAGATCCCTTGGGAATGAGGCGTCTTGCACAACCCCGGGAATAAAAACCGCCCGCGTATCGTGTGGCTCCCGATAAATCCGCATCCGAATGAATTTCTTGTCGTACATCGCCGAGGAACGAATGCTTGCCACTCCGGCGTAGGGGGTGGTCGACTTGCCCCGGTTGGACCACTTCACCCCGTCGAAAGTATCCAGGACGTTGCCGCGGATAAGAATAAAGGGGAATACGTTTTGGAACCACTCCGTGCTGCGTGACTCGAGAGACATCGCAAGTTCTTGCGACTCATTGATCGAAGTAGCACCTAGCGAAATCCCACCTGAGTAACCTGTCGTAGAGCCATTTTTTTGCCGCATCCCCAGCGGGTTTTGCCAGCTGAGGCTTCTCGGAAAGAAAACAAAAAGAAGGACTCCCACGACCAATCCCAAAGCGGCGGACCCAATGAAGGGGGCGAAATAGTGCGGGGGCATCCGACGCACTCTCGACTCGGTATTTCCAACGTAAAAGTACAAATGGGCTGCGTTGAGGCTGAAAACCAACGTTGAAGCCAGTGCGATAAAGAAAAGGAATTCAGACAACGACTCGCCCGACAAAAGATCGATGAGAGATAAAACGACAATGGCAACAAGGCTCATCCAATAGCCGGAGAACCTATCGTGTTTTGGCAAGAACTGGGGGATAAGTCCCAAAGTCACATGCGAAAACACTAAGACTATATCGCCTTCCGTCCAATAACGGGCGAACCCCAAGGCGCTAGACAGCACAACGAAAACGATCCCGGCCCCAGTCCCAAAATACTTCGGCATCCCAAGGGGTCGAAGCAATAGAATGGCGAATACGAAACTCGGGACCAAAAACAGGATCCAAACGGTCCCACTGCTTCCGGTAAGGATAAACACGAGGGCAAGCATCAGCGTGGTCGTTAACTCATAGTATTTTTGTATCGTGAAATTCATGACGCCACCCTGAACTGGTGGCTCTTCCCCGCTACCTCTACTGCGGGAATTCCCGGGGGCACATTCTTTGAGGAGGGAACGGGGTCCCAGTTTCGTCCGCGATCTGCATACGCCGGCGCTTGAGCTAGCACCCAAAGGCACTCTGGGGCAACCAAGTAGCCGACAGGGAGCTGAAGGATCGGCTTTTTCCCCACGCGAATGACCGCCTCCAGCACTGTGCGGACTTTGGAAAGGAACTGCTCGTATTCGACTTCGCTCGTTGATGCGTTCAGCGAAACCCAGTCGGGCCGAACGAGGATGGCTGAGGACTCTCCGGATGAACGATTCACTTTAACTACCCAGTCGGCTTGTGCCTTGCCCGCATTTTTCTTCCAATCAATGGAATGCGGCGCATCGCCCGCTAGATAATTTCGGTGGCTGTGAAACTCTTCTTCTCGTAGCGAGCCGGCGATTACTTGGCTTAATTCCCGAACCAAGCTCTCCAAGTAAGCAACGTCCAGCTTTGGCAGAATCGAAAGGCTCGCTCGCGCTTTCACCACTTTGAACTTAGAAATCAAACCAAAGGGAAACAAAGTTCGCTGAACAAGGTACAGCGATTCGAAGTACCCTCTTCGCATTCCAGTCCCGTGAGCTTGAACCTGCTTAGTTTCCCCCGGCCCGAGAGCCAGCAAGCGCGATTCCATTTGCGCAACGATTTTGGCATTAAAGAGCCTAAACGGAGGCAGGGTTACTAGCCCAAGCGTTTCTACTCCAAAAAGAAACCAGGTTTTGCTGTCATTCGTAATTTGCAAAGGCAAACTAAAGGGAGAGCCTGCATCCGCGGTGACGTTCCCTACGCCCGAAATTCGGGAGTACTTCATTGAACGCTCGGACAAGAGCCCCGAGATAACCAACAGGCTTAACCCAAATCCAAGCGCAATGAAAAAAGCGTTGGAGCCTGAACTGGTCGCAAGAAAGCCCAAAATGAGCACTAGGCCGGTGGTATAGGTTCCGGCCTTAGTAAAGGAAATCCCTCGATTGACATTCTTAAGGTACATTTTCTATGGGTGTTGATGAAAGTACTTCTTGGAGCGCGGGAAGTGCATCTGCCCCACTGCGAGAAACCAACCGGTGCAGCAAGCACACTCTAGAAAGCGCAAAGAGATCGTCGGGGGTAACAAAGTCTCGGCCTTCAAGGAGGGCATGGGCTTTCGCCATCCGCACCCAGCTCACCCCCCCTCGAGTGGATACCCCCAAACGGAGAGCGGGGTGGTTTCGAGTGGCATCGACAACACGTTTAGCATAATCCGCCACTCGGTCGGAAACATGAGTGGCTTCGACGAGGCCCTGCAGCTCCCCTAGGGCAACTCGTGTGCCCGGGATCGCTGCCACGTCGGAAAGCGGATCCGCTGAAGACTTTTGAAAAATGGAGCGCTCGCGTTCTGCGGAGGGGTAATCCAAATGGATCTTGGCGGAGAACCTATCCAACTGCGACTCCGGAAGTGGGTATGTACCCACAAATTCGCTGGGGTTTTGGGTAGCAAAGACGATAAAAGGTTTAGGCAGAGCGTAGGAGTTCCGGTTGAGCGTTACCACTCCCTCACCCATGGCTTCAAGCAAAGCCGACTGAGTGCGAGGCGAGCATCGGTTTAGCTCATCGACAAACACCAGCTGGGAAAATATGGGACCTCGGTGAAAAACAAAACCTTGGTTTTCGTGGTTAAAAACTTCCACCCCCAGAATGTCACTGGGTAAAAGATCGCTCGTACACTGGATTCGAGCCATTTCCATCCCTAGCAGCCTTGAGAGTGTCTTGATGAGAGTTGTTTTTCCGACCCCGGGAACATCTTCAAAAAGAACATGTCCGCTGCAAAGCAAGGCGCATAGCATGTGGCTTGCTACTTCTTCCTTGCCAGCTAACACGTCTCCAAGGCTTTTCCGGAGTTGTTTCAAAGACGTCAGTTGACTCTCATTCGATGCAGGGACTTTGCTTTGGGCCTTCAAGCGCCGCTCCTTCAGGTTGTTCGTTTATCGGCGGAAAGTGGATAAACCTTAATGGGTTGGATCATTTTAGCGCATAGGTCGTAAATGGTTTTATTGTGTAGGAATGCGCTATGCGAAATGCCGGGGATCTGCTTTTCCACAACTGACGCAGATTTCTTTACTAGCTTAGGCAGCCGGGCCATGAACGGACGGCACATTAGGTCGTCCGGAGAGCTAATGGAGAGAAATGGAAAGTTGTCTGGAAGCGAGCTTCGATTGATGGACCTCACGAAAGATGAAACGGGAAGCATGTGCAAAAGACAGCGCGCTTTGAGCGCAAGGTGGGTGACAAAGCCCAAGACGGCAAACCACGTTCCTCGGTGGGGCGTCCCCAAAGTAATCAAAGCGTCGCAATAGTGAAAGCCGCCTAGCCGCTGGATGAAGTACCGAGCCACTAAGCCGCCAGCTGAATGGGCCACGATGTAAAGGGGAACGGACCTGCTTTCTCGCCGTTTCTTGACCGAAATCGCCACTGCGGCAAGCGATTCCGACAGCTGGTAGAAACCGCGCAAACCATCGCTTAACTTGCTCCAATCCAGCGCAAGCACTAGAACGTTAAATCCATCCCTTTTGAAGCGGCGGCGAAACACGTCTAGGTTTCGTCGCGACGCGCCAAAGCCCGATACTAAAATGACGATCGGCTTTCCTGGTTCGAGGCTTTCAACTTCAGTCCATTCAGGCAGGGCCCTACTGGGCAGAACATCGAGCAAATCTCGTACTAACGCTAGGTATGCCTTGAGCTTCACCGCCCCTTTTCGGCAGAACCTTTACCGTTTCTTACGGAGAGGAACTTTCTTCTTGAGAAACAAGAGGATAGATTTTGAACCGCTCGCAACGCTTAAAGTAACAGATTGTGGATCGGAGTCGTATTCATTGGCGGCCCCGGTGTAAACTTGGCGGATCTTCCTTCCCGCAGCGGAAGGCTGGCTAAAGACCGCAATGAGTGTCTCGAGCGCGTCGGGAGTTTCAACGTCCATTCCCACCCCTTCATACCCTAACTCTTGGAGCTTCAGCGCGAGCTTTTCGGCGAGCGGGGAACTAGGCGACTCAATTTGGGTCGGCTCTTCTGCACCGACTGGTTCAAGAACCTGGCTGGGTGCGGGGACGTCTTGAGGCGATGACGCACAGCCAACTAGCACAAGAAAAAGGGAAAACCCTAGTACCTTCACCACCAAACCACCCCCTCATCAATAATCCTAAAGATCCTACCACGGGTCGCCGAAGAGATGCACGTCCAGCTAACATAAACCTTAGGACTATTTTATGAGACTAAACAAAATCGCTCTTCTAATTTGCTGCGCTTTTCTTGGTAACCAGGCCAATGTGTCTGCAAGCGAGGGAGGGCCCGCTGCGCAGCTCGAAATTAGACAATACCGGTTTAGTCGGCACGGCGGCGACCACGACCGCCTGGTGTTAGAGTTTGACCGAAAAGATTCGGCCGGTCACCACACGCCCAATGTAAAAGTTGAAAAATCCGAAGGCGAAAGCTCTTTAGTAAAACTCCACGGGGCGGTTCTCCTAGGTGCCATCCCGGAGTCGCTCATCAATGATTCCTTTTCCAAGAAAAGCCGCTTTTTGGGTCCCGTATCTCTGACCATGGACGCTCCTGAGTCGGGTCTTTCTGTGCGCGTCGAGCACAAACGATCGGGCGCCCAAGTGAAAGCCCTTTGGCTTCAAAACCCTTCTCGTTTGGTCATCGATGCCTACTCCCACGGCGGTGCAGGACACTCGCCCGATCGGCAGGCTTCATCGGTTCAACACAGCAGCCCCCGACGGCCCGGTCTAGATAAACTCATGTGCTTTCCAGCTACGTCAAAAGTCAGTTTGACCGTGAGCTTTCAAGCTCCCGCACCGTCTTCGGAAGACATCCAGAACATCCGAGTAAACACCGATGGCACTACGCTGACAGCAGCTCCGACTCCACCCGCAGACGCTATTGTGTGCTACCCTCGCAAATCGTTTGTCACGGCGAGTCTGTCGTTTGAAGAAACCCAGCGGAATGCGGCAATCACTCAGACCCCCGCAACGGAAAAAATGTTTTCAGCTCCGGCTCCCCCAGCGCCCCCGGCTGCGCCTCTCATGCCTTCAGTCGTAAAGACTGCGCCGGCTGAGAGCGACTTGGACCTGGATCCCGTTGGTGCAGGGCTTGGCCAACTTCCATCGAGCTTCGCTGCGCCTCGTGCGCCTGCGGCTCAGCCGAAAGCATCCGTCTCGCCGCTGTCCTTGCTTCCGAAATTGAATAAGTAAGGTTGTTGCCTTGTCGCGATAAGACACCCCGGCGAAAACCGCCTGGGGCGGGCTGTGGTGGCTGAAGCTGCGGCTCGCCGGAAGTAGTAGAATCCGCGGTTGTAGCCCCCACCTCCTTTGCGAGGTGGCAAAGCGATCGCGTGAAAAGTCGGCATCGGGGCGGTTGGTTCCCTTGCGTGGTTTCTTTTGTAATTCATTGATTGGCTCCGCCGGCCCCAAATTAAAAACCCCACCCATGTAGCTAGTTAGTGGTTTTTACCAGAGACCTTCGTGCATTCGCAGGATTGTTTCGTTGGGGGATTCGCAGCTCGCGGTCGGGTCAACGACCCTAGAACGGGGCGGCGAGAATCGCGGATTCTTTTTGGTGCATCTCTGTTTACCTCCCTCGAGGGGAAATCTTGGTTTGTCGTCGATAGATTGTCTGATGCTTTGAGGAGCGCGCGTTATATTTTTCTTGACCGCTTTTGAGAAGGTTCTTTTTTGGAAGCTCGAAGGCACGCCTACCTTTCGTTCCTACGGGTTTTAATGCCCTCCAGTTTTCATTTCTTACACCTGCTTATCTCGTGAATTTAAAACTCGTTTTGGTGCGTGTGGCGAGGCCTTAGCTCATGTCAGAAAAGGCGGGTGTAGAGTCGTTTCTTTGGTACGGAGGACTTTAAATGGTTTCAAACTTGCACCTTCACGATAGGGCCCTGGTCTTGTCTAAACGTTACTTAGAAACAGAGAACCAGCTTTTGGAACTCTTAGGCGAGATAGACTTGCAGAAGATCTACCTGCAGCTTGGGTACCCGTCTTTGTTTGCTTACTGTGTCAGCGCCTTGGGGCTGAGTGAAAGCCAGAGTTATGCCATGACGGGTGTGAGCCGGAAGTGCCGTGAGGTGCCTCTGCTTAAAGAAGCGATTGAATCGGGAAAGCTCACCGTGTCCAAGGCGA
>JANPJT010000355.1:0-15145 GCA_031425635.1 Pseudomonadota bacterium
AAACCCAGCCATTTACCAGCTTTTAGTGAAAGAGGCTGCGCTCGATCCAAGGCACTGTATTTTTATCAGCGACCAATGGGAGGCGGATCTCAGCTCTGCGCAATCGATGGGAATGACCCCCGTGCTCACTCGGGAATTTGCTTCGGGAGCAATACCCCCCACAGGTGTCACCACCGTATCGAAGTTGACTGAGCTACCGGCGCTGCTGGAACAAGGGCTGGGAGCGCACCCGTGAAACCCGAAACTTCCCAGTTGGTTGAAGTGTGCCGCACGATTGGACAAAAGGTGCCGCTTTGGACTCAAGGGGCGGGGGGAAATGTTTCGGTGAAGACGGCTACCGGAGAGCTTTTGATCAAAGCGAGCGGGCTTCGATTGGACGCGGTCACCGAGCGTAGCGGGTGGGTGCTCTTTGACTACCGAAAGTTTCTTCACCAATGGGAGGGCATTCAAACAGAAGAGGACTATAGCGCGGCGCTGGGTCGCTGCAATCTGGGCAATGCCGAAGGAACCGCTCGCCCGTCGATGGAATCGGGCATGCACGCCCTTCTGCCCCGCCCCTGGGTCATGCACTTTCACTCTTTGGCAGCGCTGCTCATGGCCCACGAACTCATCGAACAACCGCAAGCTTTCGCCGATTGGTTTAGTCGAACGGCTTTCGGTTCGCTTTGTTCGATCGGGCAGCAAATGCCGGGGCTGCAATTGACTGACCGGCTAGCGAGCGACCCGGAACCGGGGCGCTCCGATTTCATTTTGCTCCAAAACCATGGTGTCGTTTTGCATGGGGAGAGCGACCCGCTTCAGCTCCTTCGCCGTTGGTCAGCACTCGAAGAAGCTTTTTTGCAGCGGTGGGGCTACGCCAAAGCGTGGGAAAACTCCCTCATCCCCGAAACGCCTTTAGAAGAGACTTTGCATTTTCCGGACAGTGCCGTCTTTCAAGCCCCCCTGAAGCAAGCCATAAAAACCTTCAACGACCACTGGGTGGGCAAGCGAGGGAAAATAGAGCTTTCCATGTTTGGTCCGAACCCCGTCGGGAGTGAGCTAGCTTGGGCCAGCGCGTTGCTACAAATTGCGCAGCCTAAACTCGCGGCTCTTCAAGCCGAGATTGAAAACCAGGTGGGAACGCTTCCCACCGAGATTTTCCGGAAGGGGCAAAGTTGAAGTTGCAGTTAGTCATGCCGATGTCGGGCCAGGGGGTTCGGTTTCGAGAGGCCGGTTTTCCCGATCCCAAACCGCTCATCCGAGTGAGCGGAGTCCCCATGGTAGAGCGTTTACTTTCGGTTTTTCCCGCCGCTTGGGCGACTCACTTCATTGTGGCCCGGAACCACGTTGAGACAGGGCTCGTTCGGCACTTAAAAACCCTTCGACCCGACGGCCGTTGCACTGTGATCGACGCACACAAGCAGGGTCCGGGTTTTGCGCTGCTTTCAATGCTCGATACGCTGGAACCCCAAGCACCCGTGCTGGTTACCTATTGCGACTACGGGATGCAGTGGGACCCGTTCGACTTTGAGCGCTTCGTTTTAGCAACAGGGTGCGATGCTGCCGTTATTGCCTACCGCGGTTTCCACCCTCACTACCTGTACCCGGAAAAGTACGCGTATTGCCGGATGCAAGGCGACCGCGTCGTGGAAGTGAAGGAAAAAGGCAGTTTTACCGAAAACCGCGAAAACGAGTTCGCGTCCAGCGGGGGTTACTATTTTAAGTCTGCCAGTCTTTTGAAAGAGGCATTGAACTACCAGTTGAACGAGGGACTTCTGCATAACGGCGAGTCGTACACGAGCCTTACCGTCGAAGCCTTGTTGCGTATGACCCAGCAGACCGCCGATGTGCGCGTGTATGAGATCCAACGTTTTTTTCAATGGGGCACCCCCAGGGATGTTCGAGTCTTTGAACATTGGGAGCGGGCTTTTGCGGCAAAACGAGATTGCAGGCCCCACGAGCTTTCCGTGGATCAGTTCCTGATGCCGATGGCGGGGTTTGGATCGCGTTTTAAAGAAATCAGCGACCTGCCTAAGCCTCTGATACCGGTGAATGGGAGCGCGATGTTCCAAGCAGCGGCACAGTCGCTTCCGCGCTACCGTCGGGGGCGGTACGTTTACTTAGAGAAGTTTGCAACCGACTTCGGGCCTTTGCTCGACCCGAAAATCGATCGCCCCGTCCTGCTCCAGTCCACGCCCCCGGGACAGGCCTTAACCACTTTGGCAGGTCTCGCGGATTTGGATCCGGGTGAGGAAGTCCTCATCAGTTCCTGTGACCACGGCGTGGTCTTGCCGAATGAACGGTGGAGCGAGTTTCGGGAATTTGCCTCAACCCATCCCGTAGATGCGGCGATTTTCACTGTGAAGGGGTACCCAGGCGCAGATCGCAAACCAACGAGCTACGCCTATGTGGGCACCGAAGGTGGACCTTCTCTATTTGAAACTGTTTCAACGGTCTCGGTCAAAACACCTATCAATACCCCCCCTTCGCTAAGCCATCTTCTGGTGGGCACGTTTTGGTTTCGCTCGGTCGAAATACTCAAAAAAGGGATTCAAGAGCTAGAGCAGGGTTCACACCGAGTGAACGGGGAACTGTACTTAGACTCGGTTTTCTCCATTTTGAAAGCCCAGGGATTTCGTACAGTCGTCGTGCCGCTCGAAGGTTACCTGTGTTGGGGGGATCCCGACTCGCTGAAGGAAACCGAATATTGGCGCACCGTGTTTGCGCCCGAGGAGTGTGAATGACACCGCTTTTCGTACGCCACCGGGTCAACACGGTTGTGGAACTCGGAAAAGTGCACCCCGATCACGGCGTAGAAATCGATTTGAGATCGCATTCAAGCTCTCCAGCAAGCCTCCACTTGAGCCACGATCCTTGGCAGGTGGGGGAAGACTTTTCCGCTTGGTTAAAAGTCTACGCTTCCAGGGGCCACCGTGGACCGCTCATTCTCAACACGAAAGAGGATCTTCTGGAGGACCAGGTGCTTCAGTGCCTTGCTGAGCACCGGGTCACCCAGTTTTTTTTCCTCGATACCGCTTTACCTACGTTGGTCCGTCGCTGCCTTCGGCAAGGCGAACGCCATTTCGCAATCCGTTACTCTCAGTTTGAGGGCCATGAGTTCGTTGCTCCGTTTATCGACAAAGCCGATTGGGTTTGGGTGGACTGTTTTGATGCGGTTCCCGTGGCGTTGGAGTCGGTGGAAAAGCTCGCTGGCAATTTCAAAGTTTGTTTAGTATCGCCTGAACTCCATCACGCAAGCTTAGACAAGATTCGAGCATTTCTCCCGCTGGCGCGGTTTGCCGACGCTATCTGCACGAAAGAACCTTCGCGATGGAGTTAAAACCGCTCTCCTTGGTTTTTTTCGGCCTGGTGTTCTTTAGCTTTCTGTTCCATGCGTACCGGCGTTTGGATCATTTTCAAGAATGCGATTCGACCTCAGTGTACGATTCCCTTTACCATTTCCCTCAAAGCGGCCACGGCTACTTAAAGGGGTGCTACTACGTAGAACCCAATAAACCGGCCGCAGCGCGCTGGGCCAACACCCCCACCGTGCTCGCTTGGGCGCGCAACTGGCGTCCGGAACTGTCTCCCCATGAACTTACCCAGATCCTCAGCAACCCGATGCGATCTATTCGGATCGGCATGATTGCCTTCACCACTCGTATTCAACCGTACCTTCCCTTCTCCATCCAGTCGGCACTGGCCCTCCCTCTTTCATCGACTTATTCCCCCGGTGCGGGCTTTTTTTACGGGCTCTTCAATAGCCGCACGGCGACCCATGCCGAGTTTATGAGTGGCTCGCTCATTCTCACGCTCGTGCTTTTTCATTGTTCGGTTGTTTTGGTTTGGCTCGTTTGCCAAGCACTGGGCGTGGGCCTTTGGGCGGCCACCGTGGCAGCGCTGTGGATGCTCTTTTCGATTTCGGGTTATTCGTACGGCTACCATTTGGGAAGCACCGTGTGGAATGTTTTTGCCAGCAGCCTTTGGGTATACTTTTTCACTCGAAGGTGCTCGGGGAAGCTTTCCCTTTCTCTATTTTCCTGGATAACCGCAGGGCTATTTTTGATGAGCTACCTTTTGCTTCCGCTTTGGGTGGCGTCGGCTTTTTACGAAATGGGGAAAACCCTTGCGACTTCCCCTCGCCGGACACGCTACAAAGCTTTGTTTTTTACGCTTTCCGCCTTGCTGCCAGCGGCAGTCAGTTTGGGACTCGTTATTTTGCTTTTTGTCCAACCGAGCGCCGGGGTCAACACCTCCATTATTTCGGTCTTCCCAGGAGCGCGGGATAGCTTCTACATCGTTGCCAATTTTCTCGCGTTCTTTCCCACACGCGGGAATGCCTATTTATCGGCTGTTTTTCTAGCGGTCCTCGGGGGAAGCGCCCTCTTGAAACGAACCCAGAGCCCGCGGTATTTTTGGCTTTATGTAGGTGCCTTGGCTTTAACCATCACGGCCATGAGCTTTCGCCAGATGTTCGCACTCACCCCTTCTCGCCACGCGCTCTTTCTAACTCCGTTTGTGTTTAGCGTCATTGCGCTGGGCCTAGACGGGGTGTTCTCAAAGCTTGGCGGAAAGATCGCACCGGCAGCCCTTGTGCTTACCATCGCTGCCGGCTCTCTGGGGGTGGCAGTACGAGCTCCCTCCACTTTCTCCGCAATCGATTGGAAGAGCGTGGAAGTGGCTCTCAAGCAGTGGCCTGTTCAGACGATGGGGATTTATGGGTGTTCGCATGACTTAAAGTTACGCTCATGGGGCACGCCCGTTTCGACCCAGTGGGTGGGAGAGCCAGTCAGCATAGGCCCAGGGCGTGGTTATGCGCAACTGAGCCAACTAAGACCGCTGCAAGAAGCGGAGTTTGCAGGCCTCCAAGCTGCGGCGGGCCCGCGCGTGCGCTTAGTGCGGGCGGTGGAAATGAGCCGGTCAAGCTCCACCTATTTCATTGCCTTTAACCCGGACCCCGGCCGTTTTTTGCACCACACACCAAATGGTTTCCATTTTACGCTCCTGACCGCTAAAGAGGGTACACAGTGAAAAAGCTCGCATTGGTTTTGCCTTGTTATAACGAAAGCCGCAGCTTAACGCAGCTGACCCACAGGGTCTTAGAGTGCGCGAAAAGCCGCGGGCTAAACGCCCAAGACTTTTTGCTGGTGCTGGTTGAAAACGGTTCACGGGACAATAGCCTTGAGGTCATCCAGCACATTCTCAAAGGCCCCGATGGAAACCTCGTTCAATGTGTCCCGGTGCCTGTGAACCAAGGCTATGGTTATGGCGTACTCCAAGGGTTGAAAGCCGCTGCTGGCCTTGCCGAGTTTGTGGCGTGGAGCCATGCAGACCAACAATGCGATCCTGATGATGTGTTTCGAGCGTGGGAAAAGCTGCAGGCTAAAAAAGATCCTTTGCGCGAGCTCGTGAAAGGTTCGCGCTCGGGACGGCGTTGGAGCGAATGGGTGGTTTCCCGAGGTTTCGACCTGTTTACCACGATAGTGGTGGGAAAGCGGCTCACCGAGATCAATGCGCAGCCCAAAGTCTTCCACCGCCATTTAGTGGGCGCTTTGCGCCAGCCACCGAAAGACTTCGCGTTTGATTTTTACGTCCTGGCCGAGGCCAAACGGCTGGGCTACCGCATTTCGACGATTCCCGTGCATTTCGGGCCGCGGGCTCACGGGGTGTCAAACTGGTCGCATTCCCTCCGGTCCAGAGTACGCACCATTTTGAAAATGGTGCGGTACGTGCTTCAGTACCGCTTCGGAGCTCCCTCATGACTGAAAATGGACCTCTCAAGGAAATTGACAGCTTTTCGGTCCTGCGCGACCGGGCCTTCTGGGTTGCCGCAGCCGCGAAGATAGCCTGCTCGTTTTATTTTGCTTCTGACTATTTGCGCGCTCTTTTTCTTCCTTTCATCGATACATTTATTCGCTCGGGCTTTGCTAACCCCTGGGAAGAATTTTCGCGACGGGGAGAAATCCATGCATTCCCCTATTCGTCGGTGATGCTGGCCATCGTTTCAACGCCGCAGGCAATTGCTTCTCTATTTTTGCCCCAGAGCCTTATTCAGTTAGAATCGGTTCGTCTAGCGCTCGCCCGGCTGCCGCTCTTCGCGGCCGACCTCACAGTCCTTTGGGTCTTGTGCCAATGGTTTCCCACAAAAAAAGACAAAGTAGTCCACTTTTATTGGCTATCACCCATTCTTTTTTTCATTACTTACCTCCACGGCCAGCTCGATAGTGTTCCGACGGCACTGCTGTTCTTGAGTCTGTATTTTCTGTTTATTGAGCGTTTTACTTTAGCCGGTTTTATCCTCGGGCTGGGGCTTGCCACCAAATTCCACCTGGTCATGGCCGCAGGGTTTCTCTTTGTCTATTTCTGGACAAAATTCCCGCCCCAGGTCCGCTTGCGAAAGCTCGTGCAGTTTTTTCTGCCTGCCAGCCTCACCGCAGCGGCGCTTGTGCTGCCGTTCCTAGCAAGTCACGGCTACCGCACCATGGTGCTTGAAACCCGAGAAATGGCTCGCCTCACCGCTTTCGCGATTTCGATTGGCAATGAGGTGAAACTCTACGCCGCTCCGTTTGCGATCATGATTGTGCTGCTGCGTTTTGCAGCCTGTAAACGAGTGGGGCGAGACTCCCTTATCCTGTTCCTAGCGCTTTCATACTGCGCGCTCGTTCTCTTAGTGCCGCCCATGCCGGGTTGGTACTACTGGTCGATCCCTCTGATTTGTTACTTCTATATTCGCCAAGACTCAGTGAACGAAGTTTCCTACTGGATCGTGAACCTCATTTACTTAGCCTATTACGGTTGGTTTTGGGATAGCCGGTTAACTCCGAACAGCGATGTTTCGGGGCTGGGGAGCTTCTTTTTCACCTGCCTCCAGGGCTCGCTCGCAACGGTCATGTTTTGGATTTATCGCCTGGGGATCAAAGGCACGAACGACCACAGCCCGGAACGCATTCCCACCCTCATCGGGATTGCGGGCGACTCGGGTGCTGGAAAAGATACTTTCGTCCACGGGTTGAGGCAGCTTTTAGGAGTGAGTAACTCTCTGCAAACCAACGGGGACGACTACCACCGATGGGAAAGGGGCGACAAGAGCCTCAAAGAGTTTACCCACCTCGACCCACGGGCGAACAAACTTCTGCTCCCCGTAGAGCACGCGATGCAGCTGAAATCGGGTCAATCCATCGAGAAATCGATCTACAACCACGATGAAGGGCGCTTCACTGACCGGTACCTGTTTAAACCTAAACCTTTCATTTTCTTTGTGGGCTTGCATTCGCTTTACATCCGTAAAATGCGCCAGCTGATGGATTTAAGAATTTTCTTGGAACCTGACGAAGCGCTTCGAGTGGAATGGAAAATACAGCGCGATCGGGAACAGCGTGGCTACTCTACCGAACAAGTTTTGCAGCAAATCGAGTCTCGTCGACTCGATGCGGAAAAATTTATCAAACCGCAAAGGGCCTATGCAGATTGGCTGGTTAAAATGCAGCGTGGCGCCGATGGCAAACTGAGCGTGGCGCATTCCGTTCGCAATGACTTGCCGCTGGAGGATCTTGTTTCGGCCCTTAAAGAAATCGACACTTTGAAAATCAAGTGGCCTCTCGAATCTGATCTCGAGCACCAGAAACTTGAGGTTCAAGGCGATCTTTCTTCGGAACAAACTCGCGATATCGCCCACCGCGTAGTGGGGGATGGGTTCGAAATCGCCGGCCTAAAGAAAGTTCAGTGGAGCGGCGGGTTTGAGGGAGTCGCTCAGCTGCTTTTCCTACTCTTTCTGCGTGAGATCCGCGAGTCCCAATAATCGCTTTTAGCTTCGGGTTTCGGTTTTCCGCCACACCACTCGGTTCACGTAATCGGTATAGCTTAGAATGATACGAAAAACTTTCTCCGAAACGTTCGGCATCGAATAGTCGCTAACCAAGGGAAAAGTTCTCTCCGCCGTTGGCTGGTCCATCACTTCGCGGAGGCCTTGCAGTACTCTGGTGGGCTTTAAACCCACCATCATTACCACAGCCTGCTCCATTGCTTCGGGGCGTTCGTGGGCCTCACGGATGTTGAGCGCCGGAAAATTAAGAATGGAGGCTTCCTCTGAGATGGTGCCGCTATCGGACAACACGGCGCTCGCGTTCTTTTGTAGCTTTACATAGTCGAAAAATCCGAGGGGCTTTAGGATCTGCACTCGCTTGTCGAACTGGAGGTTTTTTTCCTCGATCCGCTTGCGCGTACGCGGGTGGGCCGAAACGATCACGGGCCGAGCGTACTGTTCAGCGATCTCGTTCAACGTTTCACAAAGGCCCTGCAGCTGGTGGTCGTTATCGACATTTTCTTCCCGGTGGCAGCTCACGACGAAGTAGTTCTTTGGGGTGAGGTCCAACTTTGCGAGTATTTGAGAAGACTCAATGTCTTTTAGGTAGTGGTGGATCACTTCAAAGAGAGGGCTGCCGGTCTTGATCACTCGGTCTGCACGCAAGCCTTCCGCAAGCAGGTACTGCCGAGCAATGTCGCTGTAGGTCAGGTTAATATCGGCAGTGTGGTCAACGATGCGTCGATTGATTTCCTCGGGTACTCGGTCGTCAAAGCAGCGGTTGCCCGCTTCCATATGAAAGACCGGTATTTTACGCCGTTTTGCCGCAATCACTGCCAAACAGCTATTGGTGTCCCCTAATACCAAAAGGGCTTCAGGCTGAACTTTATCGAGAACTTCATCGACGCGAGCAATGATGAGCCCAATCGTTTCCGCAGGGCTTTTACCGACTGCTTCAAGAAAATAGTCCGGCTTTCTGAGCCCCAGATCCCGGAAAAAAATCTCATTCAGCTCATAATCGTAGTTTTGCCCTGTGTGCACCAACGTGTGGTCCGACGCCTTGTCGAGTTTCTGGAGCACTCGGGACAACCGAATGATTTCCGGACGGGTCCCTACGACGGTAAGGATTTTCATTTTGGAAAAACTCATGCCATTCCTCTTTCCCTGGTTACCGGCAAAGCAATCGTGTCGGAGTTTGCGGGGTCAAAAATATCCGCTGACCAAAACAAGGTCAGCAACGGAGTGCTGCCGGTATTGGTAATATTGTGCGTGTGGAAGGTTGGCATGTCGATGAATTGCGGCACCTTACCGTCGACCATGAACTCATGCACTGGATCGTCAAAAAGCTTTCGGATCTGGATCGTCGCTTGCCCTTGGACGACGCAAAACCGCTCGATCTTTCGGGTGTGAAAATGGTTGCCGCGGGTTACTCCAGGAACGGTTGTGGAGACAAAGGCTTGTCCACCGTTTCGGTTTTTCTCCACTTCAAACAAAGAGCCACGAGCGTCTTCACGTAATAAGAGAGTGCCGGGATAAAACGCAGGAAAGAGGTAGGAGCGGTACGTATTAAAAAGCGCTAGCCTAAAAGGATCCCGCAGATCTGGAATCACTAGCGCCCGGTACGACGCATCGAATGACTGGAGCTCGGCTAAAAGCTCCGAAGTCTTCAGCACTGAACCCCGCGGCCGGATCTGCCCACCTTCGGGCGCTTTCAGCAGCTGGGCAAAAACCTGCGCGGCGTCTTGAGCGTGTAGCAGCTCGATAGACGCATCTTGGTGGAGCTCAGGTGGTTTTCCATTGGCAAGCTGGTGGCAGAAAGTCGATACCACGGAGTTGTAAAAAGGTTCTCCGCTTTCGCCAAAAATCCCGGGCAGGACGACATCACTAAACACAGCGCCCGACTGCTCGGCCCATTCGGCGAGCATGGCAGCACACGCCCGTTTCGAATCGCCGTAGGCGGTATCGCGATCCCTGTGGGTGGAGTCCGTGAATAGAACGTGGGGTTTGTTGCCACTCTCCTTGATGGCAGAAAGCAGCTGCTCGGTTAAGCGAACGTTGGTGCTCGCCACCTCGGAGTCGTGGCCACGGTTCATGCCCGCACAATGGATGATCGCATCGCAGCCCCGGACAAATTTTAGAAGACTCTCCCTGGTTTCAAACTCCGAGCGGTGTGCCCGTTTGACGACGGTGCCTTCCTGAAACTGCAAAAGACAGCTTAAGTGCCATCCCAAAAGCCCGTGAGCTCCGGTAATGCCTACCGTCTTCATCGAAGCATTTCACCGTCTTCAAAATCCGTCGCGTCTTCGATGAGCAACCGGTGTTTCGCGAGCAGCGCTCGTGTCTCTTCCAAATCCAGCACCGTATCGCCGGAACTGTACTCTTTGGTGAGCGCTGAAGGTTCTTCTTGCTGGGTCATGAGTTCGGGAAGCATGGAACGGATAGCAAACCACTGCCCGCGCGCAACGGCTCTCGGAGCTTCCTCGTCGGAAACCATGATTTCATGGATTTTTTCGCCCGGGCGGATCCCGGTTACTTTGATCGGGATGTCCCGATTGCCTATTAGCACACGCGCTACGTTGACCATCGTGGCTGCCGGAGCCTGCGGGACGTAGGTTTCACCAGGGCGAGCTTCTGCCAGCGCAACGAACACGGTGTCCACCGCGTGGTCAAGGCTCAGCAAAAACCGAGTCATGTTTTCTGTTGTGATGGTTACGGGGCCGCCGTGCTTGATTTGATCGTGGAACAAAGGGATCACGGAACCTCGGGATGCCAACACGTTGCCATAGCGCACACAAACAAAACGGGTCTGTGGGTTCGCAATATTGGCCGATATGAAAATCCGTTCTTGCAAAGCCTTCGTGAGCCCCATGGCGTTCACCGGCTTACAGGCCTTGTCGGTGCTGACGCCGACCACCGTTTGGACAGGGAACCGGTGCTCGGTGATGGCGCGCACAATATTGGCAGCGCCCACACAGTTGGTAAGCATCGCTTGTTCTGGAAAGTACTCGCAAGCGGGTACCTGTTTTAAAGCGGCTGCGTTGATCACAATGTCGGCATCGCGGACAACGCCGCAGACATCGGCGTAGTTACGCACATCGCCGATCCGAAATTCCAACCGGCTCAAGAAGTCGCGGTAAATCACTTCATCGGTAGCGGCTTTGCCGTGCAGGTAGGAAATACGCATGTAGTGCTGTTTGGCCTCATCGCGCGAGAAAACTACCAGCTTTTTGGGCATCCCCATTTCGCCCTTGAGGATTCGACGGACGAGCGTTTTACCAAGGGATCCGGTCCCTCCTGAAATGACGACTCGTTTGTCTGTAAATAGCATATGGTTCTCCCGAAAAAGGTGCGATCAACTTCCCGACCCTACTTCAAACGAGTCGAAAAATCACGGGGATTGGCTCCTGGACTTTCCCTACGCGGAACGCGAAGCCATGCCTAAAGCGGGCGTATAACCCAAGCGGCGTTTAATCCGGACCACCAGGGAGTTGACGTTCCGCTCCCCGAGCACCAAAAGGCTTGCGAAGTAGAGCCAAAAATAGCCGCTGCGCCAAAAACCTCGTCGAGCGAGGTTCAACCCGTAGCCAATAAATTCCCAAGTCGAACGCTTCGACTGGATGGCCAAAATGGGTAAGGAATAGGTGGCCAAATCGCGGAAAATGGGTTCAAAAAGAGGCTTTTGAATGTCCTGTTCAGCTCGCTTTACGATGCGGAGCATCCCATCCACAAACTCCAGCGATGACTGGGCCGTTTGGTTCGTTGGCACAAACTTTCCCCGCTCTGCTTCGCTGTTTCCAAAATCGGGGATACCGCCGTTTCGATACAGCGTGAGAATTTCAGGCAAGAACAGGCCGTTCATTTTCTGGAGCACTCGCACGACGACATGCAGCTGGTAAAGAAGGGTCCCGTCGAATTCACTGGTTTCAACTTCCAAAGCCCCACGGCGGTGCAGCGTAAGGCCCGAGATCACGACGCACCTTCGAAAGAACAAAGTGCTGGTAGCAACGCCGGCCGGGAAAAACCGTTCCTTATCGAAATAACGAAACTCCTGGACGATGTTCTCAGGGCTCCCTTCAAAAGCAGCGTAGGATCGCATGATGGCCCCCACGTTCGGGTGCCGCTCGAGTGCTTGAGATACGACGTCGAGGGCTCGGGGGGCCAAAAGATCGTCGTTCCCCATGAATAGGCAGTAGTCGCCTTCGGCGCGGTGGAGCAACTCGCGCAGATTGCGATCGTAACCAAAGTTCGCCGAGTTCTCAAAGTAGCGTAGGCGCACTTGGGGGAACTTTCGCTGGTAGCTAAGAACCACTTCCCGGATCGCCTCCCGCTTCGGCGACCGATCTTCGCAAACCACGATTTCGAAATTCGCCTCGGTCGGCTGGAGCACGGAATCCAGGAGCGGCCCCAAAAGCTCGGGCCGATTATAGGCTGGAATGCAAATGGAAATATAAGGTTTCAACCGATGGCCTCGATGAAGGCAAAAGTCTCGCTGGCTGCTTTTTCCCAAGAGTAACTCCCCGCTGCCAAAAAAGCCTTTTCGGCTTTTTCGAAACGCTGCGCGGGCGAGGTGACCATTCTCTCAATCGCCGATTCTATCGACGAGATTTGCTCCGGATCAAAGTAAAAACCTGCTTCACCCAAAACCTCAGGCATCGGCCCGCGGTTCGAACACGCAATCGGCACACCTGCCGACATTGCTTCGATGAGTATATTGGGGAGGTTTTCACAGCTCGAAGCAAAAACGAAACCGTCTGCCGCCTGGTACTGCACGTGCAGCGCTTCGAATTCGATGGCGCCCCGATAAAATAAAAACTCCCCCGCGGGATCCCACTGGCGCATCGTGCTTCGCAGCTTTTTTAAAGCGGGCGCATACCCCGTTCCCACAAACTCCACGGTCAAATAGAACCCTCGCTTTCGCAACCCGGCAACCGCCTTCGCTACAGCTACCTGGTGTTTGTACACGTCAATGATCGAAACGTAGAGCAGCTTAAAAACAGTATCAGGGCTTCTCCCTCGCTGGGGATCTTGCGGCCTGGGACGGGCAAGAAACCGCGATTCGATGCCGTGAGCGATGAGCGCAGTCTGCCGCGGCGCTCCTGCGCTCGCGCTCACGACCCGTTGGGCGTACTCGGTGAGAAAGATTACCCCAGCCGCTCGGCGAAACGCATGCGACTGCGAGAACCAAAGCAACGCCAGCTTAAAACGCATCCAGCTCAGTCCGAACCGGGCTCGCTCCCGAGGCTCGAAAGGCAGCATGTTTTGGGACATTGTGACGGCCGGCACGGAAAGCTTCCAAGGCAAGGCGCCTCCCGGAGCAAACAAGACGCCGCAACCAAGCCGCTTTAACTCCGAAGGGAGCTTGAGCTGCCGCCAAAGCAAACGCCACGCCAAGCCCCGCTCGAGCCAAGGGTGAGATTCTTTTCGGATCCAGGGGGCGCTTTCAATTTTAGAAAGCGAGCTTTGGCCTGCCCAAACCACGACCTGCACTGCCTCCCGGACTTCCGTCCCCGCATGGGCCAAAAGCTGCGATAAGTGGGTAACCCCCCCTCCCGCTCGGATGTTTGAGGCGTCTATTCCGATTATTTTGTAGCGCATGGAAAGCCTTTCGTAGCACAGCTTTCCCGGCACTCCCAGAGGTCAAAGTATTTGGACTGCTTTGAACGCGTGTAGTGAACGCTAAACAGCTTCCCCAAATCGCCGTACACTTCCGAGCCAGAAAAGGGGTCTACGCCCCTCGAAGCAATCCAAAACGGAATCCGGCACTGCGCCAAAAAGTCCCGCGTCGCCTGAGCCATAGGGATTTGAGACAATTGCATTTCCCCCGCCGCAGGTAGCTCAAAGAAATTCGCTCCATGGGATGAGAAGACCACCACGGGCCTTAGCATGCCGCTTGCGAGCTTAAAGTAGTCGTTGCCTCCAAAAGCGTAAGCGACTGGTCTTTGCGCGGTCTCCCCAATGAGCGACTGCAAGTCCGCTGGCATCTCCACTTGAAAAGTTTTTTGAGCGAACTGGACCTGGTAGGCCAGCGCCCACCCCCCGAGCCAAGTCAAGGCAAGCGTCGAAGCGAAAGTGACGCTGTCTCCCCACCGACGGTTCGCCCTAGCCGGGTAGTGAAAAAAGCCCAGCGCGGCCGACGAAGCCACGGGAAGCAAATGGGACGCGCTGGCGCTCGGGCGCGCGCCCACCAAAGCGGCCCCGACCCCTGAAAGGGCGAGTGCCGAAAGGAACCAAAGGCTTCGCTTTGAGACTTTCAGCACCAGGAAAACTGGAGCAATCAAAAGGGCAAGCCATTGAAGATTCTGGATAAGCAGCGTTCCGCTGGTTCTAGGCCCGTTGCGGGTGGCGGTCAGCACTAGTTCAAGCCAAGTAGAAAACTCCGCACCGGGAACCACCACAAAGCTCAGCGCAAACACTCCCGCGCTCAGCGCCGAGGCGGCCAGAAGCTCACGCCACATCCCTCGATCGCAGAGCACCACGGCGGCCGGTAAAAAATACAAAAAACCATTTGGCTTGCAGTTGGCGCCTACCCCCAAAGCGATCGCCAGCACAAGCGTCAGCTGCCACCCGCGCGCGAGCAAACTGCAGGCGAAACACGCTGCAGTGACACTCAAAAGCAAAACGGCATCGACTCGAGCGTAAAAAGAAACGGGCCCAAACGCAAAAATAGACGCTGCAAAAAACGCCCAGCTCAACGGAGTGTGCCGCCAACGGCTTGCCAACCAGCACGTTGCCGCCAAAGAAAAAATGCCCAAAAGTTTTGAAGTAAAAACGGAGGGACCCAAGACCGACATCAGAAAGTATTGAGCGCCAAACACAATCGGCCCATACACGTAGGAAGTTCTTTCTGCGCTCCCCAGGGGCAGATAAAGCAGCTCGCCCTTCGATATTCTCCAGGCCTTGCTGACAATGCCGGATTCAATTTGGTCGAAATAAGTACCGTAAAACAAGTACCCGAGAGCCGAAACCGCAAGCAAAGCGGTTGGCAACCAAAGAAACCACCGAGCGAGTCGGCGTTTTGGCAAAACTTCGCTGAACGCCCAAGAAAAAATCCAAATTGGCACCGGGTAATAATAGAACGCCCAAAGCCAAGACTTCATACTGGCAGTCTTTCTCAAGGAACCAAGGGTAGGTCAAGGCTGTCCGCAGCGCCTTGCCAAACAAGCCTAATCTGGTACTGTCCCTGGCTTAATGCAAGTCGATCCAACACAAATCGGAGTCGTGATCCCTAGCTACCTAGAAGGGGAAAACATCCAAATTTTGATCGCTCAGGTTTGTGAGCAGCTCCCCGACCGGTGCCGGATTGTCGTCGTTGATGACTCACCGACTCGGTCTTCCGTAGATCTCGTTGAGCAGATGGCGCGCGCC
>JANPJT010000356.1:0-18189 GCA_031425635.1 Pseudomonadota bacterium
CCTTCTTGTCGAACAAAAGCTCCGTTTTGAGAAAGAGCTCCGCCGGTCGGGGTCCAAGTTGCCAAACCCAGAGCTGGTCGACCCATTAGAAGAGCTTCGTGCGACTGAGACCCTTGTTTGGGATATTGCCGCACGGGCCGAAACCTTTTCGCAGGGTTCGGACCTTCAAGCGTCGTTGGATTCGGAGTCTCTCCACGAAATGGTGGAGCGCTTTGGACAGCGGGTGGTTGCGCTTCTCCTCGAAGAGCGCCCCATTGACGCGGTCATGGAATATTCTCGGCTGCTCCAAATACTCTATTACCAGACCCAACGATTGCCGCCCGACCTTCGTGTCAGCTTGCTCCGGCTGGCCCTCAATATGGCCGAGGAATTTTCGGCTTTGGGCACGCCTAACCATTACGGGGAAGTGAAGGGGTGGTGCTTTCAAGTCTGGAAACAGCTCCGCCAGAGTTCGCAGTCGTTGTCTGCGGTCTCTTGGATCGACCTCTTTATCGCCGGGCATCTGAGTGCGGGCGATACAAGGGCAGCTTTTTGGCAGGGAGCCTACAACCACTTTGGACTGGATGAAGCCTTTGGCGGTGCGGGGGAGTTCTTTTTCCTCGATCGGGTTATCCTCCGGCACTTAAAACGGCTTGCCGACGAGACCTAAGTGGGCAGGGGCTTGCCCCTCCCGGCTTTTTATGCGATGGTGCGGGGCTAATTGGATTTGTTCTAGAGGATTTGAAGATGAAGACGGGCATTCACCCAGAATATTTCGAAACAACGATTCGCTGCTCCTGTGGAAACGAAATCCACACTCGAGCTACTAAAAAAGACATTCGGATTGATACTTGCTCTGCGTGCCACCCTTTCTTTACCGGAAAAGCGCGCATGCTCGACACCGAAGGCCGAGTGCAGCGTTTCATGAAGAAATACGGCGGCAAAGACACGAAACGCCCTTACTAAGGGCTTTTCGCCATGTTTGGGAAGCTGGACGAAGTTGTAGCGCATTTCGAAGACATCGAAGTGCGGCTGACTTCTCCGGAAGTTACCTCCCAAGCGACGCTCTTCCAAAAGCTCAGCAAAGAGCATAGCAGCCTCCAAGCGCTCGTTGAAACGTACCGAGAGTACAGAAAAATCAAGTCGCACTTTGATCAAAATGCGCAAATGATCCAAGAAGACTCCGGTGAACTCAAAGAGCTTGCTCTCGACGAAAACAAAGAACTCACCCTTCAGCTGCAGGTCCTAGAAGAGCGGCTCAAGATCCTGCTCCTGCCCAAAGATCCTAACGACGAACGCAACAGCATTCTTGAAATACGCGCCGGGGCAGGCGGGGATGAAGCCGGTATTTTTGCAGGCGATCTTTTTCGGATGTACTCAAGGTACGCCGAGCGCCAGGGCTGGAAAATCGAGCTTTTAAGCCTCAACGAAAACGATGTCGGTGGTTTAAAAGAAGTCATTGCCTTGGTCCAAGGCGATAGGGTTTACAGCCGTTTAAAACACGAAAGTGGTGTGCACCGGGTTCAAAGAGTCCCTAAAACCGAAACGCAGGGAAGGGTCCATACAAGCACTTGCACGGTTGCAGTTTTGCCTGAAGCCGACGAAGTCGAAGTGCACATCGACCCGAACGAACTCCGAATCGACGTCTTCCGAAGTTCAGGCCCCGGCGGCCAGAGCGTCAATACGACCGATTCAGCGGTTCGAGTCACCCACTTGCCGACCGGGATGGTCGTCGTTTGCCGAGACGAAAAGTCCCAGCATAAAAATAAGTCGAAAGCTCTGAAAGTTTTGATGTCGCGTATGTTGGAGCGAAAACAGCAGGAGCAGCACGATAAAATCGCGGCCGATCGATTGGGCCAAGTGGGCTCCGGGGACCGCAGCGAAAAAATCCGCACCTACAATTTCCCGCAGGGACGAGTGACGGACCACCGTATCAACGTCACCGTCCACCAAATCGACGCTTTCATGGCGGGCGACATCGCGGATCTGATTTCCTCTCTCATTTCTTACTACCAAGCAGAGCAACTAAAGGCGCAGAGCGGCCGTCCGTGACCTACCGGGAATACCTTGCCGAGCTGGAATCACGCCTAGATCGGGCCGGCCTTGAGATGGGGGACCCTCGGCAGCACGCCGAGCAGGTTTTAGGCGGGGCTTTGGGGGTATCGCACAGCGACCTGCTAAAGCGGCTCGCCTCGGATCTCGCCGACGGCGATCGAGCCCTCTCCGAGGGCGTTGTCACGAGGCGCCTGAACGCCGAGCCTTTGCAGTACATCCTTGGATGGACCGAGTTTTGGAAGTCCCGGTTTGAAGTCGGGCCGGGAGTGCTCATCCCACGCCCGGACACGGAAACGCTCGTTGAAGTCGCTTTGCGCGTGCTTCCCCAGAAAGCTCGGATCGCCGAGCTCGGTGCCGGTTCAGGTGCGGTTGGCCTGTCTTTGCTGATTGAAAGACCTCACTGGGAATGGTTTGCCTGGGAATCGAGTCCGGCCGCGCAACGCTACTGCCGAAAAAACGCGGCGTCGTTGGGAAACCCGCCTGCGTTTACTCTGGTGGCTTCCGATTTTTTTGAGAACGTCGCAGAATTTGGACCGTTTGACTGGTTTATTTCCAACCCTCCCTACGTGCCCACGGCCGATATTCCCACGCTTTCTGCCGAAGTGCGGAGTGAGCCCCCCGAAGCTTTGGACGGGGGCGTTTCGGGCCTCGAAACCATTGAGCGCCTGGTGGCGCTGGCCCGTGGGCCAGTGTTGTCCGAGAGCGGCGGGGTACTGTTCGAAATTGGGTCGGACCAAGGCGCTGCTGTTTTGGAGCTTTTCAATGGAGCGGGCTTTCACCATTGTCGTATTCACAAGGACCTCGCGGGGAACGATCGGGTCGCGTATGGTCTTAAGAAAAAATAAGGAGCTTCCGTGGACGCTTTAGTGATTCAAGGCCCCAACCGCCTTCAAGGCGAGGTCCAAATCAGCGGATCAAAAAATGCCGCTTTGCCACTTCTGTTTAGCTCCCTGCTTTTTGAAGGAAAAGTACGTTATGAAAATGTCCCCCGGCTTTGGGACATTGAGACGACTCTCAAACTCCTCCACGAAATGGGCGCTGAGTCCACATGGGACAAAGAGGCCGGCGTGGTCGAAGTTTTCGCAAGCGTTAAAAACCCGGTGGCCCCTTATGAACTTGTACGGCAAATGCGTGCTGGGATCTTGGCACTGGGGCCTCTGGTGGCGGCGGTTGGAAAAGCCAAAGTGAGTTTGCCGGGGGGCTGTGCCATCGGCGCGCGGCCAGTCGACTTTCACCTGCAGGCGCTTGAAAAAATGGGAGTCGAGATCCAAGTGGAAGCGGGTTACATCCACGCTTCGGTCACCACGCTCCGCGGCGCTGACATCACATTTCCAGTGGTGTCCGTCACCGGCACCGAGAACATCCTCATCGCCGCCACTCGAGCGGAGGGGAAAACCGTTCTTCGAAATGCCGCCCGGGAACCTGAGGTCGTAGCGCTCGGTGAGTTTTTGGTGGCGGCAGGGGCCAAAATCCAAGGGCTCGGCACTTCGACGATTGAGATCGAGGGTTCCGTTCTCAAAATCCCGGCGCAAGGAGTGCGGATACCTCCCGATCGGATTGAAACCGGGACCTGGATGGCAATTGCTGCGGCGACTCGTAGCCCGCTCACTTTGCGCGGGACGGACGCAAAGCAGCTCGCTTCAGTGATCGATGTGTTTCGCCGCATGGGGCTTGGGGTTGAGGTCGGCAACGACACGCTCACGCTCACTCCCTCTGAAGTGTACCAATCAGTCGATATTGAAACGCAGCCCTTCCCTGGTTTTGCTACCGATATGCAGGCACAGGCTATGGCAGCGCTTTGCTTTGCGGAAGGGGTGAGCACGATCCGTGAAACCATTTTTGAAAACCGTTTCATGCACGTTGCGGAACTAGCGAGGCTCGGGGCAAAAATAGAAATCCACGGCAATGAGGCAAAGATCCACGGAGTGCATTCCTTAAGGGGCGCGCCGATTATGGCAACGGATCTTCGAGCCAGCGCTTCGCTCGTGATAGCGGCCCTCGCAGCGGAGGGCGAAAGCAAAATCAGCCGCATCTACCATTTGGATCGCGGTTACCAACGGCTAGAAGCAAAGCTCCAGTCGGTCGGGGCGCGCATCGTGCGAGTGAAAGAGTAGCGCGGCTTCGGGTTCCCAAAGTCCCAGAAAACTATTTTCTTACCACCTGACCCGCCTTCGCCCATTCGAGCAGCCTTTGCATGCAGGCCGATGCTTCCTGGTATGCCGGGCTTGATGCAATCGCTTTGCCCCGCTTTATCTCGCCGAGGATTGGGTCGAGAAAATCGTTCAGGATAGCGGTGTGCACCCATTCGAGTTGAGCTGCCGCGTACCGCTCACCGACGGAAGTATAAAAATAGGTGAGGCTCACTTTGCTTCCACCCCAGGCCAGCAAAGCGCTCGTTCGTTCGCCGACCACCCCGCCCGTTCCGGCAGAACCTACGCCAATAAAGAAATTATGGCCCATCCACGCAGGGCCCAGAAAGTGGGGTGCAAAAAGGCCGCCAATGGTCGAAGCCAGCGTGATAATCGGCCGGAGGACCACGCTGTTTGCGTTGTCGGAAAGTTTCAGGATTTCAAGTAGCGTCGGGTTCTTTTCTGCCCACTCAGGGAGCGCGAATTCTGCGGTTTCCGCAAAGATTTTCTCGGGTTTTCGTTGCTCAGAAAATTTTCGCTTGAGCCGCGTCAAATAACTCGCTCTCGAGTGGACTCCCAGCGCCGCTATCGAACTGGGCGATAGGAACTCAGAACCGCCCTCCAGAAGTTGGTTTAGCTCATCAAAAAGTTTGTTCGCAGCGTCGTCGATTGCTGCATCTTCTAGCCGGGAGTACTGCGCAATCGCCGTTCGGAGGTTAGCCTGTTCTTGGGTGCCAATATAGGCCCCCAACCGAAACCATTCAGCGTAGCCTTGGAATTTTGAAGCGATATCCGTTCGGTGGTGCTTGTTCCACCACCGCTCGATTTCCTCTTGCATCATGGCGTGAGGGGGGGTCGGCCACTCTCTTTCCAAAATGCGTTCGTCCATCCCTTGCAGGGTATTGCCGTATTTTTCGCTCCGAGCCTGAAGGAGCTGAAGAAACTCGGTGAATCCTCCACTTCCCTCAAGCGCTTGCAAGAGTGAGCCTGCATTTGCGCGCTTTTTTAACCGAGGCACGTCGAGCGCTCGCAAATCATCGCTAAACAAAACGGGACGGTTCGACAGCGAGAGATCTCCGGCCTCGGCCATCGCGAGCGAGAGGTCCCCTTCGATCTTAAAGAAGTCCTGTGACTGCGATTCTGCGGCATCGATGTCAAAAGGCACAACGTAAGCGGCAATGGGTTGGATTCCGGTTTTTACACACCAGTGTCGCAGCCACTCTTTCCACTGGCCTCGCTCAACTTGTTTAGGGTGGACTTTGTTGATCACCAGAACGACCGGCTTGTCAGAAGCGGCTACGATGGAAGAGTAAAACTCTCTGACCACTTCGTCTCCGTGTTTGTCGGGGGAAATCATCGCAACAATCACGTCGGCTGTTTGGGCTGCCAGGCGAGCCTTCTCCCAGTTGTCTGTCTCGTTGGAGTCAAAGTCAGGCGTGTCCAGATACAAAAAGTCTACCGGCATGCTGTTAGCCGCTTCGATTTCTAAATAGTGCACGGTTCCCGATGGCAGGGTGGCGCCCTCGGTGTTGCTGCGTTTTACGAGCGTCATCGAAGGAAAGAGGGGCGCTAAAATGGTCGTATCGGCAATGCTTGGGTGAGCCAAAAGCGTCGACTGTTTAGTGAGCCCGGCTAAGTGCCCCGTCGCAGCGACTTCGGCTCCGGCCACACGGTTGAGGGTAGTCGACTTTCCCGTTTTGGTGGGCCCGGTGAAAGCCACGATGAGGGCTTGCTGCCCGAGGCTTTGGGGGATGACTCGCTTTTCGAGCAAAGTGCGCCACAGCATTTCCGAATCCGTGGGGCGGTAGCCCAATTCCGAGGCAAGCCGAGCGAGCTCGACACCGGTTTGGTGGACCTTTTGTATCTCTCGGGTTCGGATCGCTGCGTGATTGAGTGGCTCGGGCAAGTCGCTGTGTTGCGAAACGGGGGCGGAGGTTTTCTCGGGCCGAGTGTCAGCGGCGGCGCCGACAATCCAGTCCAGCCAAGAGCCGGCGGCCCAGAGACTTGAACTCGTTACTAAGAGACTCAGAACCAACCCCTGAAGAACCATGCGTCCCACCCCCTACCCGGCAGTCAAGCGGAACTAATGCAAAGAGTCAACGCCAACCGAGCCCGTTTCGTCTGCACCGCCGGAGGAATTCGGTGGAGCGCTTTCCCGTCACGGACAAGTCGCGACGGTAGGTTCGGTCCCCGGCACGAAATACTCCGTTTCGACATCCGTGCAGCTCGAGCTGCCGTTGCGGTCGATCTTGAGTGCCACGAGACCGTCTGGAACGGGGAAACGGCCGCTCCCCAAAAAGGGCCGCGCTTTTCGCATAAAGCTTGCCCACATAGGAACGACTGCCGAGCTACCGGTGAGCCCGAGCTTTTCCTGTTCGTCGTACCCCATCCAGATGAGTGTGAGCACGGAAGGGTTGAAACCCACAAACCAAGTGTCTCTCCCTTCGTTCGTGGTTCCTGTTTTACCTGCGAAGTCCTGTGCGCCGAGGCCCGAAGCGCTTTTCGCTGTTCCGTGGGTGAATACTCCGCGCATCAGGCTAAGCGTTTGGTACACAGGTTCAGCGGCGATCACTTGTGGTTTCACCAGCTCGGTTCGAAAGAGTTCGTTCCCGTTGGAATCGTACACTTCACTCAGCGCGCGGAGTTCACAGCGCGAGCCTACGTTGGCAAGCGTTGTAAAAGCTTCGGCAAGCTCAAGCGGGGTCACTTCGGCGCCGCCTAAGGAAAGCGAAGGCACTTCCGACAACGGGGTCTGGATGCCCGCAAGCGCCAGCACTTCGCGGATTTTGGCGAGCCCGATTTTCTCGGCAAGTCGGGCTGTGGGAATGTTGATAGACTTCTCAAGGACGTCGCGCGCTTTGACCATCCCTCGGAAGTCCCCGTCGTAGTTTTTAGGCGACCACGACTGTTTGTCGTAGACCCATTCAAAAGGGGAGTCGTCTAGTTCGGTCAGCGGAGTGAGGGCGGGCTCGAGAGGCTTAGCGAAGCCGGCCAGAAACACGAAAGGCTTAAAAAGGGAGCCGGGCTGTCTCTTGCCCTGGGTAATCCGATTGAATTGAGTTTGCTGGTAACTTTTTCCACCCTGCAGAGCAAGAAGGGTGCAGTTTTTTACGTCGATAGAAATAAGAGCCCCCTGCAAGTGGATCCCTTTTTTCTCGCGTTCCAAAATTTCAGGCGCGACCGATTTTAGCCGCTCAATGTTTGCGGTCAGCACTTCGGACGCAACCGACTGAAGGTACGGGTTGAGCGGCAGGTATAATGCCAAGACATCGGAGTCCAGGCGAGCCCGCACGGCTGGCGGCAGGCGACTCAAGACAAGGTCGATGGCGTAATCGACATCCGAAAGAGTCGCGCCCGCTGGGACACCCAGCGGCTCGGTTTTTGCGATTTCGTATTCGTCCTGCAAAATAAACTCGGCGTCCACCATCCTTTTTAAGACCAAGTTCCTTCGCGTGAGCGCACGTTCAGGGTGTCGGCGAGGATCGTGCGCGTTCGGTGCCTGCACAATCGCCGCAAGCATCGCGCTTTGAGCGAGCGAAAGGCGCGAGACTGGTCGGTTAAAATAGTATTGTGCGCCTTCTGAAATGCCGTGGATCTCGTGCGGGCCCCACTGGCCCATGTAAACTTCGTTTAGGTAAGCTTCTAGAATCGCTTCTTTCGAGTGCCGCGCTTCTGTGATCAAGGCAAAGAGAGCCTCCTTGATCTTTCGAGAAACCGCTTTCTCGTTTGAAAAGAACAGGTTTTTCATCAGCTGCTGCGTGATGGTGCTTCCGCCCTCCACGAACTTTCGGGCCATGAGATCTTTGAACAGGGCTCGAAGCGTGCTTCGAACGCTCACCCCATGGTGATCTAAAAAGCGAACGTCTTCGATAGCGATGGCGGCGTGCCTCACGGAGACGGGCATTTCCGAAAGCGGTACTGCGTTTTGGGTGCGGAGCCTCCCCGCAAAATAGCTCGCAATTTTCTTGGGAGGGACTTCGAAACGCGCGAGATCCTCCGGTGGGCTTCCTGACTGAATGGATTTGAGGACTAAAAGCTCCTGCGGGCCTTCAAAGACAAGGCGGGCTTTGCTTTGGCTTAGCTGGTGCCCCGGGCCCTTAAATTCCGGACGGAACAGCCAGAGTTCGGCGCCCGTTGCAAGCGGCTTCCAAGCGTACTCGCCGGGGATCAGCGACTCGGCGTGAGAGCGGGCAAGGAGCCCTTGGCTCTGGAGGAGAATTTGAAGGTCAGCGGACGAAAAACTCTGTTCTGGTTCAAAAGCCGGAGTGAAACCGTAGAAAGCCGAAGCCTGAGACGATCTCAGCTGTTCAATCCGAGTGTCAATGCGGTGGGTAACCACTCCAATATAGCCAAAAAGGAGAACCGCGGAAACCCCGCCCCCTACCAAGCCAAGCGCTAAAATCCAGTACAGCCGTTTTCTCCAGAGGCCCGACATAGTCATTGAATTCACCTTCGCTGCTAGTTAGTCTTCCCCAATGCGGTTAAAGCCTTTTCAAGTCAAAATGGTGAGCGGGAAAATCTTCCAAACGCTTAAATCCCAACAGCTCATCATTCTAAAAAAATCTGAGCCAGAAGTCCTGAACAAAATGGAAGAAATATTCATAGCCGACCTTCGAGTGGAAGACGATGTGAATCGCGAAGCCGAAAAAATCCTGGAAGCATACACTGCGAAAATGGGCGACAAAATTGATCGCCAGAAAATGTTTCAAATGATCAAGAAACAGCTAGTGAAAGACAAAAACTTAGTCATTTGAGGAGCGAGACGTGATTTCGGAAGAAAAGATGATCCACATTGTCCACTTGCTCATCGACGGTTTGGAAAAGGCCGGTTTTGTAGCGTACCCCGACAAAGTCCAGGCAATGAAAGAAGCAAAGAAAGCGGCGTTGCTCTACCAAGGCCAAATGGACGCCTGCGCTGAGAACGCTCGGAAACGGATTCTGTCGCAGAAAACTCCCCCCCAGGAGAACAGCCGGCAGTGGGACATTTTGTACCAAAAATACTACGAAGAAGAGCTGCACAAAAAGGGTGGATGACTAGTTTCCACGGCTAGTATAGAAAACGCTACATCATGAAACAATTTTTAGTGATTCTCGGAATTTCCCTTCTTTCGACAGCCGCAACGGCAGCCACCATCAACTTTGGCGGGAGCTTCCGTACTGAAGCGGGCACTTACAACGGCTTAGGGCTGGGCGGAACACCCAACTCGCCAGCCAGTAAGAACTACATTCTTTCGAGGGCGCTGCTCACTCCCAACCTAGTCGTCGACGACCACTTTAGCGTGAAGTCGCAGTGGTCTCTGCTGCAGTCTCCCAATTTTAACCCGGACGGGACTCGGCCTTTGGGCGCGGGGCAAGGTGGGTACTTGTTTGGGGACGCTGCGTCAGTGGGGCTATTCTTGAGCCGCGCTTGGTTGGAGTGGACTTCCGATGTCGGGGTTCTCCGCGTGGGCCGCATGCCCGTTTCTTGGGGGTACGGCCTGGTTTACGACTCGGGCGATTTGGTGTGGGATGATTTCCAATCGACTTTCGATCGGCTCGAGTACCGCCTGCACTTGGGGTATGTCGTAGGGGCGGTGGCCTACACGAAAGGCCTCAAAGGCTCGGTCCTCGGCAACGACAACGACCAAGAATTCTACACCGCATTCTTACGCTACGATAATCCGGAAGTGGAAGTCGAAGCGGGCCTGATGTACGAAAAGCAGCAGCGCACGGGCGCGCAGTCGGGAACGCTGTCAAGCAATGGCCCCTACGCGCACTCTGCCGCGAGCACCGTGCCGTTGGCGCAACGGTTCCCATCCCCTCTGTCCAATAATTTGATCGATGTTTACTTGAAGAAGACGAGCGGCATCCTCACGTACGGAGGAGAGCTGTCTTGGATCAGCGGGACAGCTATCGACTACGCTGGGGCAGGAGCGCCTCAAGAGTTGAATGCTTTTGCTTTTGGGCTGAATGCGGCGGCAGACTACCGGAAGGTGAAAGCGTACATTGAGGTTTTGTTTGCGTCGGGTGACGCAGACCTAAACTCAGGCCCGATGACGGGTTTCTCTCTTCTTAACCGGAATCGCCGTCCGGGGCTCATCCTCGGCCGCGAGTTGCTAGGGTCTTACTATGGCAACAACGTCGCGTTGGGTAGCCCGCTCGTGTACGGCAACAACGGGGTGTTTTCGGGGGTCCTCTACTTCCGACCCGGAGTGCGTTTCGAGTGGTCCTCGAGCATTACTTCGATGTTCGAAGTCGTGATCGCTCGCAAAGCTGCGGCCCAGGCGTCAGAAGCTTCGGACCTTGGGGTCGAGTTCGACTTAGGCACCCAGTACGCGCTCTACAAAAACTTTAAGACGGGCGTCGATGTCGGGGTGCTTTTGCCAGGCAACGGCCTACGAGTCACTAACCCCAGCGCAGCGTTTGCAGTCCGGCTTTCAGGCTCTCTGACTTTCTAGTGGCGGGCGCTAAGGCGATTTTGCTGGCAGGCTTTCTCGCCGCGAGCTGCGCTTTGGCTAAATTTGACGCCGCCGAATATTATTACGACCACGGAAATTTTCCTCTCGCCCTCTCTCTTTGGGAGCCTGCGCTCAAGAAGAACCCTCGGGACCTGAAGGCTCTTCAGAGAGTAGCCGAGCTTACTTTGCTGCTTCGGGGGCGAAGTGCCATGGCTGAGCTGTTCATGGAGAGTGCTTCCGACAGTTGGCCTGTGGAAGTGCGAAGCAAACTGCTCGGCGTGTTCTGGGATTTGCAAACCCGTTTCCTTACTGACCGCGCGCAAGAGCTCTACCTTCAGGCCGTACAAAAACGTTCAAGAAAAGACTTCGAGGGCGCCGCCGCTCTGCTAACCCAAGCGTCCAGCCAGGAGCCCGGACAACCGCTAGTGCTTCGCGCGCTAGCACAGACTGAATGGGATCAGGGCAGTTATGAAGCTTACTTTACCTCCTTGAAAGGCGCCTGGAAATCCTACCCCTTTGACTCCGGCCAACGGATCCAGCTTGCGGAAGCTTTCCTCTATTTCAAACAGTACAGTGCGGCGCTTTCTCTCCTGAAAGGCGCTAGTGCGCTGGGAGAGAGGGGCCTACTGGTTCGCGCCGTTAGTCTTTTCGAGATGGGGGACTATGCGGAAGCCAAATCGTTAGCGGCGTCTGTTTTGTCGAGAGGCCATCACCCAACCGACGTTGCAGTCGCCTACTCCCTATTGGGGCAAGTTTCATTCCGAGCCGAAGGGCCTAGCGCCGTGACTTCAAAGTTCTATTCAAAATTTCTGTCCTTAGGCGTAGAACGTCCCGATTTCGATCCATTTCACCTAAAGGCACGCATTGCTGAGGCGCAGCGCTATACTAGCGCCTCGGACGAAAACACTATTTCTCGTAAAGAGAAGCCCACTCGTGTTCTAAGTCGTTAAGCTTACGGGCAGTGTCGTTCGCATTGTTTTTTGACCGAGGCAAAATCCGCAACAATTTCAACCCGTCGCTATCGATTCCAAAAATGACTCGCACCGTGGATCGTCCCTGCGGTTTTATTTCCCGTAGGTTCTTTTGGGTGAGTTTCTTAAGACGTCTGCCATAGGACTCTTCCTGTAGCCGAGAAGAAGCGGACATTTTCAGGAGCACGTCCGCGATCGACTGGATTTCTCTGTCAAAGACGGCTTCCGAGTGGTGCCTTTGCACTTCCTCCATCTGCTTTCGGATCACTTTGGCGTGCCAGGGACTCGCGGCGTGCGTGTCTATGAGCGAAAGACACTCCGCAGTAGTGAGCTCGAGAGACGGAAGGTTTGTTTCCCATGCGAGTTCCCCGGCGGCCGCTGAACTACTTTGTTCCAGTCGGCGGTCCTTTCGCCGTGGCCAGTGGGTGGTGGGGACTTTGACCGCGGCTTCCGCTTGGGCGAGAGCTTCTCCGAAAGGGGCTTGCTTCTTTGGCTTTGGGCTTTTCTTGGGTTTGGGGGTGTCGCTTGGCGTGATCTCCAAAGTGTTGGCCTGGATTTCGCCGTCGCTTTGGATCTCCAGTCCGTTTTGAAAGACGGCTTCCATCTCGGGCTCGATCGACTCGTCGGGAAGGTGCTCTCCGTTTTCGATGTCGACTTGTGCTGCAAGACCGGAAATCGCGGCCCGAAGAAATTGGGAAAATTCCTTTTGCAGATCTGCGTGGGCGGGGTAACTCCGCGCGCTGCCAGCCAACGCCTCAGCCACAGTGCGGAGCGCGAAACGTTTTGCTAGCGGAAAGGCCTCAAGTTCGAGCCCGACGGGTTTATTCACTCCGAATCGATCGAGCCAAGGGGAAACGGTTTTTATCTCCGTCTCAATCATTTCTTTTGTTCTGTAAAGCCCTTCCTCGCCTGAGGGGTCTCGGATCCAGCGATTGGCGTTTTCAATCAACCGAGCATACCAGCGGGGGTTGGGTGGGTAGCTGGCACTGGGGATGATATTGAACGCTCGATCAAAGTAAAAAACGAGCTGTTGGAGCATGCGCTCTACTAGGCGGTACTTTCTATCCAATAGTAGGATTTCGTGGCTCGTCGGAGCGCGGTTCTTCTCGTTGACCAAGGTTATTTTGATTGCCTTTAGGGACGCGTTGAAAAATTCTTCTTTCTCCCGGGTGTCTGCTGAAAGTGCCGCTAACTTAATGCGATTTAAAACTTCATTTCTCGAGGGGCCCTTGCCTTGGTGGGGGTACTCCGACGCGTCAAACCACTCTTCTATCAAGTCCCAAAATTCCGCGGGGGCGGAAGAGAATTCTTTTCGAATGTTGTCTATTTCCCGTTTGAGCGCCCGAGTTTGAACCTCCCTAGAGCACCGTTCATAACTGGGAAGGCATAGTGGACAGTTTTCGAGGGCGCTGCGGACTCGCCGAAAAATTTGCCGGCTAAGTCCCGCATTGGCTGACAGCCAGTGCAGGGTTCGAGCGAGGTTTAACCCTTCGCTTTTGTAATCTGATTGAGCGAGCGCCAAAAGGGCTTTCTGTTTGGCGTGGCCGCCCGAGGACCACACCTGGAGGACATCAAACCCCTCGGTAGTGAGAAGATCTTGCCTGCATCGATCGGCTTCATCTCCCCAAGCGGGAAGGCAGGCGCCAAGCCACACACTCATCCCGAAAGCGATCGGCTGAACTAAATACCGTCTCATACAATGAATGGGCGTATCAATAAGTGCTGCAGCGCGCAAGAATTCGGTTGGCTGTCTGCCAAATATAAACTGAACGCGTTCGCATAGCCAGGTCCCGCGATTCGGATCATGCTCTCGGTGAAAGAACCGGTCCTGAAACTTCGATCGCGATTGAATAAGTCCCTTGATTCCAGACAACCCTTAAAAAAAGAATAGGGCCAAATCGAGCTCACTCTTGCAGCCATCGTCGAATAGCGCTAAGCATTAGAGGTGGTGCTGGGGGGTAAACGTGGTTTCTTTTTTCGTGTCTCTGTTGCCGATTGTTTTATTTTGGGTCGTCTCCTGTAGTCGTCCAATCGAAAAACCTGAGATTACCGAGTCTCGCGTACCGCGCCAGGACGCATCGGGAACTGAACTTCTTTCTCTACAATCTACTGCCCTGCCGGGCGCAGTGAAAGATGCCGCCCACTCTGTGTTCCGTTTAGTGGTCCACTGGGATACTGCCTTTCAATATGAAAAGCTGTCGTACGCCCAGTCAGCCGACTATTTGCAGAACCACTGTTCTGTCGATCCACCTGATTTCTTACAGACCAAGAACTGTGAAGCGATCCGCCGATGCTTCTCCGTCTTAAAGCCTGAGTCACACGAATTTTGTTACGCGCCTTACCTCACTGGAGGTTCCACTTGGGTGGCTAAGACTAGCAATGGGCGTACGGTACTGGTAACCAACTGGCACGTTTTCCAGCGGCAGTTTGCGCCTCAAATGTTCTTAGCACCTGCGATTGTGCAGCGGCCAGCCGCCGAACGAAAAGAGCTCCTCCGCCAGCTTGAACCGATCTTTAGCCTCTTTGATGCCAAGGGCGATTTGGTTTACGATAGCACTGCGCACAAGGCGGCTCCGCGCATTGTCGACATGGGGGACGTTTTGGGGGCTGCCTTTTCCGAGCCCGGTGTGCAGGCGGTGGCTAACCTCATGGAAGATTACGTTGCCATCGAAATTCCCTTGTCGGTGGGGAAACCCTTGGAAGTGGCATCCGAAGCCCCTTCGACAGAGGAACCTGCGTTTGCAGTGGGTTACCCAGTAAGCACTCGTGGGCGACCTCGGAATTCGGACGGCCATCAGCTTTACTTTTCGCGTGGGCATTTCTACTCACCGGACCAGTTCCTTCAACTCGTAGAGCCAATCGCTAAAGTCTTTACCGATTCTGCCCCACCGCCGAAGGAGGCCGCGGAACCTCCTATGGCCGAGGACTACGTTTTGCCGGAGCGCGGCTTCATTTACTCGAGCTGTGACGTGGTAGGTGGCAATAGCGGCGGGCCGGTTTTAAATGGACGCGGCCAAGTTGTGGGTATGGTAGCTCGCTCGTATTCGAACGATAACAAGTACGAAGCGGCTGGAAGCGTATCGCTTTTTGTGCCGCACCTTCCGAGGTATTGAGCTACATCTTCGAGCGCCTGACATTGTTGGGGTAAGATTCAATGTTTACCCCGAAAATGAACTTCAGGTTATCCCGCTTCATCATTTTTTTTGGGTTGGGGTGGTCACAGATTTTGACGTATTCGCCATTATGAACCACTGCATTTTTTAACAAGTTGTAGTTCACAAACTTCTCCATTCCCCTTTCCGTTTCTTTTAGCCAGGGTAGGAAATTTTTTGCAAAAGTGATGTCTCCATATACCGAGGAGCCTAAAGCGACTTCGGGGAATACCTTTGGAATCGCCGTTGCGGCCATCGAAACGAGGTACGCGGGAAATTCTCCAAAGGCAGAATTCGGGCTCGCTATCTCCACTTCACCACTGGTTCGATTGATCAGGGGGATTTGGACGTTAGCAGGGAGATCTCGCAAACGAACCTCCAGAAACTCGGGGTGAGCGCAGTACTTCCAGGCAGAAAGTGTGTCTTCTTGTTTAAACACCGGCTCCGACGAGCCCCTCGCCAACTGGAGCATTCGACTGGTTCCAGACGCAAGATTGTTCCGGTAGACTTTTCTCACGGCCTTATTCCACTGTAGGAAGTCCTCTTTCTTCCACTTGAGCAGCTTGTTTTGCAGCGCCCAATAAATAAGAAACGCTGTGCTGCCGCCACTAATAAACACGGCTCTTTCAAATGCTTTAAACTCTTCAACGGACAGGTCAAAAAGAATCGGAAAGTGCCACGAGTAATTGACTCCCGTGCCGTTGAAAATGAGCTCTTTGGCGTTGGTGTGTTTTTTCACGGGGTGGGTATAGCACATCGGCCAGGAAGGGGTCTATGACCTTCCCCTTCCTGGTGCCCGCGTTAATTTGCTATATCCTCTTTATTCGCTAGCGCGCGGTCAATCAGCGCAGGTTTTGAGTCTTTGGTGGGTTCAAAGCCGTTCAGTCCAACCCGAATCCGTAGTTGGACGCTGGGAACCCGGAGTGTTTGTGTGGCAGGCCATCGCTCTAGCCCGTTCCGGAACCAGTGTGAGGACGGTAAGAAAGAGCATGCCAATCAAGGCGGGTTGGATCCGAGTGAATTTTAGCGGCGAAGCCATAGGAGATCCTGGCAAGTGGTGTAAAGGGTGTCCCTGGTGAGCGGATCCACCGTCACGGGGAGTCCATCTAAACTTGTGAGTCTGGCTCGCAACTCCTGTAGCGCAGGCACGACGCTAAAACGGTTTCTGAAAAAACCGGAAAATTTCCAACGAGCCAATTTAAACATCGATTCCACAGTCATAGTCACAGTGAACAAAACGGCAATGTCGGTCCAAACAATATGGGTTTCGCCGTTTCCGGCCCAGTGATCAAGCGCCAGTAGCAACGCACCCGCAACACCGCTTATGAAGGGGGAGAGAAACGGGAAGACATCTTTGATCTTGAGCGGTGCATGGCGGCCAATCACGAGCTGCAGGCTGGTCTCACAAACGGTGATCATCCTAAGTACCTCACTGGCCTGGGGGTGGCTCATGAATTCAAGGTCGTTTTCGAGGGCATCGCGAAACTTCGCCAGGGTGCTTAGCGATGCCACCGAGAGCACCACGCGGCGAGGGCCTTCTTTTAGATCGAGAAGGTATTGGGTATCCCTCTGGGTCACCCATTTCCAAACCGATTCATGGGCATCAAAAAACTTCGGGTCCGCTACCTCTAAGGGGTCCAGCCCCGGAAAAGCGGCATCTATCAACGACCAAGCTTGCGAGGCCTCCGTAGCGCGCAACAGCGCTTTATCCAGCTCCTGGTGCAGAGGACTGGGACTGGCGGCAACGTCTGGCACTGGCCACAGGATCAGCCCCAGAAAGAGCGTAAGGCGTTTCACGGGCCATTCAATAGCAGCTTCCGTACCCCATTGTAAGAGGCTGGATTCGGCGAAAGAAGAGGCGACTCCCTGCAGATTAACGTTTGCGTGGGCTGCTGCGCGGTTACTTTTGAGAAACCTAGCTTCCTCGACCCATGTGGTTGCACCATGCAAATGCGGCACTCCCCAAAAGTAACCGCGTACCGCCGACGGGCTACCGAGAAGAGTCAGTCAGTGGAGGCGCATCTGGAAAGGGAAAATAAGCACGCGAAACTCCCGACTCCTCGAGGAACTCGACTACGCTTTCCCGGGTAGCAAACTTCAAGACCACTTTCAACGTCACGTCCGAACCATTCCGGACTGGCGGCAGCACTATAGTGGCCCGACCGGTTTTTACCCATCTAGTTTCCAAGTCATTCCATTCGCGGAAATTAGCTGCGAGCGCTTCCTGATAAGCGGGGTGCAGAAGATTTTGTTTTTCGTACGCCGCGACGGATTTCCAATCTGGCCCTAAATGTCGCAGCAGACGCTCTTGCGATGAGTTGCGTACCAAGAAATGCAACGGGCGCGTTTCATCCCACCGTTTCAGCCTCCATTGATCGGAAGCCAACATGGCTCTAAGCTCAGCTCCGATCTTGAAGGTACGCGGCAAATCGCGGTTATAGTGGTCCTGCATAACGGCACGCGAATCGGTTAGGTAGGCCTCGGCTCCCTCAGGAGTTAGGCTGAAAAGCATATTCTCAAGCACCGGATCCACATTTCCGTGGGGCAAAGGCGGATTGTGCTCCAACTCTACGATGACCGGATAGCCCTGAACGCCCGTGAGAGCGAATTGTGAATCGAAAAGGACCGCCGTGGCAAATGTCGGTAGGGTAACTCCGATGCCGTCGAAATTTGAAAGCTGGAATACCTTTGCTTCCGGAAATTCTCGGATCACCGCGCGAAACTGCTCTGTCACTTGTTCCAGGGGCGGCCGCTCAGGATCAAGCATTCTTAGAACCGCCTGCCAGCAAATCGGTCCGCTACCAAAGGAGACGCCGCCTAGTCCAAATCCTAGAATCAACACAATCAAACTGCGCATGGTGCACTCCTTCATAAAAACACGAACTACGCAAAACTTGGAGATGAGTGAGCCAGACTTACCGCACGTGCCGCATGTGGCAAAGACCGGTGATGCTCACCTAGGTTTTGCCATTTACCGCAACACCTTCAGCCCTGGGGGCGTACTAAAGCCTTGGTTTCAAAGCAAGTCCATTTTAAATAGCGACAGTCTCTCAAAAATGCACTTGTTCTGAGGTTTCAACTGACAGGTCAGTCGGGATTAATGCTTGAGATATCAAAGCTTTTAGGGGGGGGGAGGGGGGGCACGTTTTTCCGACTCTTCAGCGACACTTAAGATGGGCGTTGAAACACGATTGAAAGATGCGATCCCCGAGGTTCGCGAAGTTGTCCAAGTTTGATTTTTGCTACTACGAGGTACTATTCCCGCTGCCTACTGGCCCGAGGAAAGTGGGCCCCCTTTTTCATTAAAATGTTCCAATGCTTTATCCCAGAGCTGAAGTTGGTTTTCCAACGAAAAGTACTGGCGCAACTTTGGATCGTTGGCAATCAGCAGGGAGGCATACAGCCAGACTATGTGCTTTTTCTTAACTATGGGCAGGTCGGTAAAACCTTTTACCTCCTCAAGGAT
>JANPJT010000357.1:0-1546 GCA_031425635.1 Pseudomonadota bacterium
CGCTGGGCGGCAACACCGGCGCGTGCCCGGACGTCGGCGAGCTCGTTCTCTACGCTGGCATCGGACAAGCCTGCACCAGCAACGCGGACTGCCCCGTGGGAACCTGTGAGGCGGACGGCCGCTGTCACACCGTCACCAGGCTCGATACCGGCTGGACGGGGCTCGCCCACAACGCCGACATCAATGACCGTGTCGTTACGCGCGCCTTCCTCGATTGTCCGAACAGCGGCCCCGTGTGCGGGCAGTGCAACGTGGTCGGAATCGACCCCTCGACAGGTTCCTGCCGCTGCGCGAACAACATCCGTACCGTTTGCGATGAGCCCTTCGTTGCCGACGCCGACGACTGCGCCGGTGCGGTATGCGACTGCTATCTCGGCGCTCCGTTCCCGCTGAGCTCCGGAGGAACTCCGGCCTGCGTGGTCAACCGCTTCGCGCGAGACGTCACCGGGACGACCAACGTCGACCAGGGTTCGTCAGAGATCACCGCGAACCTGCGCGCCAAGGTCTACCTTGGCGCCCTGACCACGGAGCCGTGCACGCCCTGCGGCGGAAAGTGTTCCAACGATGCCTCGGCCTTCTGCAATCAGAACCAGGATTGCCCGGGCGGCACCTGCGTGCTCGACCCAGAGCCGGGTGACGGAGTCCGCGGCGGCTTCTGCACAACCGGAGACAGCGAAGGGCAGACCTGCGATCCGACGGGCTACAACAGTTCGTTCCCGGCTTACCTGACGTCGGAGGGACCGAGCGGAGGCTGGTACAGCCTGGACTGCCTGCCCGACACCGGGAAGAACATTTCCGGCCAGGGCCTGGTCGTCAACCTCACGCAGACCACCGGGACGAGCGAGCTCGCCGCCAATAATTCCTGCGGAGGTGCGTCGCCCGATCTGAATTGTCCGTGCCTGCTCTGCAGCGGAGACACGTCGGTGCCGTGCAACAGCGACGCGGAATGCTCGACCATGCTGGGATCGTGCTCCTTGGCCGCGAGTAAAAAGTGCACCGGCAACACCGATTGCTCGAACTTCAATGCGGGCAACTGTTCGAGTATCGGCAGGTGCCAGCTTGCGACGTCGATCCGCTGCACGGCGAACACCGACTGCTCGAGCGTGTCGGTGGGGACATGCAACCCGTCGACCTGCACCGCGAAGGGAGCCGGCGAATGGCCGCAGCCCAACGGCTGCACGGACCTTCTGTGCACCGATATCGGCGGCGGCGAAGGCGAGTGCACGATCGGCCCGGATCCGACCTATTGCGACGCTGTCGTGAAGGCCAATGGCGACGGCATCCTCGGATGTTCGGTCGATGAAGACTGCACGGCTGCTTCGGTCGGTGTCGATGCGGGCCTCTGCGCGCTGCAGCAGCGTGCGAAGTGCTTCCTCGATCCGATTGTCGCAACCGGTACGGCCGACCCGGAGACGCCGATTGGCGTGGCCACCTTCTGTCTCCCGCCGACTTCCAATGCGGGCATCAACATCGTGGCCGGCTTGCCGGGACCTGGACGGATTACGAGCCAGACTACGGCTGCGACGTTCTGCTCGTCGGATAATAC
>JANPJT010000358.1:0-3950 GCA_031425635.1 Pseudomonadota bacterium
CGGGAGCTTTCTGAGAAGAACGAAGTGGTTTTGTTAAAAAGAGTTTTAAAGAAATTCTTAGTGAAGAAACCAAAGACGAGTCGGCCTGCTTCTGCTGCCGAGACAAAAAACCCAAGTGGCCCGTCAGCGCCCCGCAAGCACACTAGGTACGTCCCTCGCGCCATTGCTCGCATAGTACGATCTGAAAGTTCGAACGCTTGTACTTTCAAATCCCCCTCCGGCACCCAGTGCAACCAAACGGCACACCTTCAAATCGATCATGTACGCCCTTGGGCTAAAGGCGGGAGTAGCTGGGACCCTACGAACTTGCGACTGCTTTGCCGAGCCCACAACTTATTCGCCGCACAAAGAGACTTCCCACATCGCGCGAAAGATGTGCCTTTTTCCGAAAAGCAGACCCGTAGCCGAATGGCGTAGGGTTCCAAGCGGGCGACCAGCCACGGGATGAGCAAGAGACTCAACCGCGCGGAAGGATCGAGCCCTAACAAACCACGAAACCGCAATGAACATCGCGCGCGATATGCAGCGAAAAGTAGCAGCGTACGTTCTCTACAAGTGGGCGGCTAGCCTCGGGGTGTGCAAGTATCCAAACCGCGCGGAAGGGCCGAGCCCTAACAAACCTAGCTGCGGCCTTCGTCTGGCGACCCTTGAACTTACTCATTGTCGCCCGCGGGTTTTTTTTCTTGAATGTATTTTGAGAATGGCTCGTAATTAGTTCGATGCTTCTACTCGCCCTTGAAGAATATTTACCCTACCTGGCGGGTATGTGCCTTTATGTGGGCGTCGTATCGCTCGTCAGTGCGTATTTTGAAAAGGTGTTTGGGGAGATGCACGCCGGCTTTTGGAAGTTAGCCGCTGTGAACGCGGGAGTTTCCTTTGTGGGCCTAGTTCCCGCTGCATGCCTTTGGTTTTTGCCAACACGGCCTCTCACCGAAAATGCGCTGCTCGTGATCAGCCCTTTTTTAGTTTTTCTTGCGGTGTACTTCTTAAAAGTGCGCTTTTCGCGGAGCTTTGGCAGTTCACCGGTATTTCGCTGGCTGACGGCGTTGATACACCCACTCATTTTATGCGCTTTGCCAGTGGCTTTTGTTTGGTACCTGTTTGCGTTGGCAAGTGCTTACCGCCACTAGCAGCTTTCCGGGTTATGGCGGCGATGCGCGGCGCGGTGTTTCGCGAAACTCCCGAGGAAGCTCTTTAGGGATCTTTCCTTTGCGCAGCACAAACAGCGACATTTGGCCAATGTCGGGAGAACCCTTCGCACTAAAAATCGCTGTTTGCATTTCGGGGAGACTACGCGATTCGGCCCACCGCACGACTGAAAACCCTGCTTTTTGGAACTCCTCTTTCGAAAAAGACGGGGGCGCTCGATTATCATTCAAAATGATGAAAACGCCGCCTGCCTCCAAAGAGTTGTTTACCCACTGAAGGTAGGATTGGTGCGATCCTAGTACAATATCGGGCCCGTTTCCCCCGTATGAGTGCCTAAAGACATCGACCCCAAAAATGGCGGCATATGGGCCTCGTTTGGCAAGGTCCGCAGCAACGGAACTATCGGTCGGCGGATTGCCGTGTACCAAATGGATGCCCATTTTTTCCTTAACGAATTTTTGAACTTCTGGGCTAGGGGGGACAGTATCAACCCCTACCATTTCGACTCCGGGTAGGTAGGTTTTAAGGACTGCTAAAGCGGCCGGGTTCCCGTACCCGATTTCCAAAAGCTTGGATTGTCGAGGCGTTGTCGTCGCGTACTGGATCACATCTTTCACCATTTGGATCTGCTGAGGCCTTCCCGCTAACGCGGGAACCGTGAGGCCGTTTATATCCTGAGTGGGGAAGTTCGGGCCAAGAAGGCTCAGAAATAGAGATTCAGGAGCAAGTTGACCGAGCTGGGCAAACTGTCCCAAAGTCAATTTTGAAGCCAACGGGTCGGCTGCGGCAGCATGAAAGCCGGACAGGATTTTCATTTCTTTTGAGCGATCGATGTTTAGTCCAAGGCCCCTCAGTTGTTGGATACCCACTGCGATGGCTGCGTTACCTGATTCGTCCATCCCTTTCAAAAAGAGGTTAAGCCCCATCTGAAAGCTTGCGCCAAATTTGCTCAAAAGTAGTTGATGAAACGAAATCGAACTTCCGTTTACCGCTACCGTTATTGCTTTGAAGTGCTTTTCGTACACTCTCATTATCTGGCTGTTGAGATCTTCTAAATTCTCATAGGTAAGCGAGTTGCTAAGGGCCTCTACGTAGAATTTAAGGGTAGTTCCCGAAGTGCTGTGCGACGAGTTTTGTGTGCGAAACTCAAGGTGGTTTCTGCCTACCACGAAATCGGTGAAAGTAGCCAGTAGGCTTGGGTCCCTGAACGCGGTGCCAAAGTACTGCCCCGCCCTGCCCTGCATTTCCAAAGGCCAGCCTTGAACTAAGTAAATAAAGCAGAAGTTGGCTTCGTCGAAGTTCTGCGACAGCGCGTGGACCATGCCCGGAATAAAGTAAGGGCTATGGGCCACGGCAGCCCGCATTTCCGGATCACAAAATAGCTGTCGATAAAAATGTTCCTGCGACATCACGAAGTCGATCAGCACTGGATCTTGGGCAGCCCTTGGGAAAATTCTCCCTAGTTCAACAGGGTCTTGCCCTGATGTTTTAAGAAATTCGGCTATTTTCTGTTCCGCCTTATCCTCTTTCAGTAAAAAAGCCGAAAAAGCTCGGGCGCCCTCATTCGTAAACACCATTGCGGCTGCCAAGGGCTCGGGCGCGGCGTATTCGGATACGAGCCGATGGAAGGCTCTGAGCGGTGCTTCGTACACCCCTTTCAACGTAAGGGTGCTGATGGGGGTCGATGGGAGCGTGATTTGGGCCAGCTCCTCGACCGCTTTCGCACAAAATGCATTAGAAAAGGCGGGTACGCTGGCTGTTCCCAAAACAAAAACAAACGTCAAGAGACGGAGTAACAACATAAGCATCTCGAATTCCAGTACTGCCCGTAGAGCCATGGACGTCCAGACCCTCCGGGTAGCGGAGCTCTTACCCTAATTGGAGTATTTTGTCCCGGAGATCTAACGTTTGGGGGTTTTCTCGGAGCAACGGAAGGATTTCGAGCCTGTAGACCCTGCCTGACGGCGGGCTGAGCGCCATACCTGGAGCCCGACGCCGCTCAGCAAAAAGAAACCACCCACCCAAGTTTGTTTAGACGGGACTTCTCCGATCGCGAGGAAGGTCACTAGCGGGTTCAGGAGCGGTTCTAACAGAGTGAGAACTCCGGCGGCCTGGGCTGGAACGCTTTTTAGCCCGTGGGCAAAGAGCAGGTACGGCAACGCCATTTGCGCCGAACCAAAAAGAAACAGGAGGCCAAGCGTGGACGACGGCAGCATGACGGGGGAGCGGAGCAAAAGCAGCGCGGCTCCGACGCACAGGGCGCTGCCAAAGTGGTTTAAGAAAGTCAGGAAAATTGCGTCATCGTCCCTAAACCGCCGCAAGTAGAGAGCCACACCCGCGTAAGCCACTCCGGACAAGAGCGCGAGCCAAACGCCTGGGTCGCTTAAGTCGCTCCCCCACATCAGAATGCTCACTCCGATGAGTCCTAAGAGTAAAGGGACAGTATTGCGCCTATCGAACGGCTCTCCCAAAAAAGGAGAAGCAAAAGCGATAAAAAGCGGCGCAGTGTACTGCAAAAAAATCACGTTCGCTGCCGTCGTAAACGTCATCGCGCTAATGAACGCGACGTTCATCGTGGCAAAGCAAACCACCATGCCGACCATAGCGGGACGGAACGTGATTTTATCAGTCCTGAGAAAGGGCAGGAGGACCAAGGTAGCAAAGAAAGCCCGCCAGAATGCCATCAGCGGGCCGCTCAGCGCGATGAACTTAGAAAACGCCCCGCTCGTGCTCCATAAAACTCACGCTGGTAAAATGAAGGCGCTCCCGCGAGAGTTTTTCAAGACGGCGTGGATTCCATC
>JANPJT010000359.1:0-3260 GCA_031425635.1 Pseudomonadota bacterium
CATTTCGCGGGTGCTTTTTGAGCCTGGATTCGCCGCCCCTTCTCCGCGTACAAAGAGTACGCTGTCGTCGGCCCGGCGAATCCAGGCTCAAAAATCCCTACGCGATTTGACTTATCCACATAAAGGTACAGCCCCTAGCAACCTTGGGGGGACAGGCCACAGATGCTTGTGTTGTAAATCCGCTCGACGTCTGCGTAGAAGTCTTTGCTGTCCTGCAGATCGTGGCGAACGGAGAGCGTTAGCGTTTTGATGTCGCCTTTGGAAATGATACCGGCCAATTGCAAAGGGGCCCCTTCGGTTTGCTGAAATGTAGGGCCGCCGGAGTCGCCAAAGCAAGAGGCAGCGCCCAAGCTTCCTCCATCGATTAAGGAGTCGTAAGTCCCGGCAACGCCAATCACCACGGCATTCCCGGCTCGCAGAATCCCGTCGTTGCCGCCCGTCCCGCCCTTTTTTGTGCAGCCGTAGCCTGCCAAAAGAACCGATTCTTTTCGGTTGAGTGGGGCAAACGTTACTGTCATGGGCTTCGCGTCGACTAACTTCGTATCGGTCAGCACCACCGCCAAGTCGTGATCTTTAGTTTTGAAAAGCGGGCTTTGGTAGCCTTTGCCTCCGTAAGTCACTCCTTTAAAGGTGAAGCTGACTCGCTGATCCGTGTCTACGCAGTGTGCTGCGGTGGCGAGTACTTCGCTGCCGATAACCGTCCCGGTGCAGTACCCTCGAACGCTACCGTCAGGGGCGAGAAGGGATAGACGCACCACTTCCAGAAAAGTTCCCTCTGCGACAGGTTGTCCGTTGATTAACTGCGGCTGGAACACTTCTGCATAAATTGAACGTGAAGGACACAAGGCTACGGCTAAGAGCGTGAGGCTCAGGCGCATTTTGAGCATGCTTTTCTCCCTTTTTTTTATGCTGGTGGATGGAGCTGATAAGCGTTGTGAAAAAAAGTTCTGAGGAGGAAAGAAATGTTCAACGCTTAACGCGAACCTAACACCTTAATAATAACATTCCCCAAGTCCGAGGTGTACCACTACACAGATCTTAGTGTTTACGGATGTAATCACGCGCGCTGCGCGTGCTTTTTGGCAACGAATGGCAGGAGCTGGTCATTTAAAACCGGATGCGATAAACCGATCTACACCGCTAGCATCAGGCGATGCGGATCTTCTAGTAGGTTTTTCACCCGAACTAGAAATGAAACGGAATCCTTACCGTCGACTAAACGGTGGTCGTAGGACAAAGCCAAGTACATCATCGGCCGGATTTCGATTTTATCCGCCACTACCACCGCGCGCTTCTGAGTCGCGTGCATTCCAAGAATGGCGCTCTGAGGCGGGTTAATGATAGGCGTGGACAGAAGCGAACCAAACACTCCGCCGTTGGTGATAGTAAAGGTGCCGCCCCCGAGCTCGTTCAACGAAAGTTTCCCTTCACGTGCGGCAACAGCCATCCGTTTAATTTCGCTTTCAATTTTGCTAAACGACATGTCTTCGCACTTGCGAAGGACGGGGACCACAAGGCCCCGTTCGGTGCTTACCGCAATGCCAAGATTCACGTGCTCGTGGTAGACGACGTCTTCGCCATCGATAAACGCATTCACAACGGGAAATTCTTTCAGCGCTAGCGCCACGGCGCGCGCAAAAAACGACATCAGGCCGAGAGAGACCCCGTACGTTTTCTGGAACTGCTCTTTGTAGCGCTCTCGGAGCTCGAGAACCTGCGACATGTCCACTTCGTTAAACGTAGTGAGCATCGCGGCGCTATGCTGAGCCTGAACTAGTCGCTCCGCGATTTTCTTGCGGATTTTAGTCATTGGCTCCCTTCGGACACCGTCTTCTTTGCGTGCGGGCGTCGTAGTCGCTACGGGCACCGGTGCTGAGGGTTTAGGGGCTGTCTTCGCCGCAGCCATCACGTCTTCGCCGACAATACGACCGCGCGGTCCGCTCCCATGCAAGGCTGCAGGATCCACGCCGTGTTCTTTGGCAAGCCGCCGGACGGACGGAGCGAGATCTTCCAAATCGATAGGTGGTTTTGCGACAGCGTGCGGAGCAGCGACAGGCGTCTCGGTTTTCGCAGGTGCCGCAGACACTCCCTCGGTGACTTCGGCAACCAGATCGCCGATTTTAACGGTCGTGCCCTGCTTCACCGAATGCTTCAGGACCCCGGCTGCAGGGGCAGGGAGTTCGACGTTCGCCTTGTCGGTCTCCAGCTCGCAAAGCGGATCATCCACTTTTACGGTGTCACCGTCTTGCTTGATCCATCGAATAAGCACGGCTTCAGAGACCGACTCTCCTAAGCTGGGGATTACTACTTTAGTTGCCATGCTGCTCCTTCAGAACACTTTCTCGGTTGGGAATATTCAGCGCGATCGGCTCAAAAGCACTTTGGAGGAGATCGTGTTCTTCTTGCTGGTGTACTTTGTAAAAGCCATGCGCTGGGCTAGCTGCTTCCGAGCGGCCCCGGTAAAAAAGCGATCGGCCATCCAAGAGCGGCCGTAAGCGCGGTTCGATGAAAAACCAAGCGCCCATATTTTTAGGTTCTTCTTGGACCCAACAAAATTCCTGAGCGCGCGGGTACGATCTCAAGATGGCTTGGATTTCCGCTTCCGGAAACGGGTACAGCTGCTCCAAGCGCACAATCGCAGTGTTCTTTTTACCCTGTTCGTTGCGAGCTGCCACTAGGCCAAAATACACTTTGCCAGTGCAAAACAAGACTCTCTCCGCGTCACTGACCGACGGGTCGCCCAAAACCAGGTGCAGTTTACTTTGGGTGAAGTCGTCGAGTGCCGAAGTGGAGCGCTCGTCTCGGAGCATGCTTTTTGGCATCATGAGGATCAAAGGCTTACGAAACTTTCGGTGGATTTGCCTTCTGAGCATGTGGAAATACTGCGAAGGAACCGACGGGTAGCACACTTGGATATTGTTCTCCGCACAGCTTTGCAAGAAACGCTCTAACCGTGCGCTGGAATGCTCAGGCCCTTGCCCTTCGTAGCCGTGGGGCAGGAGCAAAACCAGTCCGCTCATCCGATCCCACTTCGATTCACCGCTGACTAGAAACTGATCCAGAACCGTTTGCGCTCCGTTGACGAAGTCGCCAAACTGGGCTTCCCACACGACGAGCGTCCTGGGATCGGCAACGCTATAGCCGTACTCAAAACCCAAGACCGCAAGTTCGGAAAGCATCGAGTTGCAAATAGAAAACTTTGCTGGAAATTGGTTGAGAGAAGTCCACTGGTCGCCGTTTTCCGAATCGTGCAAAACCGC
>JANPJT010000360.1:0-4932 GCA_031425635.1 Pseudomonadota bacterium
CCTCGGATCCTGGCGAAGCTTGCCCGCAGAAGCATGCGGAGTTCGTTTCCGCTGGGTAAGAGTACAAAGCTTGCTTAGTCGCCCAGAAGGCAAAAAAATAGGCAGCTCCGGCTCGCGCCGAAGCTGCCCTTTTTGGTCCTCTACGGGATCAATTTCTCAAGCTCTTCCAAGTAGCGCTTCTGGTAGTTTTTGTATTTATACAAGAAGTCGTCACGTGTGGGCTGGTAGGCGATATCCGGCACCGCTCCATTGTTCTCCACCGCAACGCCATCAGGCCGGTAGAAAAGCGACTTCGTCAGATTGAGTTTGTTCGACGAATAGTTAAGGCCTGGCGCCGCTTGCACGTGGCCCCCTGCCCCCATCGTCCGAACTCCCATCAGCTTGGCCCGCTGCATGCCTTGCAGCATTGCTGGAAACGCATCGCCACCCGAACCGGACATTTCATCCACTAGCATCAAAATAGGTTTAGTGTACCGGATGCCATTGGGCTGAAGCTCGCGGTTGTTGTGGAACGTCGTCTTTGGCGCTAGACGATCGCCGTTTGCCCAAGCCCGGCGCACCAAGTCGACTACCCCCAACCAGTCTCTCCCTTGGAGTGTAAAGCGGGATTCCGCATCGACCCACGTTTTAAAGGTCAAGTACTCAGCCCGGCTTGCGAGAAACTGGAAGTTGAGCCCTTGGTAAGGCTTCGTAGCGAAAAGCCCAACCATTCTTTCCAAAAAGAAAACGCTTCCGCCACAGTTGTGATCTTGATCGATGATGAGCCCAACCGTGTTCTTTTCAAGCTCGCTGACCACGTACTCATACTGCTGGAAACGGACTTCTTCTTGCTCCCCCCACGAGTAGTGCGGGATCCGCAAATAGCCGATATTCCCTTTAGGGGTTGGGTGGTAGTAAGCGACAAACGGAGTCGCCGTGAGAAGGACTGCCCCCCGAGGGATAGCGGTCCTGGTAGTTCCCTGGCAGCGGAAAGCTTGCTCCCCCTTAGGAAGATTTTCAAAAACATCTTCCACGGATAGTTTCGAAAAATCAGGCTTGGCGAGAGACCACGCAAGGAGCGGATCGGCATCTTCGTCCAACTGCCCCGCACCGTACCAGGGGAGCTTGATTTTTTCCAAGATGTCCGAGGTGCCTCGTCGGATAGTGAGTATCGCAAACCCTTTTTGGGGTGGTAGCGCACTTGCAGGCCGATGGCCTAAATACGTTGCCGCCATTCGAAGCCCGGTCTCTTTGTAGCCGGAGGGCAAGTAACTTGCGATCTCCTCGAGGGTTTCCGCAACCGGTTTTCCGTTGAACTCCACAATCTCGTCACCCCGCTCAAACGGAAACACATCGGGTGTCAGGAGTTCGGGGATCAACCGATCAATTAAGACGGCGCCATTGATTCTATCGGCTACAAAGCCAAGCGACGATAGGTAGTTGGTCTGAACGCTCGATCGGAAGTGGCTGTCTTGAAAGGCAGCTACAAAACGGTTGATCGAATGGTAAAACGCCATATTCGACATTGTCTCGGCTTCTTTGGCGTATTGTGCCGCCATAGCGTCAACATCGAGTTTTAAGAGCGCTTTTTTGTACTCATAAGGCCCATACTGGCTCTTAATGATGGAAGCTAACTGTTCGAAGTCAGCTTTTTTCTCTTCCGGCGTAAGCGTTCGACTGTGCGCAAAACTGCTCGCGAAAATAGCAATAGCGCAAAATATTTTTGCGAAGTTCATGATTCCCCCAACCCCATTCAATCTGTTTAGAATGCCCTGAGTCTAGAACTCTCCGTCAGGAAGTCAAAATACGTCGCGTCACTGTTTTCAGGCTTCTCGGGACGAAGCCAAAACGGCGCGCAAAAGCCGGTCGAACGCTAGCTGGTTAGGAATGTAATAACGGGCGGCAGAAGCGGCTTTCTTACCCACTCGAACGGTCAGAATTCCTGGCTGGTTTAAGCGAAACACATCTTCGTCGGTTTGATCATCGCCAACATAAAGGGCACGCTTCACTTTAAATCGCTTCATGAGCGCAACCACGGCGTCGCCTTTGTGAGGCGACTCGGCGTGGACCAGATTAAGCACTTTTTTTCCCACTACAATCCGGGGCAGCGGCAGCAACTCTTTTGCCAATTGAATCAAGCGTTTCTTTGCGCTGCGAGGATTGCGGGTTCCGGAAAAATGGAGCGTAAGCGAGAACTTTTTGTCGTCCACCAGAAGCCCCGGGATCTCTTTACGGGCCCGCCGCAAGCCCTTTAACCAGAGAGCGCTCGCTTTGGCCGCTCGCCTGCTGGCCTTGGCAAATGGGGGAATCCCTTCCACTCCGTGATTGCCCACGACGAAATCTGGATCGAAATCGAGCCGCTTTCCGACATCTCGTAGCGATCTTCCCGTCACTACCGCTACGGGAAAAGCAGACTGCAGTGTAACTACTAGGCCTTTAGTAGCCGGCCGCAGAGAAGCCCCGCTCCGCGTCGCCCGGTGGGGTGCCAACACCCCGTCGAAGTCAAAAACGAGCAGGCAGGGAGAGGAAAAAAGCTTTTTCAGGCTGCGACGGCCCGGGTCCGAGAAAAGGGGTTTCATGGCGCACTATCCTAGCACAAACGGGCAGCTGGCATCGAATCGGAAAAGCACTATACTGGGGTATGTCGTCATGCAGGAGGACACTCCCTAGACGAAAGTGAGGTTCGACGTGAAGCGGTTTCTAGCAACTTGGTTCGACGCCTTCAGCCACGCCCGCAATGCGCTTTTGAACCCCAAACACGTGGCGAGCCCCTTTCCGAGTTCACGCTTTGTGGCTCGGGCTGTTGTGAGGCGTCTACCGCCCGGTGCGTTGTCCGTTGTCGAATACGGCGCTGGAACAGGGGCGATCACGCGCCCTTTGCTACACGCCCTGCCGGAAAAGGGGAAGCTTATCAGCTTCGAGCTCAGTACCGAGTTCAAAAAGAACTTGGGTAAGATTGCCGACCCGAGGCTCGACGTGCGCTACGGGGCGGTCTTGGACCTGCTGCCCCGACTGGCTGCTGATTTTCCGCAAGGAGCAGACGCTGTGGTTTCTGGAATCCCCTTTTCGCTCATCTCCGAGCCCGATAAGGAAGCGATTTTTCAAGCGACATTCAAGGCGCTGCGTCCAGGTGGCCGTTTTATTGTTTACCAGAGCAGCCGCTTTCTCGTGCCCACGTTTCAAAAATATTTTGGCTCCGTCGAGGTTCACTACGAGTTACGAAACATCTTCCCGTACTTTGTGATTGATGGGGTTCGAGCAAAAAGTTAACGGTTTTTTATGCCGAAGCGCTGGGGCCGTCGGTCACGGCAAACCGCCCGCTAGCGATAAACTGCATCATGCCTAACAAATTGCGGAGCCCCGGAGAAAATAGCCGTGGTAGAAAAGTGATGGCAGAAAAAAGCGGGAGAGGGAGCGCACTGACTTTCACTGGCTTCCCCAAACGGGTCGACATTACAGCTGCAAACTCCGCCGCCGTCCAATTTTGCCCCACCGACACAACCCGAAATTTTACAGAACTCGGCTTATCGTTCACCGCCTGAACCACTGCCGCAACTACCTTTTTGGTCTCCGTAAACGCAAGCTTCACGTCGGTCGGCCCCAGGTGCTGGTACACTCCCTTTTGAAAACCTTTTTCGAGTCTTCCATCTTCCTGATCGATAAACATACCGGGCCGGACGGAAATCAGCGGTACTGCAGCGTCGCGGTAGGCTTTTTCTGCGTCACGTTTCTCTAAAAAGTGCGGCACCGACTCATCCACTTCATCGGAGCCCAAAACCCCGATCAGGATGGCGCGAGCCCCAATGCGTTGGGCCCATTCCGCCAGGTTCCGATGGGCCTGGTGAACGATTTTCTGATGGTCGACTCTCGGAAAACCGCCTGCCTTAAACGCACTGACGTTGTCTATGACCACATCGCTTCCCTTGGGCAGAGCGTCGAACGTTTTAGGGTCCAAGGCATCCACGCGCAAAGCGCCTGATCGACTCGCCGCGAGCACTTAATGGCCCGAAGCCGCCAGTCCCTCAACCAGTTTCTTACCCAGGTGCCCATTGGAACCGACGACGAGAACTTTCATAGTGAGCATTCCTTTTCCAAGCTAACCCAAATGATACAACCGAAGCGGGTGCCAATCTACATTCCCCCTTCTCCCTCGCGATCTCAAAGCGTTTCATGGGCGCAGGACTTTTCAAATCTTGGAATAGTTTCTAAACCACCGTCCCAAGCCGCTCGACTGGAATAAAACAAGTGCGCGTCGGGCTTTAAGGCCATCTCCGTATCCAGACTGCCTGCGGGAACAACCAATAGTTCTCCACTATCTTGAAGACTTGGGAGGGCGGCCCCGCAGTCCCTGCAAAAACTTTTGGTGTGTCGTGTCGCCGGAAGGTTGAACGTTTTCACTTGGCCGCTGCCACTCATCCAATGTAATCGAGCGGTTGCGGAAAACAGGTTTGCTCCGTGAGCTGAACCCGTGTCTTTTTGGCAGAACCTACAGTGACATAAGTAGAAACTTTGGAAAGACCCGTCCACTTTAAATTTCACCTGCCCACAAAGGCACGAGCCAAAATAGCTATTCTCCACAAAAGCCTCCCTCAAAGTTCTGTGGTTGATGACACGCAGTTAGACCCGGTGCGAGCAGCGGGTTCCACAGCCGCTTAGGTGGCACAAAGTGAAAACGCCTCTGAAATCGCATCGGTAAGTTCTCCTTCTACTTGATCTGCATGGACTACTTGAAAAGTATGCGCAAACTTGATTTTCGAAACTTTCATAACCGATTTGAAGTTTTTCCGTTTTTTCGAATCTGAAAGAAAAATCACGACTTCTAGGTACTTCTTTTTTGGTCGAACAAAAAAGAAGCAAACCTTTTTAGAAAACATAATCGCTCTTCCAGACGCATAAACACGTTGCTCACCTAAATCGAGCGAGTACGCCTTTATTTTTTCAAACGCCTCAAGC
>JANPJT010000361.1:0-1930 GCA_031425635.1 Pseudomonadota bacterium
CCTATTGTAAGTGTCATTACTCACATGCTAACATTATCACCCGCGGCACGAGTTTGGGGTTTTGATGTATTGGTGCTTTGGTTTTGTTGTGAATCCCAACAACCCCAAAACCCCAATACCCCAAAACCCCAAACTCTCATGAATGATGAATTTGAAATTTCAGGGTGCTAATATGATTGTAAGTTCAGCATGATTGGCCCTATGAGCGATTAATTGAATGCCATCAATTTGAGTTATAATTATTCTTTACAACTCTACTCTTTTCACAATGAAAGAAGAACGCTTAAGCGGAGGACCCAGAGACAACGACAGGCAGGTGTTGAGAGAGCACGGCTTCATCCATGAGGTGCGTGTCAAGAAGGATGGCAGCAAGAACAGAGCTGCTGCTCAGAACCCTGGTGTGTTGGTTGTTGTCAGTGGGTACAAGAAGGCGGCAACTCCTGATGAGTTGGAGGAAAGGAAGAAGGAGGGGAGGTAAGTACTGCAAATATGTCAGAACCTTGTTGCAACTTTGCAGCTTTGAATTAACCCAACCTTACATACTGCATTGCTCATAACTATAGCAACAAGCTTGACTACTTCACTACATTCAAGAAGTACACCATCAGTGAAGTGGTTGACTTGGTCGGTGCAGATGTCTTTGGGGGCATGGTGAAGCGCTACTGTGAGATCCACCATTCCCTAGGCAGTGCCAAGTGCAGTGAGCTGCTCGCTGCATGTGAGGCTGTCTACCTCAGACATATGGAATTGCATGATGATGGTTCCCCATAGTACGTATCTTTCGCGAGAGACTGCTCAGAAGCGAAGAAGTACTTCCGCAAAATGGATACCCCCTCTGCAGACAAGAGTCTTTAGTAAGTAAACAACTGCATGATTACAGATGATGATGATTTATCTATAGTCACTTCTTTAAATATGAATTGAAGTTGGAAGACTTACCACCAGCGCCATGCATGCAAGAGTTTGTTGAGGTGCTGTTTCGCTTCACTAAGGGTGCACTGCTGAAGTAGTTCTACAACCTCATAGAACTTGCTGATCACAACCGGCTGGGTGAAATGATGCGGTGTTTGATGTTTAGAACTTCAGGGTTGCTGGTGTTTGAGGCTGACGGTTCGGACTGGGTCCCCAGGAGGCTCACACCTCTGTTTGCTTTGAGTGAGTATCTGTCTGGTACACTTGTTGTGTACCTCTAGTCCGAAGGCATCGACCTGCAAGGAGATCTGAAGAGGAAGTCAGAATTCAGGATGGACTTGACAGAAGACAGCTTCAATGGGTCCGAAGACTATAAGGGATACGGTACTGGTGTGATGTCTAAGATACTAGCTCTTGTTGGAGGTGCAGGGATCACTGTGAATGACATTCCGTTTCAGATGGATGTCTTCAGACCAAACGGAAATGTTGCGATCTTGTAGATCAATGCTTCGACCCGGCTCCTGAGTTAGATTGCTGACACGCTCACAATGCATTACGCTGAGGTTTGCTATCACAAGGGCTCTCCTATGAAGCTTATGCTTTGTGGGATGCTGAACTTCCTTCGCTATGATCCAACATTGGTCAACAACCATTTCACTTAGGTTGTTATGAGCATGGTGCAGGGGCTGCGACACGATCGTTGCCAGCCACCTTATGACCTCGGCATCGATAAGCTATGCGATAGAGTGCTTGATTTCCCTTTGCAGTTCGGTCAATTCTGTAAGTTTATAACCCATCATATCATTATAACTTAGACACCAGCTTTGAAATCGATAGAGCCCTCCAGCATCCTGACAAACTAAATGCATAGAGGTATAATGAGATCAAGATGACATGGATCATGACGTCTGGAGCCCTGTGGATATTCATGAAGAAAGTATCTAGGATTGCTTCCTCAGACCCTTCGTAAGTACCTACCAGGCAGCTGTGGCTGCAGTAATCTCAAACTCATTTCTTA
>JANPJT010000362.1:0-15084 GCA_031425635.1 Pseudomonadota bacterium
GCTCGAGCACTCGCATCCCGTTCACAAACGTGCCGTTTCGGCTTTCGAGATCGATTAAGCGGTAGCCCATCCCTACTCGCGAAATTTTCGCATGCACTCGGGACAAGCGATCGTCGTCTAAAAAGACATCGGCTTTTTTGCTTCTGCCGAAAGTGACTTCGTAGGCTTCTAAAACGAGTTCGTCGCCTTTTTTGGTACCTTCGGTGAAAAGCAGCTTCGCAACGAGGGGCTTTAGCTCAACGTCGGTATCGGACTTTCCAATCGAAAGCGATCCGACTCCCGATTTTTCAAGCAGCGGAGCAAAACCGCCTTGCTCAATGTCAGCAGCGGGGGCTTCCACAGGAGCAAACCCGTCGCCTTCTGGGTTCCCAAAGGGAGAATCCACTGGCTCTGGCTCCCCTAGCGGGGCTTCGCTCGGAGGCACGGGCTCTTCGACTAGTTCCCCATAAGAAACGAGCAGCCGGTAAGGCCCTAAGTGGAGCTCGTCGCCATCGGCGAGTTCTCCCGTTTCCTTGGGCTTTTCGTTGAGCCGGATTTGCCCGGGGCTCGACATATTGGTGAAGTAGACCGCCGATTCGTTGATGCGGATTTCGACATGGCTGCGGCTTATCTTATCGCTCGGCAAATTCAGATCGCAGAACTCCGACCGGCCAATGCGGAAAACGCCTTCCGAAAAGGTTTTGTGCTGGAGCTCGATCCCATTTTCAAAAACGCGCAGGGTTATTTTCATGGGAATAACTCCGCGGCTTGGAGCCGAAGCTCCGCTTGTTTAATATAGCGATTGGCTTCCTTGATCATCGCTTCATTGGGGCGATGGGCAAGCAGCGCAATGGTTTCATTGAAGTGGTGGATGGCCCGCGAGTATTGCAGCGACTCATAGTACTGCACGCCCAGAGCCATATTGCTTTTCGCCTCGATTTCGACTTCGTAAACGGCACGCCGCAAGTAGCGCTCAGCAAGAATGTGCCCGCCGTACAGCGAAAGCGCAGTGCGGAAGGAATCGATGGCGCGGTGGTAGTTCTTATTCAAGTACTCTCGCTGCCCACGCCTAAAAAACTGCTCCGCTTCACGCAAAGACGCATTCGACCAATCAAGGCGAGTCATTTCTTGCTCGGCTTTTTTTAGCAGAGGGTCTTCCATGCCGAGCGGGATGACTTGCTTCGTGCCCAACTCGAGTACTGGCTTTTCAGCCAAAGTAAAATCTCTCGCAAGCCTTTCGCTTGCGCTTGCCGTTACGTCGGCGGCGGAAGACGCGTTTTTCGAAGGCTCGCTGGAGGAACCCAGCATTAGGTAGGCTCCCAGCAAAGCGAGTACGACGACATAGATTATTAAACGAGGGTTTCCGCCAGTTCGGCCTTTAAAAGGCTTACTCGGCGAGGGAGCGGCGCCTAAAGGGCCGGCGGCAGCAGGAGCGGCTAGGCCAAAGAGCTGGTCAACACCCGCCACTTCCGGCAGGTTGCCTTCGGGAGCAGAGCCTAAAACAGCGTTCGCGCTAAAGCGGAAAACGAACGTCCCTAGCTGAACCATGTCTCCGGTTTCAAGCCAGCTCTCTTTCACTTTTTCGCCGTTTACGAAAATCCCGTTTTTACTATTGTTGTCGCGGATGAACCAACCTTCTTCGCTGTGCACTAAAAGCGCGTGCACGCGGGAAACCCCTTCGACGTCGAGCACCACGTCGTTCTCACCCGAACGCCCCAAAGTAAGGCGCGCGGCATGCAGATCAAACTGCCGGCCTTTCTCGGGCCCACTCATCTGCTCTAAAAAAGCAGTCGCGAGGGCTGTGGGGCTTTTTAGCTGAACGCTCACTTCACTCCCTTTCCCGCCATTCCATTAAGTGCTTTTGCTAAGCACTCTTTGGCTGCGCCGTAAGAACGGTCGGTACGCAACATTTCTTCGCACAAAGCCGCCCCGCCTTTAAAGTCGCCTTCCCCTATTTTTTTAAGGGCCGCGTCCAGGAAGGGTTCAAAGTCTTCTTTTTGTTTCACGCGCGCTCGGTCGATGATTTGTTTTGCTTCGTTCAAATAGTCCGTCACTCCCGGTATCTCGATCTTGCGGGCCTGTTCGGCTTTATCGATGGCGTCTTGGTAAGATCGTCTCTGAAAAGACTCCATGGCCGCTTTCAAAAGCTCGGCGACTTTTGCCTTTTTGCGCCCGTCGGTAGCGGGCTTCCGCTCTTCTTTGACCGGCGCTGGTTTGGGCGGATCCACTTTGACTCCGGCAGACTTTAGCCCCGCGCGCGCTTCTTTATTGGCAGGATCCAAAACCAAGGCAAACCGGAATGCGACTGCGGCGCTTTCTTTGTCGCCTTCGCTTAAGTAGCTTTTTCCCTCGCGCAAATACACTTTGAGATCGCGGATATCGCTTTTTGGTTTCCGGGCCGCCGGCGCATTCACTCGCAAGTCTTCTTTGGTTACTGGCTCGGGTGTGCTGGGCGTTGCCACCGAACGAGGGGGTATTTGTACCACAGGCAAAGCCCCTGGCCGCTCGACGGGCCGGTGGCTTCTCCACCAAAGCGCCCCGCCACCGGCGGCGACTCCGAGCAAGATCCCCACGACCCAAGAATAGTTTTCAAACTTTCTAGCGAACCTCTCCAAATTAGGAGGGAAGGCGACCGCGAGGGGTTTAGGCGGTGACGTTTTGGCAGGCGGCGGCGGCTTCGGCGCCGGGGCTTTGCGGACTTCGTCTGCGATGAAAGCGGCCGGAGTCGTTTTCTCCATCGGCTGCTCATGGGCCGCAAAGAAGCGGAAAGTAAAATCCCCTACGACCAAAAGATCCCCGTCGTTCAGTCGGGCTTCAAAGACTCTTTCCCCATTCACCAAAATGCCGTTCTTGCTGCTATTGTCTTGAAAAATCCAGTCGCCATTCATCGAACGTTTCAGGTACGCATGGCACCGGGAAACCGATTCGCTCTTCATGACGATTTCGTTGTCGTCAGTACGTCCAATCCGCAGCGTGTCGCGAGAGAGCTCGAACGTGCGGCCCCGGCCGGGGCCTCCCGTTTGCTCTAGGATCGGCTTGTCTCTCAGCTTCTCAGAGCTGACTTTTTTCGCCGTACTCACTTATCTCACCCTGCAGCCATTTTTATGGTTATGAGAACAAAACGGATTTCTCCCGTTTCACTCTTATGTCCCACGCCCACCATGGTGCGTGTGACTCCGTTGATATCGAGCTGCGCGCTTTGCACTTCGCCAAGCGATCGGACGACCCCATCGACTAAGTCAATCGCCGTGCCGGCAAAGGACTGATCGCGACAGGCTTCGGTGATGTTCTGGCCAACCGCATACTGGTTTCGTATGCCGATCAAGTCCTCGAGGTTTTTTCCCACAAAACGGATTTTCTTGTCGCCGTCGAGCAGGATCAGCCCGTCGGACGTTCCCATTTCGAATTCCATTACCGATCGGACATAGCTGTCGTCGCCCTGCGCTCCGTCTTCGGTCGGAACGATGGAAGCAGCGCCGCCCCCCCCGGTTTTCGAACGGTTCATTGAAAAATTCATCACGGTTGCAAGGCTCTGGAGTTCAGGGAGCTTCACTTCCGTCGAAATGGTGGCAGCCTCCCCTTTCAGCGCGCTATCCAGCTGTTCTTGGAGTTGGGTAAGCGGGTAAGTCACCATTTTAAAAATCAAGAAGTACGCAATCAGCGACATCAGCACGGAGAAAAGGACGGCTTCGGCGAGAGGCTGAAAAGTGGAAGTGATTTCGGAATTCAGCTGGAACACCGCGAGCACGATCGCTTGAAGCACTCGGTCGTTTGCCTCTTGAGAGTAGAGATAAACCGGCTGCGCGACCACATACACTGCGCCCGACTTCTCTACCGAAATTTGTTCCTGCTTCCCTTCCATCACCCGCTTCATCGCGAGAAGCGAGTAAACGTCGGTCACGGTCTTATTAAAGTACTTTGCGGGAGCCAGGATCCCGCTCGTTTTGGGATCAATCACAAAGGCACTCAGCACGCCTTGTTCGGTCTCCATGTTCTCGACCGTCAGGCGGGTGAAGTCGTTCGACTTACTTAAAATCCGGTAGTTCTCTCGCACTGCTTGGGCCACGATAGAGTGCGCTCTCGCTAATGCTTCTTTGCGAGTGATGTCTTGCCCCCAACGGACAATCGGCACGACGGAAAGCAATGTCGAGAGCACAAGGGCTCCCAGAAGGATGGAAGCCAGCACCACTCGCCAGTCGAACCGAGTCAGGATTCCATAAAACGGCACGAGCACTTTTTCATCGACGAGCTTTAGTAGCTTCTGCTGCGGGGTTTCTGCTTCGAGCTCGCCTTCCGGCGCCGCATAGCCCATGGCGAGTGCGGCATTGCCGTCAAAAGCGCTCGGCGATTGAGGTCGCTTGCTCGACCCAGATCGAGGCGGGACAACTAAAACTTTGAACCCTGCGATATCTACGTCATCGCCTACTTCAATTCTCTGCTTTTTGACCATCACGCCGTTGATAAAGATCCCGTTGCTTGAACCTAAATCGACTAAAGCCGCTCGGCCTGACTTAATCACCAAAGCCGCGTGCTGCTTTGAGATCCGGGTCGACTTCAAGCGGATCTCACACGCTTCGGCTCTGCCGATCGTGTACGAGCCGTCGGCGAGATCTTTATCAAAAAGCACTTCGCCGTTATGTCGGATTTCGATCTTCAAGCCCAAGCCCCCTCAACTACTAACGCCATCCCCGGTTTAATCCCCAGCTCTCGGCTCCGGAATGCTTTGAGCTCCAGCACATGGCGGGTTGCCTTGCGAGGGAGTAGGAGCCGCCACGGGGCTAGGTTCTCTTCAACGCCCACTACCACCCCTTTGGCATCGACCAGCACGACATCAATGGGCATTCGCATAAAAAACGTGTGGATGGAGTTGCACTGGGGAAACACAATCCCCTCTTGCTCCGAAAGGCTGGTGCGGCCCATCAGCCCTTTGAACCGAGAGAAAAAACTCTTTGCGATCCCGCACTGCTTCAAAAGAACGCGCCCTTCGGTTTTTAGTTCGACTGTCCTCATTGGCCACCGCCTAGAAACCCGAGCACGACGGGCCCGAAGATCATGATAAACACCGCAGGCATGATGAAAAAGATCAGAGGGAAAAGGAGCTTTTGCGAAGCGGCTGCCCCTTTTTTTTCTGCTTGGGTGAAACGCTGGGTGCGGATGAGATCCGATTGGACTCGGAGCACTGCGCCTAAAGGGCTTCCCATTTGATCGGCTGTCACGAGGACCGCAACCAACGAAGCAATTTCTTGTAAGTCCACTCGCCAGCCGAAGTCGCGCAGCGCATCTGCGCGAGAAGTGCCGAGCTGGATTTGCTGGAGCATGCGCTCGAGCTCGTTCACGAGCGGGCCGGGCCGAGTTTTCTCAACCACTTTTTGAAGTGCGCCAATGAAGTCGAGACCCGCTTCCGTGGAAAGCGTCAAAAGGTCGATGACAAACGGTAGCTGGAGTTTGATTTCGACTTGACGAGCCGACCGAGTCCCCGAAACCCAAAACGATGGGTAGAAGAAACCGCCGATGGCAATCAGCCCAATGGTGATCCAGGAAACACCGCCGCCGCTTACCAAAAAGTAAATGAGAACGCACACAGGGACGACGGCCCCCAAATGGAATTTAAACGCGAGGAGATCTTCTGCATCGAGCTCGTCTTCTAGACCGGCAGAGATAATGGCGCGGCGCCACTTAGCACGCCATTCGACGGCCGCTATCCGAGAAGAATAAGGCATGACGAGCGCGGTAAAGAGCGGGCGGTTGATCCGGAGCAAAGCGTTCTTGGCTTTTTTACCTTGGACATCCAAACGGCTGGCGGCAGCACCTTCCAACTCGCCCGCAAATAGATTGCGGCCAAGATAGAACGCAGCCCCTCCGGCAACCAGAATTCCAATGTAGGCCAACATAAGCGGACCCCCTCGAATCCACTTCGGTCAAAACTCCAAAGAACTTCAGTGGTTAGTAAAAAAATACCCCGAAACTTCTTCCTCTATGATTATAACACTTTGCGTTATTTCAATTGCGGTGGAGCCTTTAAAAATAAAATTAAATACTTTCATAGGCTTAACTAGTTCCTAACCTAAACCCCCTTCCAGCCGGCGGTAAAACTGTTAAAATGGAGACAAGGAGACGCCGATGGTTTCCCGGGGCTAAATGCCCCTAGAGAGGGGGTGGTACAATGGTTAGTTTGCCTAGTACGGAGGTGAGTCCGCTTTAGCGGCACTCTCCTTCGGAAAGAATTAGGGCGCTGGCTGACCCCAAGAAATTGGGCGAAGTTAGCGCCCTTTTTTTTTGCTTCTACGAAACCTGATCCCGCTCAGCCAAAACTTCTTTTTAGCAGCCCATGGTACAGCGAAGCCGGTAAGAGGCGCTGCAAAAGCAGAAAAAACTTCGCCTGAGATCCCGAAACATACCGAAGCCTGGAAGCTTTGCCAGTGGCAGCTGAAAAAATATCGTGCGCTACTTGATCGGCGGGAGCCCCTGAATCGGCGGCTTTTTTCAAGGCGGCAATGACTCGGTCCTGGTAGGCCTGGTAGTCAGGCCAGTTTTGAATACTCGCAAAATCGGCCGACCGACCGGAGAAGTCCGTTTTCACGGCGCCCGGTTCCACGAGGTGGACCGAAATCCCGAGCGGCTCCAATTCAAACCGTAGCGACTCAGTAAACCCTTCCACTGCAAACTTGGAGGCGTGGTAGAGCGAGTAAAGCGGGATAGTTGTCCGACCCCCCACCGAGGAAATATTGATCACCCTGCCGCTTCGGTTTTTCCGAAAATGGGGAAGCACAGCGCGAGTGACTTCGCACACGCCAAAAAAATTCGTGTCAAACTGCTTGCGGATTTGCTGCGGAGTGCACGCTTCAAAAACCCCTGCGAGGCCGTAGCCAGCGTTGTTTACCAGCACATCGAGCTTATCGACCGATTGAAGCGTCTGTTCCACGGCTGCGGCAATGGAGGTCGGATCGGTGACGTCCATTTTCACTCTCTTGACCGTGGGCAAAGCCAGGAGCTCCGGCGAGCTATCGGGGTTTCGGTTGGCCGCGATCACCTGCCAACCTTTGCTATCGAAATAGCGCGCAGTAGCGAGCCCAATGCCGGAGGAAGCGCCTGTAATGAGAATCGTTTGTTTTCGCATGGGGAAATCCTCTCCTGTAATGCCGCAAAAGACAAACAGACTAAAAAAAAGACGCGCCCACAGGCGCGTCTTGGGTCAGAGTCCGAACGCAGATCAGCGAGACTCTTTCAGATTTATAAAACACCCACTAAAAGTTGAAATCGTCAGGGCCCATGACAGCCTCCGCCTCTACGTTGCGAGTATTCTTTCGAGCGTCTAGCTGATCGGTCGTGTATTGGTCAAAAGCCGCTTCGTGCTTCTCAATCTCACTCAACCGGTTCTCCATTTCCGTTCCGTCCACGGGATCGAGGAAATACCGCGCCCAAACATCGTGTGTCGTTTCTACCCCTGGACCGCGCGTTAGCCCCCGAAGGTACTGGTACACGGCAGCACGTTTAGAAGTGCGCCAGTAAAAGCCGTGGTACCAACTCGATGCCTTATCCAAAGAGGCCATCGCGCGCTTAAAATCTTTCTGCCAGGCCACATTGATCGCGGCGGTGTCCGGCGTCACGCCTTTTACAAAAAGATTCTTTTTCAGTTTCTTCGCATAGTCCTCCGCACACCAGGCCACACTCAACCCGTGGGTAAGGGGGATATAGCCATAGACCAAACTCCGCGAAGTGTAGAGGTAGTGTTTGAGTAGATGCAGGCGCGCCAGGAAGACGTAGAACGTCGGAGTCGCCAAGGAATCGTTTCGAAGGCGCGACCTGAACTCAAAGCTTGAAAGGAGCTTGTGGAGCGGCAACCGATCCCCCGGCCGATCTCTCCAGGTTACACCCAACGTTGCGGTCGAAAAAGTGGCTGCATCCAACTCGTGGGAGAGATCAAAAATAATACTGTTCAACAAAGTTTCGAGTGAGCTCACCAACAAGCTTTCTTCGCCGTTTTTAAAGCTCGGGCTCTCCACCGCCAGTTGATGCATGAGGCCATCGACGAGCTTTAACCGGGTCTTAAAGTGCAGGCTGTGCGCAAGCACCGAAGGTGACGGAGCTCCGTCACCTTTTTCTGCGACGACAATGGGAGCATCGGCAACGGCCGGAAGGGAACGCACTTCTAGATGCCCGAGAGAATACCGACCCGTCTGAAAATATCCCTTGGGCCGTTCGTTGCTCAAGCTGTAGTGCGTGCTGACTGCGAATTGCCGGGCCGGATCGTGTTGCTTCAAGAAAGCGATGACCTCTTTCGCCTGTGCTGCCGCGTCCCCGATCGACGGGCTTCCCCAGTAGTAATGGTGCTTCAACTGAATTTTATAAAAGCGCGGCGCGCTGATGTAGCGCAGCTTTGAAGCGGCTTTCGCCTGCGACTTTTCTGGATCGCCAAAGGCCCTTGGCTCTTGTTTCTGAAATACGCTCTTGAATTCAGCGACCGAAGGGATCACGGTTTCTTCCCAATCGCCACCGATTAAGAGCTTTTGGAGTTCCTCTCGGTTCTGTTCGCCCATTCCATAAAAAAGGAAATTTGTTTCATGTGCCGACATGAGCTTTGCGACCTGCTTGTACGACAGGTAGTGAAACGCATCGACCATTTTGTCAGATCCCCACTCTTTAAACTCACCGCCAAAAACAACTGCGGTACGCCCTTGGAGCGCCTTCACGAGATCAAACTTGGGCGGCACTTTGCCATTTTGAAAGTATTTCGCGTAGACATCAAAATTAGCGTAGAGCGAGATATTCCACACAGCTAACTTTAAACCGAGGCGAGCGCACATTTCTCGCCACTGCGTGACATCGGCCCGAGTTACGGTTTGGTTAGTGAGCAAAATGATGTCGGGGTTCTGGCTTTGGTCAAACGGATCCACCAGACGCACAGTGTGTTTGAGTTTTTGAATGTACCTATCGCCGAGGTGAATCGTTTCAAATAAAAGTGAAGCGGATACTTGCACGGCGTCGTCGCCTGCGTATTTTTCGTCGATACTTACTTCAAAAGGCAAATCCGTCGTTTGGTGCGGTTCAAGCCGGTGGAGCGCCATTCGATCAAACAGGCCCTCCTGACGGCCGTGCCCGGAGTAGCCAAAATCGATTCCGGCGGGTGAAGTGCCGTCGAGCGTCGAGACCCCCAAATCGACGGCCGTGTTTCGCTGGAGCTCGCCCAACGATCCGATAGCGCGATCGGATAAATTATGGATCTTGATCACTCCAAAAGATCGGTCTCCCACTTTGAGAGCCGGGGCCGCGCGAATCGTCGTGAGCTCAATGGGATAGCGGATTGTAAACTCGCGCGCTTTGTCGAAAGACGTGAAGGGCTGATCCACGACGGTCATGCGCGCTCGGAACAATTGCTGGCCCAGAAACTTCAGGCTTTCTTCGGTAGGCGCATGGCCTGCAAAGTCGTCTACAATAAAACTAAATACGGGGCCTTTGAACGTGTAGGTATGCCCTGGTTCGATCACTTCGGGAACCTGGATGTAGCCCGACGGGTTTACGATATTATTTTCAACAAACCACTTCTCTGATCGCGGCTCGATGCGCATGAAAGCGCGCCCCGCAGGGGGTGTCGGCATTCCTCCCGTATTCTTTACCACCAGATCAGTAATCCAAAGCTCTTCACCGGGATTCGGGAAGCCATCTAGAAACGTGCGTTCTTCCACTTTAAAAGACACCATTTCGAGATCAAAAATTTCTTTGAAGCTTCTAGTAGATCCGTCGTCAAAAGTGAGTTGGAACTCGACGGAACCATTCGGTGCTGGTCGGCCGGACGCACCGGGGTTCCCTGCGCTACCAGAGCTGCCTTGACGGCCGGTGCTTCCGCCAGGAGAGTGCTCAGTTTTCACTTGCGGAGTGCCATCGCTCCCCGTGGTAACGACCGTGTAAGAATGGCCTGATCCCCCGCTGCCACCGGGTCCCCCTGAACCTGGGTTCCCGCCCGCGCCCCCGTCGCCTGGGCGCCCAGCAGTAAATCGGTAGTCCAAATTCTTCAAAGCGTAACTGTCTCGGTGGTTTATTCTGGTGAGGATAGTTCCGCCTGCACCCGCGTCGCCGCCTTGACCCCCACGCCCGCCGTTCCCCCCATCGCCGCCGCGGCCGCCGTCTTCATCGTCGGAGCCGTTTCGCCCTCGCGCACCGTCTCCCCCGTCACCGCCGCGTCCCCCTTTACCGCCGTTTCCCCCGCTCGCATCGATCGTCAAGGGAGCAGCGGTTCGAACCTTGATAGGGATGGCCTTTGAATAGCCCCCAGGCAGCGACGAACGGGTGGTCATTTGGCCGTGGATTTCAAGAACCGATAAATTGCTTTCGCTGATCTGGACGTCGAGGACGACGCTCTTGGCATTCTCGCCGTCGCCCCCTGCGCGGCCGGCTTGGCCATTGTCCCCATCACTTCCAGACCCCCCGCCGTCGCTTCCGTCCGCGCCGGCGCTACCCGAACGTCCGGAGGCCCCAGAAGCATCGACGCCTTCTGGATAGATTCTCGGGACAAGAAGCAAATTGAAAACAAGCAAAGCGGTGACGAAAAACGGCATAAGAACCCCTCCGACAGAACGTCCATCTGACCGGGGCTTCTTTACCACATTTCGGTGTGCTTTTTGAAAATTCCTAACACAGGAACAAACCCGCAGCTACCCAACGTGGCTTATTGTTTTAAGGGTTTCACTACGAGGCGAACCCAACGAACCGATCGTGCAACGCTTCGGCGAGAACGCCTTTGAACCGCGACTCCACCGCCACACACAGCGAAAGCGAATTGGAGGCCATGGATAGGATTTCAGCTCGGCTCTCTTCGACAACATCAAAAAAGCCTTGGGTGATTTCTTGGGAATCGCTGAGGCTTTCCCCTACGATGGATACCAAGCACGCTTTACCAACTTCACTAAACGAAAGCCCCGCAAGCTCGAGCCCCGACCGAAGCCTCGGCGCAGCGCTTGCGTCCACTAGCCAAACGGAACCCGCTCGCTCCGCTTGAAAAAAGCGGGGCGTGACTTTCTCTGCTTTCAGCACCGCACGGGCTTGGTGGAAACTACCGGTGCGGAAAAAACTTAAGCCCTCACGGGTTGCAATCCCCCGAATGAGCGAACGCTCCAGGTTCGGCGCGTCTCCCAAAGCAGAAATGCAGGTGCCGCCCACGGAGCCATCCCCGGACGGCGCAACCCGCACGGTAACGCCAAAGCGTTTGGCGACTTCGACACTTCGGGAATGGAGCTTGGCGCCTCGGTTCGAGAGTTCCAGAGCTTCGTCATACGAGCAGCGTTCAATGAGCTGCGCTTTGGACACCACCCTGGGATCCGCCGTAAAGATCCCGTCCACGTCGGTCAAGATTTCGCACGCTTCCGCTCCTAGTTCGGCCGCGATGGCCACCGCCGTGGTGTCGCTCCCTCCCCGGCCTAGAGTCGTGACTTCTTTAGACTCACTAACCCCTTGAAACCCCGCGACAATGACCACTTTTCCGAGGGCAAGCGCTTCCCGAATCCGGTGGGCTTTGACTCCAATAATGCGGGCGTTGGTATGGTCGCCCGTGGTCACAATCCCGCTTTGAGACCCCGTGAACGAGATGGCCGGAACCCCCAGCTCTTGCAGGACCATCGCTAGCAACGACATGGAAACGCGCTCACCAGCGCTGAGCAGCATGTCCATTTCGCGTTCGCTGGGCTTTGCCACCGTGCGCTCGGCCAGGCGCACCAGTTTATCGGTCATGCGGCCCATCGCCGACACGACGACGACGACTTGCTTGCCGCTTAACTTCAAATCGCAAACCCGCTGCGCCGCTAGACGGATGTGGCGGGGGCTTGCTAAAGAAGAGCCACCATATTTTTGGACGATAAGGCTCATGCCGGCAAGCCTGCCCGTATGCCCCTTGAAGTCAAGAGGACAAGCGGGACAAGAACGATTAGACTGTCGCCGGGAGTGCCGTATCGAAAATTTGCGCAAAAACTGGGTTAAACTGACGCTTTCCACCCTAGCCTTGCTCGTCGCGGGCGGGTGGCTTGCTTCCAAAGCGAACATCAAACCCCACGAAGTCTTTGCGACCGTTCAAAGCCTCGGCTGGCGCACCGTCCTCGCGGCGCTCGCCTGCAACGTCGCCCAAACGTTTTTCATCATCTTTCGCTACTACGTTCTCATTCCCACCGAGCTGCACCCCGGAGCGCGCAGAGTGGTATACGCCATCGGGCTTGGCCATGCGCTGAACACGGTGCTCCCGGCCCGCGCCGGAGACGTCCTGAAATGCTTCTGGCTCTCTCAAGGCAAACACAACCGGCTTTCTTTGCTTTCCTCGGCCGGCGTCCTGGTTGCCGATCGAATAGTAGACGTGGCGGTGCTGCTTTCGATGGCTGTCGTATGGCAAGCGTACCGGCACCCTAAGATGCAAGAATGGGCTGCTTTAGCCTCCGAGAAAATCAGCGCAGTGGGGTTTTCGGTGGTTGCCCTTTCCCTCCTTGCGTTGGGAGCGTTCTTGTTTTTTCGAAAACGCCGGCTCAAACATTCCAGTTGGACGGGCGAATTTAAGACGGGTTTTGCTTGCTTGGGAAGGCCTCCGCTTTTGGCACTCGCTTCGGCCCTCGCGTTCCTGGCCTGGGGCGGGGAAATTCTCTCCATTTATTTCCTAGCTAGCTCCCAAGGGGTGGACTTCTCCTTCGCAAACGCTCTGTTTGTAATTTTGGCGCTGAACCTAGCGATTTCCATCCCCGTCAGTTTCGCGAACGTAGGCCCTTTTGAAGCGGCGATCGCGCTGGCACTCACGAGCTTCGGGATGGCTTCGTCTCAGGCGCTTGCCGTAGCCACCGTGCACCATGGCCTGCAGGTAGTCGCCATCGGTGGGTGGGCGCTCGTTGCTCTATTGCTAAAACCCCGTCAAGGAGCCCTATAAGTTTGAAAAAAACTGCGGCTCAGACGAAAGGATTTTCTTCGACTGGCTTTTGAGAGTTTCTTCCAGCTCCGCTACGTCTTTTGAAACGCCTTCATAAATCACTTCCCAGTCCACCATCGCGGGCGAGGTGGCGTAATGATCTAGGTACTGGTTGTAGTAGTGGCCAAAGAAAGTCCGGTCGGCGCCCGGGTTGCAGCCAAAACTGGACCGATCGTGGCGCGACGCCGTCATGACGGAAACGCTGGGCAGATCCTTCAGCGTGTCTTTATTCAACTCAGCCGAAGTAGCGTCCAGGAAGTTCCCCGAATAGCACGCTTGGACCGTGATGATTTTGGGCATTTCCGGCCGGAAATCAGCGAGCGCTTTCTTTAAGTAGCGAGGCGTAAAGAAATGATCCTGCATCCGCTCATTTCGGCCCGTGACCAAATCCACGCGTTGCTGGGTCTCTATTGACTCACCCGCTTCTCCCGCATCGACTCTCAAGAAATGCTGATTGAGGTCCGGAAACTCGGCGATCATTCCACCCAAAGCAAGCTTCTGCGGAAATCCAATGGTCGGATCGTTGATAAGATCCCCCAGTGGCCTTGCCCCGTGAGAGCTTACATAAAAATATAAAAATTCAGATTCCACCTCTTTGGACGCGGCAGAGAGGTGAGACCAAATGAGTTTGGGGCTAGCGGGGTAGCAATGGCGCAACTCCTCCGAGAGCGCAGTGTACTGTTCCCGATCTTCCCCGAACGCCTTTTCTTCCGGGATCGTAAAGTAGCAAGAAATATCCGTGTCGTTAAACCCGATGCGCTTGAACGTTTTCATTTGATCGACGACTTCTTGCGCGTAATTCGCGCAGTCGTTTCCGCCTGCCACTAAGAAGATCCGAGCTTTTGCCGGCGTGGATGAAAAAGAATCTGGGCGATAGGATAAGACTTCTCTCGCGAGAGGGAGACGCGACGGCCCCAAGCCCGCTCCTCGCGACTTCGGCCCATCGGCACACGACACAAGTGTAACTAGAAAAACCCCAAGAATAACCCGCATTCCCCAACCCCCACCTTAATCGGTAACATAGACAAGATTCGGGTTACAAGAGGAAATCCTAACGAAGACTTGTTGTGGTTCCGTTCTTCTTCGCGCGCTGCCAAGCTTTTCCCCACGCTTGCGGGGTTAGCGCACCCGGCTCTTTTTTCTCTTTTGCTAATTCGTCTTCCATCGCCCCGAAGCGGTCCGCAAACTTAAGGCTCGCCGTTCGCCCTGCTTCTTCGGCGCTGACACCCAGATGCCGGGCCAGGTTTGCCATGCAAAAAAGCATGTCCCCCAGCTCTTCTTGGATCCTGCGCTTATTTTTTTTGGGTTTTCGAATCTCTGCGCGCAGCTCTTGGATTTCCTCAGTTAGCTTGTCGAACACGCCCCCAAGGTTTTTCCAATCAAAGCCGACACTCGCCGCAATCTCGCCGTACCGCTGCGCAAGCATCAGGGCCGGCATCGATTTCGGGGTGCCTTCCAAGCGCTTTCGTTTAGGCTTTTCGTTTTGCTTTAGCTGTGTCCAACGGGCGCTTTGCGCTTTCTTGCTAAGCTTCTTTTCTTTTGCATACACGTGCGGGTGGCGACGGACCATTTTTTCTCGGATCCCTCGGCAGACGTCTTCAAAAGTAAACCACCCCTTCTCCGCAGCGATTTCTGAATGGAGCGCAATTTGGAGCAGCAGGTCACCCAGCTCCTCCTGCAGAGCAGCGGGGTTTGCCTCTCGAATGGCTTCCGCACTTTCGTAAGCTTCTTCTAAAAGGTACGGCAAAAGGGTTTTATGGGTTTGCTTTTTGTCCCAAGGGCACTGAGTTCGAAGCTCGTGGACTACTTGGAGCAGCCGGGCTGTTTCACGGGTGGGTGGTTTTTTCATTCGAGCATCCTACTACGAGAAAAGAATGAGCTTTAGCTCTCTTTCCACGTCGGTATACTCTTTTTTGATCTTTTCGAGGAGTTTGGCGAAGCGGTCGGACGACGCGGCGGTTTGGCGGCTTAGGAGATCGGCTTCCGTACAGAGCGTCATGAGGCGCTTAGCTCCCAGGCTTCCGCTTTGGGATCTCAAAGGGCTCAATACTTTGCCGGCGGTTTTCAAGTCTCCGTCCTGAACGGCCCGCTCGCTCAGTTCGAGCGCTTGCGGCGTGCTGGAAACGAATACTTTAAAGAGCTCCTTCAAAAAGTCGGGTTCCCCTTCTTCTTGA
>JANPJT010000363.1:0-6684 GCA_031425635.1 Pseudomonadota bacterium
CGTTCCGTATTTGCGAACCCTCCCTTCCCTTCCGTCATTGCGAACCCGCAGGGTGAAGCAACCTTCCAACTAGGGTGCAACTAAAACGGTGGTGGGCCATTTGCACAGGTCACAGGTTGCTTCACCCTGCGGGTTCGCAATGACGGAGCGGGAGGTTTTCGTTGGAGTCGTTGGGCGCGCTCTGGGTAAATAAAACCCACGCCGAAGGCCCGCCCCTAACGGCCAACGCACTGGACGTAGTAGCCGCCCATGCCACGGTCGACGACCGTTAAGATGCCTCCATAGCCTCCGAAGTAGTACCAAGCGTTGCCACGGTAGGCGGAGTCCATGGAAGCGGACCAGAAGGCGAACCCCATGCTTGGCAGAGGAAACCGAATCCCATCGATTTCCGCTTGGTGGTAGTCCCACTTCGTTGGGAGCCGCCAGACCACCGACGGGCTCGTTCCAGTCACGGCAAACCGCATCCCGCCCTTCATAGAGTCGTAGATTCCGGGGGTGTTCACTCCCGAGTCTTCCGTGCACCAGCTCTCAGGTGTCACTTGGTTTTGGTTAGCCACGTTGTCGCAGAAGCCATACTGGTCGACCTGCCCAAAGGGTCCGCCGCCACTTACCCCACTCGCCCGACACCAGTTGGTCGTGCCCAGGTTATCGCTCCACACCAAGTTGGTGCGCTCATCCCGCCACACTTCGTGCGCTCCGTTATAAGTCACAAGCTTCCAAACACCTTGGCCGGAGTTCCCACTTGTTGAGCCGTCCCAAGTGGAGCGCGTGGGGTTCTGTGACGCGCAGTGGGCAATCCGAGCGGCTACCGTACTTTGGTTTGTCCCGCAGGAAGTCGCCGGGCGGAGCGCATACGTGACGCTGCCACCTAGGCGGCCTTCGTCGTCCCCCGCGGTCGGCAAAATATCGTTACCGATCCTGGGAAACTTCCGGTACCCCACTGGCAAAGCGGTCGTCCCCTGCGTGAGCTCGGCCTGCAAAGTGATTTGCGCCGTGGACTTGTCCCGGTGCAGAGTGCTCGCCATGAAGTTGATAAAACTGCCCGCACTCCAGCTCCCATCGGGGCACTGGGCCTGGTTTAGGCAGATCCCCGCACACCCCACAAAAGGCGAGAGCACGGCTAGGCCTAACAGAAGCGGAATGAAGAGTTTACGGTGCATCTCATGATGCGTATCGGCATTGCCGCGATAGAAGGTGAAAGAATTTTTAAGGCGCTTTAATTAGTAAACTTGCGCGTTGATAACACAAGACGCTTGAACGCCCCGAGAATCCTGCACAATGTACGTGAGCGGGATGTAGCCAGAGAGGCCGAACACGACGTTCGCCCGAGTGGCTGAAGTGTACTGGACGCTCACCCCTGCCCCCGTAGGCGAAATGATGTTTAGTAAAGAAACGGCTCCCACGCCCCCGGTAGAAGTAAAGCCCGCCACAGTCAACATCCCGCGGTTGACTGGGTTCATAGAAAGCTGAGCGTTGCAAGCAAGTGGTCCCCCCGAACCCCCGCCCGCAACGCCCGCATTGAACGACAGAGTAATCGGCGAGCCGCCGTTACACCAGACACCTAAGGAAGGCGCGTATGCCCGCGCGCTCACTGTCTTTTGCCCCGAGAAAAGGTACGAAACCATCGTGGGGTTCCCTGTGCTCAGCACGGAACCATCGCTGCCCGCAAAAAATTCCGAAAATACGACTGGTGCGCCGTTCGAAGCGCTTGCGCTTACCAGAATCCGCCCTTGGGCGTCGGCGACTTGCGATAAAGAACAGGCTAGCTGGCCGCCGCCAGTTGAGCCGTTTGAATAGAACGAAAGCGTTAAAGGCACTCCGCCGTTGCAAAACTGGCCGGAAGTTAAGTCATACGCTTGTGCGGAAATATTTTTCATTCCGGGAGAAGTGAATCGAACGGTGAGGGGGTTCCCTCCGTTTGAAATCACAGAGCCGTCTAGTCCAGGGTTGAAACTCGCAAAGCCCAGCGGGCGTCCCGTCGTCGACGTTGCCGAGACCAGCGAGTTGCCGCTTGAGTCGGCGACTTGCGAAAGCGAGCAGCTCGTGCCGGATGCCGTTACGGTGAAAGTTTGTGTCAGCGTTGCGCCGCCGTTGCACTGATTCAAAGAGTTCGCGCTAGAGGTCGCGCGAGCAGTGATAGTCTTGCTCCCTGCCGATGCGTAGGAAACGGTGCTTGGGTTTCCGGCGCTCGTGATCGTTCCGTCTTGGCCCGGAGTGAGGTTCGACATCACCAGTGGCTCGCCGTTCGTCGAAAGCGCTCGGATATTGATGGTCCCGTTCGCGTTCACGGTTTGGCTCAAAAAGCAGCTAAGGCCCGAGCCAGTTCCAGAAACCGTCACGCTTGCCGTGCAGCTGCCTGATCGCCCGGCCGAGTCCACGACGCTCACCGAAGCTTGAGAACTACCGGCCGCGGAATAAGACGCTGTTGCTTGTGCGCTGCTAGATGAAGTCGACGCTAAAGCGGAAGTTGTGCTGCCACTCGTTCCAGGCAAAAACGAAGAGAAAGTATAGGGTGCGGTTCCCCAGCCAGATGCTGCCGCTGCGCTGAAAGTGACCGCGGTACCGGCTGCGACGGTGGTTGCACTAGGCGTGAGCGTGCACCCTACGGTCGAAGCGCCGCCGCCTCCGCCCAGGATATTAAAACTATAGTTGGAGTTTGCGCCAGTGGAGTCCTGGATGCTCAGAGAACCACTCACGCCTTGGAGGTTCGACATCGACGGGACAGAAGCAGTAAACGTGGTAGTAAACGAAAAAGAGCTTGAGGAGCTGCTGACCGATTGGCCCCCTACTTGGACGTTGGAAATTCGGTATGGCCCTGTACCGCCAGAGCAAGTCGCAGTGATTTGGGCAGAGGCTGCGCTCCCGACTGCGCTGACGCTGCAATCAACGCCTTGCACTAAGTTCTGGTTCGCTCGTTTTGCGCCGCCCGCGCAGGCAGTGACGAATGCAACCGCTAGTAAACTAAAGAGAGCATTTCGAGTCTTTGCCATACAAACCACCTTATGCAGCCTTATAGAGCAAACTTGATGCCGCTTTTGGGCGTGCCTGGCCCGGCCAAAACCAGTACACGCGCGGTGTACACCGGGAAGGCAGCTGGCCGGTCTTGATATTGAAACCATTGAGTTTTTCGAGATCGCTCGAGCGAACCACGCACGGGTTAAAAGGTGCCTAAACTTTCGACAGCCGTAAGGGTTGTGGGTTCTTCCGAGATGCTCGACTCACTGCGTTTGCTCCATGGACTGTCGTGGTGGACTGCTATAAGAGAAATAATGATGGAGAAAACGATTGGCCCGCTCCTGTTGAAATGCCCTCCTTTTGCGAACAACCCCGCCTTGTTGGTCGTGATTTTGGTCGTAGTCCTAAGCTTTCAAGCGCAGGCGAGCGCTCTTAAAATCCAGACTCGTGCTTTTCGTTGCATCGATATTTTGGAGGGCCTAGGCAGAATCAAAGAGGCGGATCCCGCCCGTTCCTTTGAGGCTGCGCTAGAGGTTTTGTCGGTGGCCTCCGTACTAGAGAAACACCCTCGACTCAAAAGAGTACGAGACATGCTTGCCTCATAACCCGAAGGTCGTAGGTTCAAATCCTACCCCCGCTACCAAACTCAACAATTTCAATCACTTCCAGGTCTCAAAAAACCCCAAAATTGCGATATCGCACAAATGTCGCACCGGCATTTTCGCGCTGATTGAAACATACCACTCGGTGGTATATACTACTCCGTAGTATGGTGCGCACCTTTGTCGAATCATCAGCATTTTCGAATCGATTAAATAAGGAGCGCCCGGGACTTTTGCGGGCCATCCAAGAGGAGATTTTAGAAAACCCAGGTTGTGGGCGGATCATTCAAGGCACCGGCGGATTACGAAAAGCTAGATTCGGAGACGAATCACGCGGCAAGGGAAAACGAGGTGGGTTCCGGGTCATCTTTCTAGACCTGCCACATGTCGAACGAACTTATTTACTCGCGATCTACGACAAGAATGAAAAGGACGACATCTCTCCGGATGAAAAGAAGATCTTAAGGGATTTGGTAGCTAGGCTTAAAAAGGAAGCAGAGAAATGAAAAAGACTAAACTGGGCCAAGAATTGATCGGTAGCTTGACTGAAGTCCTGTCCGACGAGCAGGGAAGCAAAAAACTTCGCAAAACTAAGATTGAAGTTCCAGGGCGTGCCCGTCACTGGGGTAAAGCGCAGATCGCCAAGCTTCGCAAAGAGCAGTTCGGCGTCAGTCAGCCAGTGTTTGCTTCTCTCCTGAGCGTTACCGCTTCTACAGTACGAGCCTGGGAACAGGGACTGAAGACTCCGTCGGGCTCTGCCAGTCGCTTACTAGAACTGGCTGAAATTGATCCCAAGGTTTTTCAACGGCTTGCTCGCGAGCGTCGCTCGGCCCGATCTACTAAATGAATCACTTTCTCAGTTGCGGTCCTGTTTGCATCTTATTTCCGTTGCTTCGGTCCAGCTCCGGTCGGCTGATTCACAGACGTAATGGGCCTTCTTTTGGCAACCTTCTGCAAGATACTGTTTATCCTTAAGTTTCGTTAACTTTATCTCAAACGTTGCGCACTTGAAATCTTGGCTAACGGTCTCACGAAGATTATCTGTCACCGCACGCTCGTCTCTTACATAGGAAACGCAGCCTGCGAGTGCGAAAGAAACGCAACAAACGCTTACTCGATTGAACTTACTCCTCATATCTGAATTTCTAACCTCGCTCGTGTTTTCCATTCTAAAGAATTTGATTTTGCCATTTTTGCTATTTGAACGCAAAAACATCATTGAAAACGACTTTCGGTCGTCTCTGTTACCTACGAGCCGCGCTCTGGCTCCAGATGTCGCACAAGATCCGGAACAAAACCGAAAACAGTCGAACAGTACCGAAACTGACGAGGGACCTAACTCTTTGTTATGGTTTCAGATCATCTGAGTTTTCGAGGAGTTACGAAACGCCGATTTTCGGCGCTCGTTCGCTCATAACCCGAAGGTCGTAGGTTCAAATCCTACCCCCGCTATCATTTGATCTTCGGTTCTTCTCATTCCAGTGTGGGTAATCGCAAAAAGTAGTTCAGGCACAGGCGTTTAGGAGTCTGAGGGCTGTGGGTTGTGAACTTCGATCGCCAAAACCCATCCGCTATTCTCGGTATGGTTCAATAGCGGCAAGCTCAAACCCCCAAAGGTTGACTAAGCTAGCCGTCTTGGATACCCCTCCGAGTTAAGGTGGAGATATGTCGTTTGCTAAGTTGTTCCGTCTTAAAAGACAGTACCGGATAGCTGCAGCCGCTTTTTTATCGGTCTTACCTGCCCAGGTAAACGCAACCTTCTGCCCCAACTCTATCAGTTGGATCGCTGCAATGGCTGAACTGAAGGGGCCCGTCGACAGCGGATCAAAATTTGCGGAAGAGGAAGTCGTGATTATCGATAACCGCAAATTAAAAATAAGCAGCTTGAGGAAATTTCTCAAATTGAATGTTGATGCGAAAGACAAAGAAGAGCCAGAGCGAATGCATTATGAGACTTTGATTGCAGACGCCCTTATCGGAGGACGATACCAATCCGTCTTCAACGTTTTGGGCTTTGCAGTTGAGCTCGCTTATGCGCTCCGAAGCGGCCATCCAAATTACAATCCCAAGCTCCACGCTACGCTTTGGGATGGGCTGGAACCAGAAATCAGAATTTTGTTTAGCCAAGCTGCTACCTTCGAAGAGGTGTGGACTAAAATTGGATGGCCTCCGGATCGCGACCCCAAGCCCTATGCGCCCCTGTCCCTGTTGCCACCCATTCTCAGATTGGATCCCGTAAAAAGCGAAAGATCACCCTAAGAGTTCGAGTCCCGTCCGCCCCGCCATTTAGAAGGTCCCAGATGTCGCACAAATGTCGCACGAGATCCGGAAGAAGACCGAAAACAGTCGAAAAATACCGAAACTGACGAGGAACCTAACTCTTTGTTATGGTTTTAGATCATCTGATTGTTCGAGTAGTTAGCGAATGCCGATTTTCGACGCTCGTTCGCTCCTTGCCCGACGGCTATCGGTCCTTGAACGAAGGGGCTGCGGTTTTGGTAGCGCAGGACGCCGACGAAGCGACGCTGGTGGGTCAGGCCATGGCAGCTCAGGAGTTATCTGCTCGGCTCGGCTCCATTCCGGGTGGAACCGGCTCGCTCCTTAGCTGGAAGACTCGCGTGCGGCTTGCCATTTTCATGCGACGATTGTCGGAGTATTTCCCTTCCGCACGATTCGATTTGGCCTCCGTCTTCAAGGAGTTTGGTCAGCGGATCGAGCAGGGACTCAAAGAAGGAGACCTTTTTATCGAGGGATTTGAATACGGAAACTGGCAGGTTGAATTTATCCTCATTAGGTTAAATGGCGTCGATACGTATGCGGCTTTGAAGATCCCAAGGTTTTAGTTGCGCTGGTTTTAAAACCAGTTTTTCGTCCCCGCGATCGGTTGATTCCGCTGAGGAAGAAAGTGGCAGCCTCCATCCTGGGACTAAGGTTGCTTCACCCTGCGGGTTCGCAATGACGGGCTCTTCGTCATTGCGAGGAGCGTAGCTGTTTGGTGACAGTACATCCTTTACACCGTGTGCCACCACATCCTTTACACTAGGGTTTCCTTGGAAAGGAAGGGTTCATGCCGTGGCGGAAGAGGGATGTAGTGGAGGAGAGGATCGAGTTTGCTCTGCGGGCTTCA
>JANPJT010000364.1:0-5012 GCA_031425635.1 Pseudomonadota bacterium
CACTTTTTTAAGGAGCAAAGAAAAAATGAACCTTCGCACTCACGACTTGGCCGTCCGGTTTTACAAAATGGCTCGTGGTAAAAACCTACCCTTTGGCTTACAAGGGCAGCTGCAGCGGGCCTCTTCCAGTGTGGCTCTCAACCTCGCAGAGGGGTGGGGCAGGGCCACTCCCGCAGACAGGCGGCGGTTTTTCCAAATTGCGTTGGGCAGCGTTCGGGAGGTGCAGAGTATCGTGAGTCTGGAGCCCGAAGCTTTCGATGCGGGCGAATGTGACGCGCTGGATCACTTGGCCGCGAGCGTCTACAAGCTCACCCGCAACTGCCCAAAGCCCTGAACCGGGATGCCGGATCCGCGACCTGCCAACCGCGATGCCTGTTGCCTCGCTGCCGCCTTTTTAAATCCTCGCGTTTGATCACCAATTAAAAGAAAAAAGACTGAGAGTGAGGGGGGCGGGCTAAAAGCTGTAGGTCAGCGTAGCGGCCGTGCTCATATAGTCACCGCCGCGGCTTCCTGCTGCAACCGTGCCCGAGAACGTAGCGCTTTCGTCGGGGAAAAACACCATGTGGTATCTAAGATCCATTCCCAAATAAATGTGCTTTCGATAAATTAAAAACTCAACTCCGGCGCCCCCGTATGCGCCGAAGCTAGAACTTGCGGCAAGAAGGCCTGCCAGCGGGCCAGAGCCGGTAAAATTTCTAGAATAGATACCGGCGCCCACTGCTAGGAAAGGGTTCGCAATGGCAATCGCTCTAGGCGCACTTTTCGTGTCGAAATAGTACCGAAAGCCGCCCCCTGCAGAGAAAAGGCTAACGTCCAAATCGGTCGTGCTGCTGCCTGCCACAATTAAATCTTGGTGAGTGGAAAAACTAAGCCGCCCTTCCAAAGCGAGCGCCTTATCAAAGAAGTAAATCAGGCGGCCGCCGATCAAAAAAGCAGGGGAGGCGGTGCTGCCTAAGCCGCCGGTAAAAATGCCCGCCCCCAGGTCCACGCCGATCATCAAAAAGCGCCCCAAATGGAAGAATTCTTTGTCATCCCTCTCTTCGTCGGAAAATTCATATTGCGACGGGTCAGAAAAAGGGTCCGCAACACCTGGGTAGTCCCCACCGGGAGGTTTACTTTCACTCCAAAGGGGGGATTGGACTAGAACGATTGCCGCTAAAATGAGCCAAGCAGAGTGCTTCATATCTTTTAAGTATACCTGACCACCGACCCTAAAAATAGTAGTGGACGGACCCGCTTGCGAAAGCGCCGCCCACCGTGCGGAAATTGGTGGTGCGCAAGGATCTCAAGCCAAAGCCAGTTTCAAAACTCAGCCCTAAATTGGGGAGTCCAGCTAAGAAGAACTCCCCGCCCAGCAGCGCGTCAAACTCCAGCCCTGTATCCAAAGAAGTCGTTCGGTTGCTCAGGACGTAGCCGGCTATGCCGATAAACAGGTTCATATTTTCTTCCATCACGACGTTGCGCAGCGACTTCGCACCGATCAAATAGGAATTGTCTTCCGTATTGAAACCGAAAAGGAAGTTTGTTGCGATGAAGTTGTCGTGGAAAAACTTCAAAGACAGAGCGGGGCTTTGGTTGAAGTTTTGGTAGCTCACTCCAAAGCCCATGCGGTTATCGAGGTTTTTGCCCACCGCCACGTGACTTAAGACCCCCAACAAGACAACCCATCCAATGCGCATTTTTCTCACCCCTCGTCCGAGACTTTACCACGGCGTTTCGCCGCTTGGAAATGAACCGTAAAGAGGTTTTGAAAGGTTCGCTCTCTTTTGGTAGGTTCGATGGCTCTATGAGCCGAGAACACATGGACCGAAAAGCGTTAAAACAGCCAGATAACTTCGTTGCTTTGGGGCAAAGGGCCTTGGTGGCCTTGCTCAAACAAAAGAGTGCCTTAGCGGGAGGGCTCGTCGGGATTCTTGTGGTGGCGCTTGCTTACTACGGTTACGGCGCTTGGACAGACCGGCAGCTTAACCGCGGGTGGATCGCTTTTTACCAGGCGGAGGAAGCGCCAGAGGCTGACAGGCCTTCGAAGTGGAAAGAAGCTTACGAAAGCGGGGGCAGCACGCGCGCGGCCTATATGGCGGCGGTTTCCCTAGGCGACTATTATTTCAAAGCATTTGAAACGCCTGTCGCGGGAACTACCTCCGAACAAGCCGCCCAATCGGCGGTGGAGTGGTACTCCAAAGCGCTTTCCTTTTCTCTGCTCTTGCCCAGCGAACGCGAGCTTCTGACGATGAACTTAGGGCAGGCTTTAGAACTTCAAAAAAAGAACGATGAGGCACTTGCGTCTTACCAGAAAACAGCCGCTATGGGGGGACAGTCAAAGCCGCTCGCTTTGCTCCATGTAGGCCGGCTTTTAGAGTCGAAAAAAGACACGGAAGCGGCCCGAGCTGCGTACCAAAGCATTATTGCCGATTTTGCCATGAGCGAATATGCGCGCATTGCCCGCAACTACCTTCGCCGCATGGGTAGCGCGCTACTCGAGTCAGAGAAATTATGAAAAAAGCTCTCCTTGTCGCTCTGGTTTGTTTTCCCTGCTTCGCAGTGGAAGTGGTTTCGACGTGGGTTGTTCCCATGCGCAAGGAGCCGCGTTTCGACTTACTCCCTTACGAGCGCACTCGCCCGATAGTGTTAGGCGATATGGTTTTCTCGGCCGATCAACAGGGCAGAGTGATTGCAGTGCACCGGACGAAGGGATACCTGCTTTGGGAAACTAAAGTCCCCGCCGGGGTTTCTGGAGCTTTCGCCTATGGCCGCTCCAAGCTTTTGGTGGGAGACCGTCAAGGGAACCTCATAGCGCTCAATTCGAGGGACGGGTCCGAAGCGTGGCGGTTTAAGGTTCAATCAGAGTGGCTTTCGCCGCCCGTCATTCCCAAGGGAAAAAATCTGGTCATTGCGATGGCTGCGACCGGGGATCTCTACGCGCTGAAGATGGATAGCGAAAACCAGGGCCAGGAGCTTTGGCACTACGCTAGGCGAACCGAAGATAAAATGACGGTTTGGGGAAGCGGCGGCCCAGTGCTTTTCGGGGACACGGAAGTCTACCAAGGGTTCGCCGACGGCTCGGTTGCTGCACTTGCGGTCGATACGGGCCGAGTGCTGTGGGAAAAACGTTTAGCTTCGAGAGAACGTTTCAAAGACGTGGACATGACGCCTTTCGTTGATGAAAAACGTGTGGTGGTAGCCACGTTCGATGGAAAAGTATTTTCCTTGGACCGCCTCACTGGCGACACCCAGTGGGTTTTTCCTGTAGGAAGCTATGGCGGGTTTACCGTGGTGGGGAGCCGTTTGTTTTTTGGCGGAGTAAACCACCAGTTTTATGCGCTCGATCTATCGACGGGGCAGCCTGTTTGGACCACAGCCTTTAGCGGAGGGATTGCGGCTGCGCCGTTGTTTATCCAAGGATCGCTGCTCTTTCCCACTTCCAGCGATCCCACTTACATTGTGGACCCGAGGAAAGGAAAGATCCTAGGATCGTTCTCCCTGGGGGCCGGCGCGCTCTCTTCTCCTGTCGCGAGCGCCGAAGACGGTGGGTTCCATACCTTGAGTAACTACGGTAACCTTTATACCTTTCAACTGCTCGATAAATAGCCTTTGGAAAGCACAGAAACCATTTCCGAGTTTCTGGAGAACGAAAAAAAACAGCTCGTTTTTTCCGCCTACCAAGTTTTGGCGGAAAAAGCCGGGAGCCGAGCGATCTGGCACGGGGGAATTACCAGCTACTGGCCCCCTTCTGAAAAGGTCACCGAGCAAACTTGGTTCGATATTGGTTCGGTCACTAAAGCAGTAGCGACTGGTTCCATTTTGGCTCGCCTAGTGGATCAAAAAGCGATCGATCTCAACTTAACGCTTGGCCATTACGTTGTGCCGCTAAAGCCGACAGCAGTGGGGCCCTTGATTTTACGCGATTTGCTTTGCCACGCTTCCGGCTTGAAACCTTGGGTAAGAGTGGACTTGGGAGGCTCAGTGAGTTTACTCGACTGGCTCAAAGAGCATTCTGCGGATTGGATACAATCCGCCCCTGGAGTGCAGACAGCCTATAGCGATCTAGGGTTTCTGTGTCTTGGTCTCGTCATCGAAGCTGTGTATCAATCGCCGATTGGCGCAGCATTCCAAAGAGAAGTTCTCGCACCGCTCCAGCTATCGGGAGTGTCGTACGGGCCGCTCCCTGCGTCGGCAAGCGTTGCCGCTACCGAAGTCCGAGGGAGCCTCCCGTTAGTGGGAAAGGTGTTTGATGAGAACTCCCACGCGTTAGGGGGTGTGACCCCGCACGCGGGACTTTTTGCGACAGTGCGTGGACTCGGTCCTTGGTGCGCAGAGTGGCTAAAAGCGGTCGCCGGGGATTCAAAATGGTTGAGTCCAGAGACGGCCGCTGCTTTCACCGGCCGAGCGGGACGAGTGCGGGGCAGCTCTTGGTCGTTGGGTTGGGACACTAAGTCGGAAACGGGATCCTCTGCGGGATCGCTTTTCTCTGCCCGCAGTTTTGGCCACTTGGGTTACCCTGGTTGCAGCGTGTGGCTCGATCCGGAGAAAAAGGGATTCGTGCTTTTTCTTTCTAACCGAGTGCACCCTTCGCGTTTGGACGAACGCATTCGGAAGACTCGTCCCGTTTTGCACGATAAGATTGTCAAATTTTGGGGGTAAGCGAATGGAAAAAATCCATTTTGTAGGGGTAGGAGGCGTCGGCACGGGGACACTTGCGGTGGCTCTATCAGAACACGGCTACGAAGTGAGCGGGAGCGATGGCGCACTTTACGAGCCCATGAAAAGCGTTCTTTCCAGCGCGAACGTTTCTCTTATCGAGGGGTTTGTCGCCGAAACGGCCGACCGAATTTCCGCAGACACTGTGATCATCGGCAATGTAGTGCGCAAAGAGAACCCCGAAGCCGCGGCCTGGATCCGCAAAGGGGCTCGTTTCATTTCTTTTCCCGAAGCCGTTCGGCGGTACGTCATCGAATCGAAGCGCTCCGTCGTGTGCGCGGGGACGCACGGAAAAACGACCACAACAGCTTGGG
>JANPJT010000365.1:0-12097 GCA_031425635.1 Pseudomonadota bacterium
TCTGAAAGGATTTCTAAGAACTCCTGGCCTACGAGACCAGTGGCCCCAACTAAAGCGACAGAGCCAATTTTCTCCAAATTTTCGAACACTCAATCACTCCTGCTTCGTGGCGGACAAGGCCTCTGCATTTTGCTTCACTGACTTGCGGCGCAACCAACCCACCATTTCCCGCACCGGCCCCCAAAGAACGTAGTAGGTGAGGATGGCAGCAAGGCCCATATCGGGCTTCACAATTAAAAGAGCCAAAGCTGCCGTCAAGACCACTAAATTCACGAAACGCCGGCGGTGGCGGACATCGAAATCTTTGAAACTTCGGTAGCGCACGTTGCTGACCATTAACAGACCGAGAGGCACCAAGGCCGAAAAAGAAAAGACGTCGGGGCGGTACGAGATTTCGCGCGAAGCAATCACCCAAGCTGAGATGAAAATAGCTGCTGCTGGCGAAGGCAGCCCCACAAAATAGCTCTTTGGCATTTCCTCGGCGATGGTATTAAAACGCGCGAGCCGAAGAGCTCCGCAGGCTGTAAAAAAGAAAGCGGTAGCCACCCCTACCCTGCCGTAAGGCTCCAACGCCCAAAGGTACGCGAGCAGCGCCGGCGCCATCGCGAATGAAACGACATCCGAGATGGAATCGTATTCGACTCCAAACCTGCTTTGGCTCTTGGTCATCCGGGCCACACGCCCATCCAGTGAGTCAAACACCCCCGCCACCACAATCAAAATGGCTGCATCGAAGAAATCGTGGTGGATGGACTGCACAATCGAGAAGAAGCCACAGAAGAGGTTTCCGGTCGTAAACAGGCTAGGCAAAATCAAAATATAGGCCGAGCGGTCTTTTTTCACAGACCACTCCGGTTCAGCTTCGCAAGCAGGCTTTCCCCGCCTTTGACCCTATCGCCCACTTTCACCAGGGCAGTTGCGTTGGTTGGCAAATAGACGTCCATTCTAGAGCCGAACTGGATAAGCCCAAACCGCTGCCCTTTGGAAAGGAAGCTGCCGCTCGTGGGATAACACACGATGCGCCTGGCGATAAGACCGGCAATCTGGACCATGACAAGGGACTCGCCGCGGGTAGTTTCTACTTTCAGGAGGTTTCTCTCGTTTTCTTCGCTGGAACGGTCGTCAAAGGCGGCCAAGAAACGCCCCGGAAAATACTTCACCTCTTGAATGGTTCCATCCACCGGCATGCGGTTGATATGGACATCAAAAAGAGACATGAAAATACTTACTTTCACTCGGGTCTCGTTGAGGAAGTCTTTTTCCAGCGACTCTCCAACGAAAATGACTTTTCCGTCCGCCGGCGAACACACTTGATCGAGCCCTGAAGGGGCCATGCGCTCCGGGTTCCGGAAAAAAAACAAAGTATAGGACGCAAAAAGGAGCCCAAGAACCGCCCCTTGCCAAAGCCCACCCAACCACAACGCAAGGCTTACGCCCAGACTCACCAGCAAGAAGGGAACCGCTTCCCTGGCAATGGGAGAGCTCTCGTTCACTTTCCGATCGCTCCCTTACTCTTCGCTCGAATCGTCGTCGTCTGAAGACAGCTCGGTATCGTGCAAATCCATTTGGACAAAGGTGCTGTTCGCTTCGTCGTCTGGAAGGGCTTTTACGTAAGCTTCCATATCCTTTTTAGTCACGATGCCTTTTTTCACATAACGGTCACTGACCCGGCTATCAAAATAGCGAGCTTTCGTCTCGTTGCTTCCCATGGATCGATTGCCTCCTGATGCTCTCTTATGAAGAGCCTAGTTTACGATTTCTTGACCTGCCGCAGGCGCCGCCGGAGCAAGAGCCCCTTCAGGCACTTTCTCACTCAATGGTTCCTCAATGGAAACCACGGTCCCGCCAGACCTCTCAAAGTTTTCTATCAGCCTAAAAAGATCTTTTCCTTCGAGAACTTCCTTCTCTGTCAGAACCTCTGCAAACCCCACGAGCATTGCCTTCTTTGGTTTGAGCAGGCTAATGACGCGTTGGTAAGAGCCATCCAAAATGGATTGGACTTCTTGATCCAACCGGTCGGCAGTGGCATCGCTATACTCTTTCTGCAGACTCATTGGCCCGCCAGCACCTTGGATGAAAGAGCTTCGCTCCGCCGAGTAGGTCCGAGGGCCCCCGGTAGCCGACATCCCGTACTCCATGACCATGCGCTTCGCAATATCGGTGGCCTTCTGCAAGTCGTCGGAAGCGCCGGTCGAGATTTCTCCAAACACCACTTCTTCCGCAACGCGCCCCCCAAAAAGCGTGTCGATCCTCCCGAGAAGCTCTTGCTTCGTCATGAGGTAGCGGTCCTCTTTAGGTAAGTTCATGGTGAAACCCAGAGCCCCAAAACCGCGAGGGATGACCGAGATTTTATGCACCGGATCGGTACCGGGAGTGTAGTAGGTCACGAGAGCGTGGCCCATTTCATGGCTCGCCACGATTTTTTTCTCGGTTTCATTGATCAACCGGGTCTTCTTTTGGAGCCCTGCAATCACCCGGTCAATCGCTTCGTCAAAGTCGCGCAAATCCACTGTGGTCTTGCCTTTGCGCACGGCGAGCAGGGCCGCCTCGTTCACCACGTTCGCCAGGTCCGCGCCGACAAAACCGGGAGTCCGGGCCGCGACCACTCGCAGGTCTAGGTCTTCTACAACTTTCACATTCTTCGAGTGGATCTTTAAAATAGCTTCGCGGCCATTGATATCGGGACGATCCACTAGAACCGACCGGTCAAAGCGCCCGGCCCGCAAAAGCGCAGGATCCAAGGTCTCTGGACGGTTCGTAGCGGCCATAATAATGACCCCCGTTTTCGTGTCGAAGCCATCCATCTCAACGAGGAGCTGGTTGAGCGTTTGCTCACGCTCATCGTGCCCGCCCATCGGCGAAACAGCGCTGCGGACTTTCCCAATGGCGTCTAGCTCATCAATGAAAATGATGCAGGGGGATTTTTCTACCGCTTGACTAAAAAGATCACGGACCCGAGAGGCGCCCACCCCAACGAACATTTCCACAAATTCGGAACCGCTTAAACTGAAGAAAGGCACACCCGCTTCACCCGCTACGGCTCTAGCCAGTAGAGTTTTCCCGGTGCCCGGTGGCCCCACCAACAAGATGCCCTTGGGGATTTTTCCGCCAATGGCTCGGAACTTCTGCGGAGTCTTCAGGAATTCGATAATCTCCGACAGCTCTTCTTTCGCTTCCTCAACCCCGGCCACATCGTTGAATGTCACTTTTTTCGCGTCATCCGCTACCAAGCGCGCTCGGTTCTTACCGAAACTCATTAAACCAGCGCCTGGCCCCATTTTGAAGGCCCTGGAGAAAAGCATTCTCCAGACTAAAATCAAAACGCCAAACGGAAGCACCCAGTGCCAGAACAGATTTTTTAGCGCGACGTTCTCTTGCTCGTACTGCACGCCTTTTTCGTCGAGCAGACGAGTGAGGTCAGCGTCGGCAACTTTCATGGTCACAAAGAAAGGCGCCGCTGTTCGCGGGCTGCCTGCGGGAACCGTAACGGTTTCCGTGAAGCCCTTAACGACCGTCTCAGAAAGGATTACTTTTTTAATTTCGCCCGACTGGATGCGCTGCTTGAATTCACTATAAGGCACTTCTTTAGAGGCGAGCTCGGGCTTCGCGTAAACGGACAAAAGGAGGAGGAGACCCACGCCCAATAGCACCCAGGTCCACACCCCATTCTTTGGGGAGAACTGGGGGAGCTTTTTTCGGGCCGGCTTAGGTTGAGGGTCTAGTGAATCAATGCTTTTAGAATCCCGAACGTCTTGGTTCGCCATAGGTCACTGGAACTAACACAGTCCCCGTGTTAACGCAACGAAGCGACCCGAGTAGCCAAGGATTCCGAGGGGTTATTTTGGTAAGGAGCAAAGATTTGCGTTCGAAGGGCTTTTTGCCACTCCCGGAGTGCGGCAGGCCCTTCTTTTTCTTCAGGTAATTCAACCGTTAAGCCCAATGAATCGAGGACTTTTTTGGCCTCGGCGACCACGTGCCGCAGGGGGCCTTTCACCCAAAATCGCGAAGCTGTGCGACTTCGTTCGGGAATCAACCAAGGTAAATGCTGCCTACCGAGCTGGTAGAGCGCCAGGAAATCCCGGAGCGCTTTCCAGTGAACGCTTTGAGCAATCGTCCATTGAAAATAGGAAGGGCTCTTTGCGGCTCCGTGGGGTGCGCCTCCGAAAAAATATGCCATCTGATCCCACGCCGCCTTTAAGCCAAAACGCACATCCACTGAGGGAGGGCCGTAATGAAAACTAAGCAACGGGCGCCCATCCGCCAGAAGCAACGGGTCCTCCAACCAAACCGGAAATTGAGTCCCTAAAACCTCTGGAGAATCTGTTCCAACACTTTGATCGGCTGCTCGGTAAACCCGAACGCCTGGAAACAGAATGGGAACTTGTGCAAAAAAACGGGGGCTTAGCGAATCGGTTGCTCGTCGAGACGCTTCCGCCAAAAAGACCGCCGCCTCGCCCCACCAGTCCAAAAGGGCTTCACTGCCGCCCGTAAAAAGCATCAGGTTCGGTTCGAAAAGTACATGCTCTTGCGTGGGAAGCGCGTCGGACCACCGGGGAAACAGAAGCGTATGGCCACCATCGAGTTCCCTCAGAAGCTGGGAGGGATCGGAAAGAAAATGGACGGAAGGGTCTGCAAAAAAAACTGGCCCCTTGGCCTTCTGCAAAAGCATTCGAAGAAACCTCGGTTTCAAAAGGAAACTTTGCGCTTTTGTGGAACTCACCAGCGGAGTCAAGTCCGCCTTTTCCCAAATTTCTGAAGGGCGATAAAAATAGACGTCCCTTCCCGCGTAAACCGACTGCAATAGCGCTTCCGTCGCTCGGTCAAGCACGAGCGCATGGAAATGCACTGAGGTACTTGCCGAAGCTCTGACATTTTCCAGAAAACCCATGAACGCAGGAACATCGTTGGCACCCACTACCGTTCCGACCTGCAGAGGAAGAGACTCTTTCTTCAATGCGAGTGGTCGCCTCCTGCTTTCTTTAGACAAAACCCCCAACTCGTTGAGCTGTAACTCGAGCGCACTTCGAAGGGCCTGGCTTTTTTTGGTCACCGTTTCCCATGGGTATTTGCGGAACACTTCCTCCGCACGGTGTTCAAGCTCCGCAGCGTCCGTATTGGGGTTGATTTCCAGGAACGGGATTCCCGCAGCTTCGGCGGCGTTTCTCTCGCGGCGGTCGCTGCCGATGAGCAACGCAGGCACGCCAGAGGCTGTTGCCGCCAGGAGGGCGGGCGTGCGAAACCCCGTGACGGAGGACGCAGACGCAAGCGCTGTTAAATGGAGTGAGGGGTGAAAAGGTTCAAATAAAGTTGATTCGCCGGGGGTTGCCCCAAGAACAAACTCACTTGGATGGTGGCACATAAACAGTGCAGCATCCTTTGAACTGCTCCGTGAGTAAAACTTCTGGATCAAACGATTGAAAACATTCGGGTTAGCAAATGCGGGATCCAGTAGCGTGGGACAGAACACTTTCACTGCACGGGTCGTAGCGAGCCCTTGCCCCTTAGTGAAAAGCGCCGGGGACCCGCTCACAGTGAGGTGACTGCTCGCTAGAATTTCTTTCGCCTTCTTAAAGCTTTGCTCGTCAGTCAGCCCAATTCCCCCGCTTCGCCCCACAGTGCGCATTTTTTCTGCCCTACGATCCGTCCATTCCGAGCTTTGAATCAGCGAAAGACCAACGGCCGCCTTCTTGGCTTTCGAAAAAACCCAAGGATCCCAGAAGCCATCCTGAAGAAAACGATCCCCAACAAAGAGGATCAGATCGAAAACTTCTGTCGATTCGCCCGAAAGCTTCACTAACTCGTTGCCGAACAATAATGAGCGCAGCCCATGGAGCTGAAAAAAATTTTCAATGGAAAATTCAGGTGCTTCACCAAAAGGAGGCAAAATCCCAATGCGCATTGTTACTCCAAACAAAGTGGGGGGAGGAAAATCTTACAGGGTTTGCGCTCGGTCAACGTCTTGCGCACAGCGGCAATTGCTTTATTGCAACCCCTCCTATTATAGCCGCTCTTTGGTTTTTAAGCGTGATACAGCGCGGCTTATTGCCGCTGAGGGCCATGACGTCCGTGGACTCCAGCCGTACGATAGAGTTGGAATGAGAAGCCTACTACTTTTGCATCTTCTGATTTCCCCCACTCTATTGACCGCCTCCGTTTTCGATTCGTTGGACAGCGAATTCTCCCAAGCCTTACCCGCCGACTCACTTTCTGCCTCTGGCTACTGGGCGGGCAACTGCACGGAAGCGTTGGAACCAGATGCCTTCTGGCCCGGAGTGCTGATCGTACGCCAAACAGATACCGGTAAGAGCAGCCTTTCCTACTTTTGGGAACGGGGCCCCGCGAGAGATTATTTTAGGAGCATGAAGCCAAACGAATTGGAAAACCACGCTGGTCTGAAGCGATGGCTTGCGAAAGAACAGTGGAACGAAGCTGCGATGAGAAACGGTTCGCTCTCCAATACTTATTCCCCGGACGGAAACACACGGGTACGTAGAGAATTACGCCATACGGGTTCGGAGTTTGATAACCGGTACCTTTTAAAAGTAGTGCGGGTAAATGGACTGCTGGAAACAGTGACCTCCTACTGCGAATTTGACCAACACCAAGGATTGTACCGACAGGCACCCTCCTCGATTCCGTTTGGAACCACCGGGCCAGTAAGTTCGGAAATGGTCAGCATTCGAAACCAAAATTCGACGGTAGACGTTGAACGCCTGCAATTCCTGAATGAAGGCAACGCATCCGTGACTTTAAAAAACCTAAAAACCGTTGCCGCGAACGGCTCGGTATCGCGAGGCCCCGCCGAACTCATTTTAATCCCCAACGCACCTACGGTTCTCGAGCGAACACCCACCGGCCCGCGCCGGATTATTCGCCTTGAATTCAACGTGGTGGGCTCGACTTCCGGAATCAGCGTGAGTTTCTATTCGCTTCCGTGATTTTTTAGGAGGCGTAAAGCGAGACCAATTGATTGGCGGTGCGGCCCCACGAAAACTGCTTGGCTCGCTCCAACCCTAATAAACTAAGACGCTCTCTCCTTTTGGAATCAACGAACAAATCATGGAGCGCTTCGGCAATCGATTCGGCGTTCACCGGATCAAAAAGAATGCCGCTCTTTCCGACAACTTCTTCCAAAGCTCCTGAGCGGGAAGTTGCGACAGGCACTCCGCACTGCATTGCTTCTAAAACCGGCAAACCGAAACCTTCCTCAAGCGATGGGTAAATAAAAGCAAGTGCGGCGGAGTAAAGGCAACGCAAGTCGGAGTCCGGAATAAACCCGGGAAGCACCACGCGCGATCGTAATGCAGGGTGCGCACTTAAGTACTCATGGATTGCGCTAGCGCCGTTGCCCTGAAAGCCGGCCAAGACCAATAAGGTGTGTCTGTCTTTCTGCTGAAGCGCCCAAAGGTGGAACGCTTCTAAGAGCTTTCTCACGTTTTTTCTCTTATCCAAAGTGCTGACACATAGAAAGAACGGACAATCACCTAGCGCGAGCTTTTCCCGAACGTCCCGTAACGCAAGGGGATCGTCCTGGCGCACAAAGCTGGGGCTTGCAGCGAGTGGTACAACACTCACGCGTTCCGGCGCCAAGTCCTTCCTCAACGCACACAGATTGTCTTTCGTGGCTTGGGAAATCGCGATCACGCGATCATCTGGCGAGAGAGAGTCAAGGATCTGTTTCAAAAACTCATCGCCGCCCCAAGCGAATCCAGGGTTTCTTAGATTCGCCACGTCGCAAATGGTAAGAAAACGCCGTAAACCAGGGACGCCCAAAGAGCATTTCGGCAAGGGGTAAAAGCCGGAATGGAAAACATCCATCCCCAAAAGATGCTTGCGCTCCAACGAAGGCTTTTCCATCGCTCGCAAAAGACGCCTACCAGTTTTAATTTGAAGCCGCTGGGCGAACGAAGGGCTTTTCAATTTCTCAAGTTCCCAAACCGCTGGCCCCACCAACTTATACAGCGGGGACAGAGCGGACGACGCCAGAAAGGGAACTGGGAACTCGTCGCGTGCAAATTCTAAGGCGTGGTAAAGCACTTTTAAGTTATCGGCTGCGCAAAGGGAAAGCTCGATATCGTTCCTAGCCATCAACTGCTTTGCGAGACTGTACACCATTCGATAGACTCCGGTTTTCCCGGCTGGGCCAAACAAAGAGTAGCCGAGCACCGAAGCATCAAACGCAACGCGTAATGAAGTACCACTGCCGTTGTTTTGGTCACCCACGAATGCTACGATACACCGGATGAATCGTGCTGCACTAGGAATACTCAGGCGTTTTTTTCAAAAAAGAATTTCGAGCGGGGGCGAAGATTTTCCGATCCGCAATTTAGTTGCAGATCTCCTGGGGTCCTATTCAACAACCGTTTTGGACATCGGCGCTCGAGATAGCTCGCCTTCCGCCTGGTGGCGACTAGATCCGATCGCAAGCTTGGTCGGGTTTGAACTCGATCCTACGGAGTGCGAAAAACTAAACAAGGAATCGACTTCCCCGAGGGCGGCAAAGTTTGTTGCAATGGCCTTAGGGGAAACGAACCGCAAGGCCACACTCTACTTAACCAAGCAAAGCGCCTGCGCGTCTCTCTTCAAGCCGAAAGAGAATTTACGGGAAATTTACCCGCCGCTGGAAGCGATTGAGTGCGTGGGCACGACGGAGATTGAACTCCAGAAGCTGGACGATTGGTGGCTGAGCGAGGAGCGCCCCCAAGTAAGCTTCATTAAGTTGGATACTCAAGGGTCGGAGCTCGGGATTTTAAAAGGTGGTCTCGGCCCTCTCGATTCGGCAGTAGGCTGTGAGATCGAAGTGGAGTTCAGCCCGCTCTACCAAGGGCAACCCCTGTTTTCCGACGTGGACACCTTCATGCGGTCGCAAGGGTTCGTGCTTTGGCAATTAAGGGACCCTTGTTCCTATTCGGCCGAGGCCCGCAACGCGGGCTTTTCGGGCCGGTTGTTTTGGGCCAACGCCGTCTACTTTCGGGATCCTTCAAGTATCCCGGCAACCGAAACAAACTGGAACCGCCTCCTCGTTCTCGCAGCGCTGCTGGAGGCGGTTGGTGACAAATCGGCTGGCAAGCGTTGCTTAAGCTACCTTTTTGAGTCGATGAGGCTTCCGGTGAGTGCCCCAGAAAACCTGTTGGAGGCGACGACGTGACCGCTTCTTTGAGCGGGCTTCGATTCCTACTCCGGAGCGCGGACTGGATCTACACAAAAAGTAGAAACCTCCTCGAACGCGCGCTTCGCTTACTCGAACAAACGACCTACAGGCCACGGCTTGCGGACCCAAAACACCCCGGCTACCTACCGTACCGCAACCACACCATCTCCCGGGCTCTCGACCGAGCTTCGTTCTCCTCCGATAAGCTCCCGAACGGGTTTGGTACTTTTTTGGACGAACGCATCGTAGAGTACTCCTGGCTTTTTTCGCGCTTACCGGCGCAACCACAAAAGATCCTCGATGCGGGTAGCGTTCTGAATCTGGATTTCGTGATTCGCCGACCGGAACTGAGAAATAAAAAACTCACTGTCTCCACCCTGGCCCCCGAACCCGAATGCCACTGGTGGCGGCATATCTCTTACACCTATGAAGATCTCCGAGACGCGTCGTTTCGAGACGGCTATTTTGACTCCATCGTTTGCTTATCGACACTGGAACACGTGGGGATGGACACTTCCGCGTACACTGGGAATGCAGAGGGAGAAACGGCGCCGTCAGAAAGTAACTGGCGCGGTTTCATCCAGGAGCTCCACCGAGTCCTGAAACCGGGTGGAACTCTTTTTCTTTCCGTCCCCGTCGGGAAAAGCGCGGACCTAGGCTGGCTTCAGGTCTTTGATGTGGGCGGAGTGGAAGAAATCGCAGCGCTCTTTTCACCAAAGGCCCGCAGGGACCATTTTTTCCGCTACACCCCCACTGGGTGGTCGACCAGCTCCCAAAAAGGGATCTCCGGCGCGGGATACGCTCGCTCCTCCACATTCCAACCAGTCATTGCTGCTGAAGCAATTGCCTGCCTTGAGTGGGTCAAGTAGAAAGGGTTTCTATGCAGCACTCTGCTCTTGCCGAATCTGCCGTTTACCTGAGCGCCGCCGTTATTGTCGTCCCGCTCTTCAAAAAGATCGGCCTGGGCGCAGTATTGGGGTACTTGGCGGCGGGTGCCCTGCTAGGGCCCTGGGGCCTCGGGTTCGTGCAGGACTCCACTCGGACATTGCACTTAGCGGAACTCGGAGTCGTTCTTCTGCTTTTTCTGATTGGGCTCGAATTAAAACCGAGCCGTTTGTGGAATATGCGCTACGGCGTTTTTGGGCTCGGCGGAGCGCAAGTGGCGGCGTGCACGACGCTCTTTGTAGCGGGCCTTCTCGTTATTGGCACCCCTTTGACTCCCGCCCTCATTGTCGGGTTTTGCCTTTCTCTGTCGTCGACGGCGTTTGCCCTTCAACTTCTCACCGAAAGAAAAGAGCTCAACACGGGTTTCGGTCGGAGTGCCTTTGCCATCCTGCTTTTCCAGGATCTCGTGGCGATCCCCGTATTGGCGCTGCTACCGTTGTTCGCGGCCACAACCACCTCCCTCGGAGCTTCGGAGTTGCTCTCCGTTGGGAAAGCATTAGGAGCCATTCTTTTAATTTCTTTTTTCGGGCAGCCCCTCTCTCGGTTCCTTCTTCAGTTTATTAGTTCCGCACAAACCCGAGAGGTATTTCTCGCCGGAGCGCTCCTGGTGGTTTTAGGTGTTGGCCTTTTGCTTGAATCGCTCGGGCTCTCCATGGCGTTGGGTGCTTTTCTTGCGGGCGTAGTCCTTTCTGATTCGGAGTACCGGCATTTGCTCGAGGCAGACATCGAGCCATTCAAAGGCCTTCTGCTCGGCTTGTTTTTTATCGCCATCGGAACGACCGTTGATTTTGGTTTGATGAACGCATCGTGGGCGTCCGTTTCTCTCGGGCTTCTCTTTCTTTTGAGCGTTAAATTCGCAGTGCTCTATTGCTTAGCGAGGTGGGCGAAGCTGAGTCCGGAATCTAGCCGGCGAATGGCCTCTACGTTGCCCCAAGGAGGCGAGTTCGCTTTTGTCCTCTTTTCGGCAGCCGTCGCGTCGGGTGCTCTCGCCGAAGCGCAGGCGAGTTTTTGGACGCTCATCGTGATTGCCTCAATGGTAGCGACTCCGCTCGTCGGTTTTCTAGAACGCTTTCTGTTTGCCAGATTTGCAAAGCCTACGAACCCAACGTTTGACACGATGACCGACGAACATAATCCAGTCATCATCGCTGGTTTTGGCCGGGTGGGGCAAATGGTGGCTCGCATTCTGCGGCTCCAAAATATTGGCTTCACGACGCTCGAACGAGATCCAGAACAGGTTAAGACAGTCCGTAAATTCGGCGCCAAAGTATACTACGGTGACGCTTCGCGCCTAGATCTGCTTGAAGCTGCTGGAGCCAAATCTGCAAAGTTTTTCGTGCTCGCTATGGACGACGTGGAAACCTCCGTAAAAACTGCACAACTGATTCGAGAGCATTTTCCGCACCTCAGGGTCTTTGCACGCGCGCGGAACCGGCAACACGCATTCGAACTGATGGACTTGGGGATAACAGAATTTTGGAGAGAGACTTTTGCGTCGACCATGGAGCTCTCCAAGTCTCTTTTGCTCGAGCTAGGCACTTCGCTCGACGAGGCAGATGCGATTATCCGTCGCTTTCGAGCGCACGATGAGATCACCCTGATTGAGCAGCACAAGCTGCACCACGACGAGAAGGCGGTCATCCAGTACTCCCGGCAATCGGTCCAGCAGCTGCTCGATTCAGTCGCTGCCGACAGGGCCTCGGCGGGAGATCCGCCTCGGGCGTGAAACATCAATTCCTGCTTTTCAAGCGCCGAGCGTTACCCTATAGTCCGAGGCCATTGTGGGTCCGTAGCTCAGTTGGTTAGAGCGCTACCTTGACATGGTAGAGGTCTCCAGTTCGACCCTGGACGGACCCACCAAATCTCCCTCTTCTCCCTTGATGGTGGATCGAATCCAAAAAGCCCTCTTCTCCCTTGATGGTGGATCGAATCCAAAAAGCTAACCGAAACAGGTATCTAGGAGCCGAAGCCTGTAATGTTCATGGTTCTTATATCCGTAAG
>JANPJT010000366.1:0-1755 GCA_031425635.1 Pseudomonadota bacterium
CCAAGAATTACCTCCCTGAAAGTGAGATTTAGCAGAAAGAGAAAATAGACCAAGGTACCACTGAGACCAAGAGACATAAGCATATAAAAAAATACATTATGCATAAATCTTACATTTTCGCCATATCCACTGACCTGTCCGTCGATGGCATACCCAAAACCCTTTCCATATAGTGGGGACTCCAGAAATGCCCTTGTTGCCCATTCAATTTCGCCAGCGCGATTGCCTGACAATTCGAGATCTAATCGACTAAATCTATTCTCCATCCCACCCCAAAAACTATCTGGGACGAATAAATAGGAGATAATTAATATTACAACCACAACAAGGCTGGTCGCCATTTTCCAAAGAATTCCAAGTCCAATTTTCGATCGCCTCATCCGAAAAAATATTAGAAAAAGACACACGCATAAAATTATCTGGCTTCTAAATACATTAGCCAAAATCACAATAAAAAAAGCGGCACATGCGATTTTTGCGAATATATGGTACTGCCTCCACGGCCAAAATAGTGCGACCGAAAAACCTAATAAAGACAGAGGCACTATCGCATCTAACGACGAATAAACTAGCCTGTCTGCTCCGCCGGAAATAAAATAGGACACGTCCGAGCTTGCAACAATCAAGAATTTTGCGAGCCAAAATAAAGAACCCACAATCACCAAAAATAATAATCTTTCCACATCTTCGATTCGATTTGTTTTTCTCAAAAAGGAAAACGTTAATAGAAAGACAAATGGGATCATAGATCTAAACCACAATTCGAAACTTATATCGCCCGTAATTGAAGTTACAAATGACAACGCCAGTAAGAAAAAAAAGGCAATGGGGTAATACCCTGTTGTCTTTAAATCCATCAATTCAAAATTCATCGCTACCGCAATTGCAGTGAAGAAAATTGAAATATATAGTGGTATCGTGAAAAATCCAATTTCATCGGGAATTAATGGCGCAATTCCTGCTTAAATTAACAAAAAAGCGACGGCGAAAAAAACCGTACTAGGTAGACCTGCATAATTTTTATTAGTCACTTTTATTTTACATTTCCGATTTAACAGCACATGGATTAAAGAATAATTCCAAAGGTGAAGCCAAAGGGGACACACCACCTTGTTTTATTTAAATAATTAATTACTTAGACGAATAACTAATGTGGGGACTACAGGGGACACATTACTTTGTTTCATAACTCAAGAACATCGACATCTCAGGGCTTGAACACCTTGAGATCAAGTTCCTTGATTACCTTAAAATGCTTTTCGTTCGATGAGCTCAACTGCATGTCATTTTCTACCGCAGTTGCCGCAATCAATGCATCACCAGCCCGCATACCACCTAACAACGAATGTTGCTCAACGTAGATCATTGCTCTATGTCCAATGTTTTCGGTCAACGGAAGCACTATAAACCCAAGCTGCGCAATAAATTTCTTAGTTGATCTCAACTGCTGCTTATCCTTTGCACCCTGCAACAATTCCATATATGTTTGAATTGACAGGTAGCGTTCAACTTGTGCATCAACCAGGGCAGCCGCGCGCACGTTTCCGCGCTGAATCCAGATGAAAATATCCGTGTCAAAGATCACGATAGCGCGCCCCACGAAGCCCCTCCATCACCTCAGCGACAGAACCGCGACCCCCCATTTTCTCAGACTCAGAACCAAAGAATTCGTGGGCGGAAACCTTCATTTCCGAATCCCCTACAGGCAAGATTACACCTTTCACTTTTCCGTGATACAGCACCTTCACGCGCTCG
>JANPJT010000367.1:0-15068 GCA_031425635.1 Pseudomonadota bacterium
CTCAGCTTGGGAAGCTGATGCTCTACCAATTGAGCTACTCCCGCCCATTCAAGAATCAACTAACTTCAGCTAGTTAGCACGAGTCCCTAAAAGCCGTCTACTTCGATCTTCCAACCCCTCGCGCGGGAGGGCGGCGCACCGCCTTGGACAACCAAAAACCGCGAAGGTTGCCCGGCCCAAGCCTCATTTCCTGTTGCGTACTGGAAACAGCTTTCGCAACCGCCGCCATAGCAAAGGCACGCCCAGCATGAGGATCAAAATGAGGGCGGTCGTCCAAGTGCCATTCCCTAGATAGCTATTGAGCCAAAGTGTCGAAACCATGATCAGCGCGAAGTAGATCATGTCCCCCGTTATCGCTATCGCCCAACCGCTCAGAAACCCGTGGCCCGCAAGCGCCGCAACCGCGCGCCCGGTCATGGGGTCGGTGCCAAGGGAAACAGCGACCAAAGCCAAAGGCCCTAAACGGGTTCCGTAGTGGGAGCTTAATTTTTCAAAGCTCCGTCGAACGCTTTGGGTTGCGTTCTTTAAGGGCGGGTACTTTTCGGTTTGTCGGATAAAAAGCCGCATCACGGGCTCCAGCACGCTCGCGAGTACGACGTCGGACAAAAGGTAAAGCAAAGCGGTCAATCCCCACGGCAAGTGCCGGGCTTCGGCAAGCAGCACCCCCGCGGGGATGCCCCCGCCAATGGGGATTAAAAACAGGCAAAGCACTTCCCAGGCGCTAGTGAAGGAACTGGAAGCGGGGTTTGGAAAAAGCATCGATGGGCGCTCCCTTCAGTGGATACTACTGCCGTTTTCGAAGCTCTTGCAAAAGAGCTTCGGAAAGCAACCGTTCAAATCCCGGGCTGAGCTCAGGGTGAGGCGAAAACAGAAGGCACGAGCCAAGTCCATAGGGGCACTGAAGCGCTGCCACGCTGCCGATGGACGGCCCCGCCGGCCGGTCGCCGCTCCGACTTGTTTCAAAAGGTTCGAAAGCGGAAAACGTTGCGAGTACCTTTGCGTGCACTGCGCTGGGATCTAAAACAAGGCTCGGGCCATTCACGTACTTGAGCGAGGGAGCGCTTTCGCCATCGCCCCAAAGCGCTTGCCCGTCCGGCGTGAGTTCTAAAGTCGCAATCCCGCGGCCTACCGAATCGAGCGACCACACTCCTACGGGAGTAAAAAGGGGAGTGTAAAGTCCACGGGAGCATACGTAGGCTCCCGCACATACCCCTAGATAAACTCCGCCTCCGCGGACGAACTCGCGGATACTGGTAGCCCCTTTTTCTCCCAAAGCCGACTGGTACTGGTGCATGTAGCCGCCAGGCACTACGACGGCGTCATAGCCACGCAGTTCGCCCGAGCGGAATTGGGGCGTGCGAAAGCGGTCGATTTGGATCGAGTCCTGGAACGTCGAAAAGTGCTCCGCCGTTTTTTCGATCGACTCTTCGTCGCACGCTCCCCCAACCCAGAGGGCCACTCGGAAAGGCTGGGGCGGGCGAAGCTTGCCCACGCAGCCGAGTCGAGCCCCCAAAGCCGCTGGGCTCACGCCACACGCGACCAAAGTAGCCACACCCACGGCCCAACGCCGCCACGGAACAAGCTTAGTCATCTCGGATTGCCTTCCCTCGGCCCCGCATTTCACGGGTCGACCGGAGGACCACTCCGGGGCAGTTGATTCGGGCGCTGGAAGTCGATTTTGGTTTTGGTTTGAGGGGCGCCTGGAGAAACTTCCGGCGAAGCGCTTTGGCTAGTAACCCGGTTTTGCTCTGCGGGCCTACCGCTCGCATGGTTTCTAGCAGGCCCTGTCGGATTGCCTGTCTGTCAGTTTCGGTGTGGGGCGCAATGCGTGAGATCAAGTGATTGGCTTCGGCAAGGAGTGGCTCCGAGCCGTTTTCTAAATGCCGAACCACACGGGCAATTTCCTCGTGGTTCGATTCGGTTACCAATTCAACCAAAGTTTCCAAAGACGCCATCGCCACTGCGCCGTCCGGATGGGCCAGGAGGTCGAGTAGCCGGTCAAAATTATGCGGCTCGGTGAAATGGAAATGGGCTTCTTTCGCGAGCGGGATCAACGCGAGCAAAACCGCGGGGTCGTCTGACGCAAGGTATTTGTGTGTAAACTCCAAGCGGTCGGCGTCTTCCAGGCGGATAAAAACGGGCTTAATGCACAGCGCCCGGTTGGGGGGAGGGTCCAGCGGGGATTCGGCGGTCAGAAGCTCAACCAACGCGTCTCGCAGCACCGGCGTTTTCCACGAACGGTTATTTTCCAAGCAACGCGCGGCTGCGTCCACTACGTAAGCTCGATCGTCTTTGAGAGCCATGAGGAACCGCGGCGTCTCCTGTTCCAGAACGTAACCGGCGTAGCGAGTGGTTTTTAGCACTTCCGCTGCCGCGAAAGACGTTCCCGCTTGGCCCGTTAAAAGAGTTTGAAGTTGGCGAGTGAGCGGGGTGTCCACCGCGCCGCTGCGGATTGCGGAAAAGGCAAAAAAGGCAAAGCAAAAGGGTGCTCGAAACATAGAGCTCGCTTCTTTAGCATATGGGTGCTGGAAAGGGAGCTTATTCTCGAGTCGCTTCGGCGAGGCGAGGGTAAAGGGTGTTGCAGGGGAGAGAAGACGGCGAGCTTGGTCGGCCATAGAGTTTTTCTTGGAGCAGCTTTTGATGCGCCGGCTTTGACCGGTAGCCCGCAATCAGAGATTCGCGATCGGAATCCCAATCGTCGAGGTGATTGGAAACATAGGCAATGAGGGATGGCGGCAAAGTCCCGGTTGCAAACTCGTCTAAAAGTAAGCGCCGAGTCGGGCCGGGGATTTTGGATTCAACCCTTAACCGGCTGGCAATGGCTTCTCTGTCGGTGCCTTCCAAGGTAGCGTAAAGTTGGGAAGCCACCCACTTATCCGACAGCTTCATTCGTAGCCCCAGGATGCAGTCTGCAAGCTTCTGGCGTAAAGCGCTATCGCCTTGCACTTCGGCGCTTTTCATCCAAAGCGAAAAAAAAGGCAGGTGGTCCCGCCAGGAGAAGTTTTCGCTCTTTCGAATGTTTTCCGATCGCTCGGAAAGTAAGTAGTCTTTAAATTCTTTTTCGAACTCGGGATTTTTCTTTGCCAGTGCAAACAGCTGGGGCAGGCGACTACCAACGGGGCGCTGTGAAAACTCTTGAAGCGCCACCGAGCCGACAGCCTTGTTCCAGTCTCGTTTAAGGACTCCGCGCAACATCTCTACCACCTCCGGAATGGGACGCGAATCCACTAAAAGCGCTGCAATGACCTCTGAATCAACGGCAGGTCCCAGAATTTTTGCAATCTCGCGAAGAAAAGTCGGAGATTCGCCTTTCGTCCGAGCGGCGTTCCCTACTTCAATCAGGTCCAAAACCCTGTCGACGCTCGGCTTTCCGCTGGTGATGAGGGCGCTACGGACTTCGGGGCTAGCCAAAGTAAATTTCGGTTCCCCTGGTGGAAGGCTTCGCTCGATCGAGCTTACGACGTGGTACAGAGCAAGCGGGGAGGATCCGCCCAGTGAGCGCACGATTTCGGGGGTGAGCTGCGCATTCGTCTCGCGCGCCAAAACCGCATGGGCTTCTTCAGCCGGCATTTGAAGCAATTCTTTTAGCTCCCGAAGCTCCTCTTCTGCAGATTTGAAATGCGCTCGCACTTCCAAAAAAGAAGTGTCTTTCAAACGCACAATGCCTCGGGTGCGGACGTTGGGTTGGTAGCCTACGAGGTTATTTAAACGAAAAAGTTTTTCGCCCTTTCCGTTTGCTACCGCATCGACCAGGAAACGGTTTTGGTACAGGTGCGCAAACTCGGTCAAGTCCCGTTCCAACGGGCCGTGCACGCTAATGTTGAGGTGGTACCCCGCTCCGGCCGCTGTGTCTTTTGCCTCATCGAAGGCGCGCGAAACGTTCGCAAGCGACGCAAGCCGCTTCCAGCGGGCGAGCGTTCCCATTAGGTTAGAAGAAGTCCCTAAATCGGTAAATTCCAGTTGGGCTCCATCTCGGTGCCAGCGCAGGCCTTCGAAAACGTTCGCAAGTTCGGTGTCTTTTATTTGCGGGCGGAGCGCGGGGAGTGACTTGGTGAACGCGTTGCGGTCTTGGAGCATTTTCATCAGCAGACTAGCCTGAGCGCTCCGCGAGAGCGCTCGGGCGGGCACCCAGGCAGCGCGTTCTTCCAGCGATGCGGACCGCCAGAGTTCCGCCCAGCGCCGGTTGACCGTATCGAGGGGGCTCGTGGATTTAAGGGGCGCGCCCCCTAAGCCAATGAGCCCGGACGGGGAAGGCTTTGCGGGGGCATTTAGGTCTTGCAGCGTGTAGTTTTGGAGGGTTTTCGCACGGACCGCTTCCGGAAGTTCGGCGACGTGCCGCGCCTCAAGGGTGGGGGCCTCTTTCGGGAGGTCCTTCATTAAATACTCAGCTTTTCGGCCGTCGCCATCCAAATCGAAGTAGGGAGCTAGGGCCGCTGCAAAGATCTCGTCAATCTCTAGCTCATACGCCACCTGAATATTTTCGGTCTCGGCAGTCGCTTGCAAAGATAAGAAAAAGAAGAGCAAGAACCAGCATCTGCGCGGCACGACCATTGCGCTAGTATAGCGTGCCCCGGCTTGGGTTCCTAGCGGGGCGCTCTGGAAACCTTGTCGCTCAAAAGAACGCTGCAAACTGCCGATACCTTTCTCGAGGAAAATCGCGCTGTGTGGATTCCAAAACGCCCTGAGTCACTCGAAGAAGCGGAAATAAACACTTTTTTCGTGGAAGACTGTCTCCTGAAAATCCTCCACGCCCAGGGGGCGACGCGGGGCTCTGAGCTTGTGCGGATCGTAAAGCTCCCCGCAGGCCTAGTGGACCCGATTATTACGACGCTTCGCGATAAGGATCTTGTCGCTCCGGTGGGCGGTGGTGGCATTGGGGGCGCCATGGGGCTGACGCTCGGGCTCACTCTCAAAGGGGCGGAATACACTGCGGCAATCAAATCCCGTTCCCCTTATTACGGTCCGGCTCCGGTTTCCGTAAAGGTGTATACGGAGTCGGTAAAATCCCAGAAGTTCCAGTCTCGTTCGGTCAAAAAAAAGCACCTGGACTCCGCTTTTAGCGACATTAAAATTGGGAGCGAGTATTTGAGCCAGCTGGGCCCTGCGATCAATTCGGGCGGGCCGATTTTTCTGTACGGAAAGCCGGGCAACGGGAAAACGACGATGTCGGAGCGCATAGCGCGGCTCTTTCGCCAGGGCATGTTTATTCCGTACGCCATTGAAGCCAATGGCGAAATCATCCAAGTCTTTGATGAGAAAACCCACATCCCTATCCCGTTCGAAGCGTTGCCTGAAGGCCACCCTTTGCGCGGTGAAAACGTGGCGGTCGATCCGAGATGGGTTTTTGCGCTTAGGCCTTTTGTCGTCGTAGGCGGCGAGTTGCAGCTGGAGATGTTGGATTTGCGCCATAGCCCGGGGCAGTTAAGCTACGAAGGGCCATTTCAACTAAAAGCCAACGGGGGAGTGCTTCTCATCGATGATTTTGGCCGGCAAAAAGTAAAGCCCTCGGAAATTCTCAATCGCTGGATTTACCCGCTGGAAAAGCAAATGGATTTTTTGTCGCTCGCCAGCGGTAAAAAAGTGCAGGTGCCTTTCGAGATATTCTTAATTTTTTCCACCAACCTAAACCCTAGCGATATTGGCGACGAGGCTTTTTGGCGGCGTATTCGGTACAAAATTGAAACCCCCAACCCAACGGAATCCGACTTCAAGTTCATTTTCCAAGTCGTCTGTAAAAAAAATGGCATCGAGTTTGATGAACAAGCGTTTAGCTACCTAGTAGAAAAGTACTACCGCAGAGTGCAACGTGAGTTTAGGAGCGTTCACCCTAGGGATATTCTCAATATCGTGTGCGATCACGTGCATTTCTTTCTGATGCCTCCGAAGCTTAGTCCAGAGCTCATTGATCTTGCTTGTACTTCGTTCTTTTCAATGGAGGAGACAAAAGCAGCGGCCGAGAAAAAAGCGGCGTAGCGCTTATTTGCCTCTTTTGATTTTGTTGATCAGCTCATCGAGCGAAGACGAATAGTTCGATTTGTGTTTTTTCCCCATCTTCGCAGGCCCGAGCCCAATCTCTCCCCGCTGCCGCAACTCCGAAAGAAGCTCCCTCATCGAGAGGGCTTCGGAAATATTGTCCGGATCCAAAATGCGCCCTCGGGGATCGATCACGCGGGCCTGTTTCAAAATGCACCTTTCAGCGAGCAGAAGGTCGCCCGTCACGGCTATGTCGTTTGCTTGGATATGCTCGACAATCCAGTCGTCGGCCTTATCAAAGCCGTCCCCTGCGACAACGGGAACGATCCAATCCGCCCTGGGCAAGAAGATGGCGACACGCGATACTACCCAGACTTTGCAGCCGTACCGGTTCGCTACTCGGAAAGTGTCTTCCTTCACGGGGCACGCATCGGCATCGATGTAGACTGCGGGGGTCACTCGGGCTGGAGTACCACGGCAGCGAGGGCCTTTTCAAACCTGGTTTCATTGGTGTAGCGTTTTTGGGAAGGGGAGGGGTTCATGGGTAAATTAGCGTTCATTGCACTTGTTTTGGTAACGGCTCAGGCATCGTACGGAGACTTCTGCAGCCAGTGGGGGTCGGTCAAGGCCTGTGCGGAATTAGGCTGCCATTGGGATGATGGCGCACAAGTCTGCCGGGATCGGGCGCCTGAAGTAGAAGCTCCGGCTCCGTGCGAAGAGGTTTCAAGCCCTGAAGCGTGCGACTCGCGGGTGGAATGCCGCTGGGATTGGGACCATTGCAAAGCAGCGCTTTGACCCAAGGCAGTTCTGTCGTATAGATAGCGGCACTTTTATTGAGAGGGATCCTTTTATGCCGACTATCGGAGCGAGCCATATCCTAGTGGAAAAAGAGTACCAGGCGGAAGACGTTTTAAAGAAGCTTTCCGAAGGGAATACATTTGAGTCTTTAGCGAGCGCTTTTTCGTCGTGCCCTTCCGGGAAAGAAGGCGGGGACTTAGGCACTTTCGGCCCCGGCGAAATGGTCCCGGCATTCGAAAAAGCCGCTTTCGCGCTGAAAGTCGGGGAAGTTTCCGGGCCGGTACCGACCCAGTTTGGCTACCACGTGATCAAACGGACCGCGTAGTTGATGCGCTCCGTTTGCGGCATAGTGTGTCTTTGGGGTGCCCTTGCGCTGGGCGTTTCCAAAGAGTGTGGGAATCTGCTGGGGGAGCTGGAACCGGTGGGAATTCACCCTTTGTTTTCTCTCCCGCTTTCTTGTCAAGCTGCCCAGGGCATGAAGCAGCACGTTTTTCGTGGTCAGGCAGTGATGCCTGGGGCAGCCTTTTTATCCAATAGCCTGCTCGCCGCATCCAAATCGGCGCCTGAACTTCCCATTGTTACTCTGGAGTCTTTTAAAGTGCTCGCGCCGCTGCTGCTGACCGACGCCGAGCGGGCCCCGTGCCTCCTCACGCAACTTTCTTCCATCGAAAATCGAAGAGCTAAAGTGAGCTGTGGTTCGCGTGACAGCTCCAATCGCCCTGCGCTGCACGCCGTGGGAGAACTAAAGCTCGGGAAAACCTGGCCCCAGTTAGCCGGTGAGCCTTTCCCGCAGATCCCGCACGAGTCGGTAGAGATAAGCCCACAGTCTCTGTACAATTCTTTCGGTTTGATTGGGTTGCAATACGGGCCTCTTTTTCAGCGAGTCACTTACCTTACGGCACACGATCTCTGGGTCGATGCGCTCGTCCATCCGGTGCCTGGAGAAGAAAGTGTTCTCCACCCGGCTTTCTTAGACGGGGTTTTGCAGACGCTTATCGCCCCATTGGTCGCCGCAGGCCTGCGGGGGGAGGGCCCGGCTTCTCCACGTGCCGCAGTGCCGTTGTTTTTTAAGCAAGTGGCTTGGAACGCTTCGTTGCCGCCCGACTCGGTTTACCGAGTCCAGGCGCAAGTAGGGGATGGGGAGCTGCCAGACGCTTCAACCATGTATATCAAATACCGGCTTCTGGTTACCAACCAGCAGGGGCGGCCAGTCCTGCAAATTGAAGAAGGGCGCCTCACAGTCCTTGAAGCGGACTTTCGGTTCTAAAAAGCCATCTCCCGAATATCTTTTGCTACCGTGAGCCGCGCTTCGGTAGCCTTTAAAACTTCTTCGACGCTGACGCCCGGGGCAAGCTCTCGGAGCAGCAACCCCTCGGGCATAACATCCATCACGCAGAGCTCAGTGACAATGCGTTCGGCCACTCGCACTCCGGTGAGCGGCAAAGTGCACTGGCGGAGCACTTTGCTTTCCCCGCTCTTTGAAAGGTGCTGCATGGCAATGATCAGGCGGCTGCCCGAAGCCACTAAATCCATGGCGCCCCCCATGCCTTTCACCATTTTGCCGGGGATGATCCAGTTTGCGACGCTCCCTTCTTCATCGACTTCCATCGCACCCATCACGGTTAGGTCCACGTGGCCGCCGCGGATCATCGCAAAGGAGTCGCTACTCGAAAAAAGGGACGATCCTTTTTGAAGGGTAATCGTCTCTTTGCCTGCGTTGATGTAGTCCGCGTCTACTTCGGATTCCAAAGGGTACGGACCGACGCCGAGCACCCCGTTTTCGCTTTGGAGCACGACGTGCATTCCCTGAGGCACGTAGTTTGCGACGAGTGTCGGAATGCCGATCCCTAAATTGACGTAGTCTCCGTCGTGGAGCTCCTCGGCAATCCGCATAGCAATTTGTTCACGCGTCAGCGGCATGGGGCTAGCTCCTTGTGGTGCGTTTCTCAATGCGCTTCTCGTAGCCAGTGCCTTGAAAAATCGCCTGAACGTAAATCCCTGGAACGTGGACGTGGTTGGGGTCGAGCTCTCCGGGGGCGACGAGTTCTTCGACTTCGGCAATGGTGTGGTAACTTGCAGTGGCGACGACTGGGTTGAAATTTCGAGCAGTCCCTCGGAAAACCAAATTCCCCAACGTATCGCCTTTCCAAGCCTTCACTAACGAGTAGTCTGCAAAAAGCGACTGCTCCAGAACGTACTCTCTCCCGTGGAATACACGGGTTTCTTTGCCTTTAGCAATCAGTGTCCCGACGCCCGTGGCAGTAAAAAAAGCAGGGATCCCGGCTCCTCCCGCGCGCAACTTTTCGGCGAGTGTGCCTTGTGGCGTGAGCTCGAGCTCCAGCTCCCCCGAAAGCACGAGCTTTTCAAAAAGTTTGTTTTCTCCGACGTAGCTGGAGATCATCTTTTTGACCTGGCGGTTTTTTAGCAAGATCCCAATCCCAAAATCGTCGACGCCTGCATTGTTTGAAATGCAGACGAGGTCTTTCACGCCACTTTCGGCAAGTGCCGCAATGCAATTCTCGGGGATGCCGCAAAGCCCAAAGCCCCCGATGGCGAGTACGGACCCGTCTGAGATGCCCTGGACGGCCGTTCGTGCGTTTGGCAATGATTTGTCCATGCAGGGGTAGCCTAAGGGATCCGCCGGTTGAAATCAATCGGTAGCGATTTCGAGCGCTTGGCCCGCCTGTGTCAGGAACCTCACAGGGGTTTATCGATCGCTTTGTAAATGTTTTGGTCAGTGAATCGTCAAAACAATCAAAGCGTTCGCTCCGTTCGCGAGGGCCACCGTCAAAAGGTTAGGCATTTCCCCGGCCTTTGTGTGCTTAGAACTTTGGCAAGGCTTGTGCAGTTCCTCACTGTAACTACTTCTCGCTGGGGGATTTTTTCTATGCGCGCTTCAATCGCTTTTAGCACCTTGATGATGGCAACCTTGGCACTCACCGCGTGCACTGCACAACGCCGAACGGTCAACTCCTCCGGTGGCTCTGGCTCTTTTAACTCCAATAGCGTGACTCAAGGGCCGGTGACTTGCCGAGTGGCAGTGAACCCAACGCCCGCTTTACTCGTAGTAGGAACCGACGGCGAAATTTTGAGTGGAAACCGAAACGTGTCGATTGGGCTCGACCTGTCACGCCCCGCCCGAGTGACTTCCGTGATTGTGGATCGCCCTTCGGGTTATCAGCTCCCCGCTACTTTTGTGGTGCCCTCGGACTTGCAATCACAGTTCTCTATCGCAGGCCAACTTTTAGATGGGCGTGAAAATGGGGTGTCCATCACCGTCATGGACAGTAGCTCGAATATCGCTCTTTGCCCCCGTGCCGCTATTACCGTTACCTCAACCGTTCAGCCGACTCGTCCGGTGAACCCCGTGTCTGCTCCCGTGACGGGCCGATTCAACGGCGATGCGCTCGTGGATTCGCTTGTTTTAGAAACCGTCGTTGGTTACTTGTGGGTCACTTTAGGCGGCGCTACTGCCCCGCAAAACTGGGGCAACTTTAGTCCGGCCGTGAACTGGCGCCACGTGAGCGCAGTGGACGTGAACGGCGATGGCCTAATGGACGTTGCCGCGAACGACCCCCTGACGGGGAACTGGTGGGTGGCTCGTTCCACCGGAACCTCGTTCACGAACCTCTACGTGGGGACTTGGAGCCCGGCCGTTGCTTGGACCAACGTGACTTTTGGAACTAGCGCGACCGGAGTGCCTTTGGTTTTTGGAACCGATGGGAACGGAGTTCGCTGGTCGCTTGCGTTAAATGGTTCGCCTGCGAACCCTTCGACCGCTCAGTTCCTTCCCCCTGAGTTAAGTATTTCTGTGGCCGCCGCTTCAGGAACGCCGGGGGCTGCGGCACTTTCCGTCGCTTTCAACTCCCGCGTTTACGTGAACTGGGCCGCGTCCAATGCGCGCGATTGTATCGCTTACACAGGCCCGGATAATCAGGCGGTTTACATCGGTGCAGGCCCCACCTTCTCGAATCTTGAGCTAGGGCCCTTGACAGCAAACACCCGTGTTTCGCTTAAGTGCAATAACCCCCTAGGAGTGCCAGTAACTCCCGTATCGGCGCAAGTGACGGTAGGCGCTGCGCCCCCAGGGATTTTATCCCTCACGAGTTCCGCTCCCGCTGTCGATCCGGGAGGGCGCGTGACTTTGACCTTTAGTTCGCAGAACGCGACAGCTTGTAACTTAACGCAAGCAGGTGCGGTTTTGAGCCAAGCGCTGAATGGTACGGCGCAGTCCAATCCGGTGAATGCGCCAGTGGAGTTTATCCTGAGCTGCTCTCACCCTTCGGGCCCGCTCACTGCGCGGGTCTCGGTGAATCTCACGGCACTCATCACGTTTAGTCCGAATTCGCTCCAATTTGGGAGCGTCAATACGGGCGCCACGTCCGCGGCCCAAAACCTGGTGCTCACTAGCAATCGGAACCGCTCCCAGGGGCTTGTCTTCAACGTGCCCGCAGGTTTCATCGTCGGAGCGGGAACGTGCGGAGCGGCAGGGTCTATCAACCTTGCGCAAGGGGCTAGTTGCTCAGTCCCGGTCCAGTTTCGGCCGACGGCGGCCGGGGCCCAAAACGGCAGGCTACTCACTGTGACGTATGATAATGGACGGGGCGCTACTTTACGTTTCACTTCCGCTCCCGTCACGCTCGGCGGCACCGGAGTCACTCCTCCTTCAGGCGGCAAATGAGCCAGTCACAAAACAAACTGGATACCCTGATGCAATGGGTAGGCTGGTCTCTGCTTGCATGGGCGACCTTTTCCGTCACGCTCGATCTTGCCCGCTACGGCGCGGCCTGGGGCAGGTACTGGTGGTTTTGTAACCTCGCGCTCATCGGCATTGGTTACGGGATCGTTGCGAAGGACCGAGGGCTCCTCATCGGTTTTGTGGCGATTGCAAGCTACACTCAAGTGTTTTGGATTTTCGATAACTTGTTCGTTGTGCTTTCTGGCAAGCCTCGGTTTGGTTTAGTGGATTACTTGTACCAGCCAAGCTTCCCGATGGACGAATTCCTTTTGACCCACTACCACTATTTCACTTTGCCCATTGCGATCGTTGCGATTCTTTTAATGAAAGAGGTCAAAGGCAGCGCGGTCAAGAAAGCGCTGATCTTCAACCCTTTCATTTTCGGCGTGTCTTACTTTGTGTTCCCTGCCGATCAGAATGTGAACTGCATCCACCGCTCGTGTTTCCCCGGCTACGAATCGCTGCAGGGGCCTTTTTATGCGCTGGGCTTTTGGGGTGCCATCTTTTTAGTGCACCTTGCAGTCGCTTGGGCGCTTGAGCAACGCGCTTTTCCTTACCTTCGCGCAAGCTTCGTGGCGAAACGGGCCGTGGTAGGCCTAATGGTGGCATTCTGTGTTCTAGGGAGTTTTCTCACCTACAAAAATATCCAGGTCCGGGCCGCAATCCCTGTGGCTCGGTGTGATAAGCAAACCATTGGCTCCGTGGGAGTCCAGTGCAGCTACCTCCGGTTCAACTCCAAGGAGTCGGTGGTGATGTCGTACCGAGCAGTAAACGATTCGGATTCTCGAGTGCTTTGCCGCGTTGAAATGACGGGGCACGGAGCGCGCCAGCTTCTGCACGAGCAGCTTCCCCTCGAGCCCCAGTCTTCTGTCCAGCTGGAAGCCTTGCTCGACACTCCCAAACAAGATGTTGCGATGCGTCTTGATTACTGGTGCGTGGATTCACTGAACATTAAAACTGCCTCTGCCGACTAAAGCCCGCATTGTTTGAAAGTCCTCTTTCTTTGGAGTAGGTTCTCCAAGGGGAGGGGTCATGACGCCGGTTTCGGACGCGGTCTCGCTAACAAAATACCCGCTTTTAAATTTGGACACGCCTTCGGGGCAAGCGCTGGTGGAGCGTTGCCGCGAGAGTCTCGGCGCTACAGGCGCCTGTGAGCTCGCCGGGTTTGTCACTCCCGAGGCGCTTGGGGAACTGGTGCGGGAGAGCACTGTCCTTGAGAAAGAAGCTTTTTTTAACGCTGTCGTCGGAAACGCTTACTTGGACACTCCGTCTGCGGATCTTCCCCCCAACCATGTTAGGCGCCTCACCGAACCCACTCGCCTGGGCGCAGTTGCTTATGATCAGTTCCCTCGCGCGTCACTCATGAGGCGCCTCTACGAATGGGAGCCTCTCAAAGCCTTCATCGGAAAAGTGATTGGGATTGAAAAAATATACCACTACGGAGATCCGCTGGGTGCGCTGAACCTTTCGGTGATGGGCGATGGAGACTACCTGCGGTGGCATTTTGATCAGACCGATTTCGTCTCGTCTTTGATGGTGCGTAACGCCGATGAAGGCGGGCATTTTGAGTATGTCCCTCAGATTCGAAACCGCACGGACGAAAACTACGACAAAGTCGAAGCGGTTCTGAAAGGCGATTTAAGTTCGGTGGTGCACCTCGCGAACGCGCCGGGTTCGCTCGTTCTCTTCATGGGGCGGTATTCGCTCCACCGAGTGACACCTATCCGCGGAAAAACGAGCCGGCTCATTGGACTTTTTGGTTTCGATACCCAGCCCGGGGTAGTGAGCAGCGACCATTTGCGGAAGATCCGCTACGGGCGCACCCATGTGCTTCAGCCAAAGTAAGCAGAGAAGGAGTTTAGTCGATGTCGAAAAGAGAATGGGCCCACGCGTGGCTCCGGTCCCCTAAAAAGCTTTTGATCAATGGCGAGTGGCTAAAGCCCCGGAAAACGCTAGAAACCATCAACCCGTTTAACTTGGAAGTGCTCACCGAGGTTGCGGACGCGTCTTCGGGGGAAGTGGACTTGGCCGTCAAAGCAGCTGCGGGAGCGCTCCCTCATTGGAAGCGCATGACCCGAAAAGAACGGGCCCAGACGCTCCAAAAAATTGCGAGCGCAATCCGCGAGAACGCCGAAGCCCTTGCTACATTAGAGACGCTCGACAACGGGAAAACCTACCGCGAGGCGCTGGTCGACGACTTGCCTGAGTCTGCCGATGTGTTTGATTATTACGCCGGTTGGATTGATAAGCTCTACTCCGAAAATTGCCCGGTCGAGGCGGGGTCTCTGAACTACACGCGCCGTGAGCCGGTGGGGGTTTGCGCGCTGGTTGTCCCCTGGAACTTCCCGCTGCTATTGGGCTGTTGGAAGATTGCTCCTGCGCTGGCAATGGGAAACACGGTGGTTGTCAAACCATCGCCGTTTACGTCTCTGTCGATGATCCGGCTCGGGGAAATCCTCACCGAGCAAAACATTCTTCCGCCGGGCGTTCTCAATATTGTGACTGGGGGAGCCGAGTGCGGGGAAGCGTTAGCCAAGCACTCCGGAGTCGCCAAGCTGTCTTTCACCGGATCGACAGAAGTGGGCAAGAAGATAGTGCAGAGCGCTGGCGCTTCGAACCTCAAGGGCCTTTCGCTTGAGCTAGGCGGTAAGTGCCCCAATATTTTTTTTGAAGACGTTCCGGATCTGAAAGCGGCTATCGATCGCTCGTTCACCGTTTGCTATTCGCACAAAGGCGAAAAATGCACGGAGCCCACGCGCTTTCTTGTACAGAAGAGTATTTATGCGACGGTAGAGAAAGCGCTGGTCGAAAAAGCGAGCCTCGTAAAATGTGGCGATCCATTCGATCCCCAAACCGAACAAGGGCCTCAGTGCCACCAAGCGCATTTCGATAAAATACTAAACTACATCCAGATTGGAAAAAGCGAAGGCGCGACGCTTCTCGTGGGCGGCGAACGGGATGGTGAAAAGGGAAACGCGAAAGGGCTTTTTGTCAGGCCCACTATTTTTTCGAACGTGAAGCGCAGCATGCGGGTAGCGCGCGAGGAGATCTTCGGGCCGGTCTTGGTTTTAATTCCCTTTGAAACGGAAGAGGAAGCCGTCGAAATTGCAAACGACAGCCCTTACGGGCTTGCCGCAGGCTTTTACACGTCCGATGTTTCAAGAGCCATGCGGGTCTCCAATGCGCTGGATGCCGGGATGGTGTTTGTGAACCACTATGGGTGCTACGACTTTGCGAGCCCCTTTGGGGGGTTCAAACAAAGCGGGTGGGGCAAAGAAATGGCGCTGCATTCGCTGGATGCCTACACTAAACTGAAGTCCGTCTGGATCCGGTACGCTTGAAAACCGCAGTTCGAATTGAAGGGCTTTTGTCGTCGATTGGCCAAGGGGCTTACTTTTGCGAGGACCTAGCGGCCCTGCAGGCGAGGGAGATCCCGGAAGACGAGCGACACTCCGCCGACGCAATCACTCCGGGTTTCACCAAGGTTCGAGAAACTGCGGAAGTGCTCAGCGTCGGGTTTCGCCTCTCGAACGGCCAGGTGGTTTGGGGCGACGCCGTG
>JANPJT010000368.1:0-15928 GCA_031425635.1 Pseudomonadota bacterium
CGGCCCTCTTCATTGCCCATTTGGCGAATGGCTTCCATGAACGGCAGCGACTCAATATCACCGACCGTGCCCCCCACTTCAACGATGGTGACATCATTTCCCTGGCTCACATTTCGGATGCGCTCTTTGATTTCGTCCGTAATGTGGGGGATGACTTGGACAGTGCCTCCCGCGTATTCTCCGCGCCGTTCTTTAGCAATCACGGTCTCGTAGACTTGGCCGGCAGTGATGCTGTTTTCACGGCGTAAGTTCACCGTCGTGAAACGCTCGTAGTGCCCTAAGTCTAAATCGGTTTCAGCGCCATCTTCCGTCACAAAGACTTCGCCGTGCTGGAAGGGGTTCATCGTCCCTGGATCCACATTAAGGTACGGATCCATTTTCATTAAAGTGATCTTGAGCCCGCGGCTCTCTAAAAGCGCCCCAATGGAAGCTGCCGTAAGCCCTTTTCCCAACGAGGAAAGCACCCCACCCGTCACAAAAATAAACTTACTGCGTGTCTTGCCGATCGCTTTCATTAAAGCCCTCTTTCTCGCTCTTTCAAAACCGATTCTACCCGAGCAATGTCGCTAGGGATATCGACCGCAATCGTATCCCTTGGCCAAACGACTGCTTTTATGGCCATTCCGTTACTCAAAGCCCGAAGCTGCTCTAGCCGCTCTGCAGCTTCTCGCTCGGATACTGCAAGGCCGCAAAAACGTTGGAGCGCATCGCGCCTGAAAGCATAAACTCCCAAATGCTTCAAAAAGCCCGCGCCCTCGCCGGGGAAAGCAGCGCGAGAGAAGTCGCTTACTCGACCTTGGCCATCTACCTGAAGCTTTACCACGTTCGGGCTCCGCTTTTCCTCAGCATTTTCAAGATAAACGCACAGCGTGGCCATTTCGCACTGAACGTCACCTTCCAGCCCCAAGATGAGGGCGTCGATGGCCCCCCCTTCGAGGAGTGGCTCATCCCCTTGGAGATTAACGATAGTAGTGGCGTCTTTCTCGCGGCTCGCAAAGAAAACCCTATCCGTTCCGCTGGGCAAAGACGCTGGCGTCATGACCGCTTTGGCACCAAACCCCTCTGCCGCACGCACCACTTCCATCGAGTCGGTGGCAATGACCACATCATCCAGGAGACGGGACTCCATTGCCGCCTCCCACACGCGCTCAATCAGGTATTTACCCCCCACTCTGGCCAGGACTTTCTGGGGAAACCGAGTAGAGGCCCACCGCGCAGGGATGACCCCCAGGCGAAAATGATGATTCAGCATGATCCTCCACTGTTATCGAAAAAGGGGGGCTCGAGTCAATAGGACGCGTGGGTCCCGCCGTGTAGGCACAGGTCCCGAATGGCTTTAAGTTCAGTCACCACTGCGTCATTGAGCCGAGCGAGGGGTTTTCCGTGGATCGATTGGTAAACTTCCAATGCTTCGACCAACCCGAAGAACTGGGTCCGGGCAGATTCAGGCAAAGTCGTGAGGAGTTCCCTTAAGGCTGGCTGTTCCGACGCTGCCACCGCCATCAACCCCAAGTCTTTCTGGCCCACGCTCAGCAGAGACTGAGCAATGCCGAAAAGAGATTGGAGAATGGACTCCTCTTCCGAGTTCCGGGCCACCAAGCTGTCCAAAATCTCTGAAATTGAAGCCATTGGTCCCCTTCCTGAGGAGAAGTCTAAGGCAAGAAAGCACCGATCACAAGAAAACCTGAGGCTGCCGGTCCGCCCCGTTAGAGCGACACCCCTAAGTCCAAACCGATAGCGGCTTTAAGCGGTTGGAAAACACCAATTGACGCGCCCACTGGTAGACTCGGAGCCGGAAGGAAACGCAACCCCGAGTTCACCCCTAGGCTCACGCCCTGGAGCAGCTTGAACCGCCAAGAAATGCTTGCGTCCACGACCACTGAGAGAGCAGTCACCTGCGAGCCATTCGCGTTGGTAAAAAAGACGTACGGCCCTACCCCAATTTGCGCCCCGATTCCCGCAAAGCGCGGTTGGGTGAAAAAACTCCTTGTGAGAAGAAACCCGTACCCCGATAGATTTCGGTTCAAATCGAAAACATCAAAAACTTCCATCTGAACGCCGTAAGCGACGTGGTTGGAAATGAGCCTCGAATACGAAACGGCATAAAACCATTGGGATACATCCCATTCGAAAGCTCCTCGGAATAAGTTCCGTGGGCCAAACTGTGAACGAAGCTTTACAGAGTCGCTTTCGATTACTGCAACCTGCAAGCTTCCCTTTGGCGGCGGGGGACCTACCCTCCAACCTTTTTGGAGGGGCTCATTCGAAAAATCCAAGTCGACTTCGGCAATGTCCTCTCGACTCGCCACCACTACGCCACACGCTACTGCTTTGGAGTCAAAGAAAACACACACAAAGTCGTTTTGTTTCCAAAGGGCGGGGGGCTGAGTAATGCTTACGCGCCCTTTTTCAAGCTGCTCGACCACTTCGGAGAAAGGGGCACTCATGGCAAAAAGTGAAAGAAAGAAGGCTGCCATGACGCTCGTTTTGCCCATCGATTTTAAGACAATACCACGCTACAGTCCCCAATACGATGCTTCGCCCCCAGCTCTTTGCAGCGCTCCTTTCCCTCTTCTTTAGCATCGCGTCAGAAGCAGCGACGGACGGAGCGCTCTGCCAAGGACCGGTTTCGAACAGAGGAAAACGCTTTGAGGTAGGCCTTGTGTACCAGTCGCTACTCCCGAGCGGCATGGTAAATTGGACGGCTGCAGTGCCGACCATCGGCCTCGTATTGGGAGCTCCGCTTTTCGGGGGCACCCTTCAGCTCCAAGGAGGCACAGGAAGTGAGCCCAGCCGCCAGCTGACTTTATACGTCGTGGAAATGGCGTTTCGTTTAGAACTGAAGACCCCTTTTTTTTCCGGGTTTGGGGCGCTGGGAGCCCACTTGCTACACTATGGGGTAGCGGGGGCAGTCCCTTCACAAAGCCCTGGAGCAAATTTTGCTCTCGGTTTGTCGACGGCCTTAGGAGAGGGCTTTGATGTGAGCCTTGGCGTAAAAGCGTATTTTCAAAGCCGGACGATCATCAGCTTCGGCGGCGGCTTTTCTTTCCTTCTTTAAAAAGAACCTTTGGCGACTGCGAGACCCAACATGACCAAGATAGCGACAAGCGTTGTTCGTTCGCTCCGCAAAGCTCCGGCCAAGCTGAATGGGTGGTCGCTCGACTTTACTTGTGGGTAAAACGCGGGGATCCAGCGGTGCACTCGCGCGCAGTAAAAGCGATAGGCGGCCGAGTACTCTTCCTCTAAGCGAGACTCTTCAAAGGCAACAATGAAACTGTACTGGACTGCGAAGTAGGCTGTGACCAGAAGGGCTAAAGACGTGAAACCGAATGCCAACGCAAACAAAGTGTAAAGAGCGATGTTGGCCAAATAGAGAGGGTTCCTGACGAACCGAAACGGGCCGGCATGCACTAGCCTACCCACTGCATCTCCGCGAGTACGCGTCACGCTCCCCGCATACCCCACCGCCCAAATCCGAACTAGTTCAGCGAGCAGCACACCGAAAACAATCAGGGTGACCTGGAAAGAAGAAAGGACCGCCTGACTCGGGAGCAGCAAACACACTGCAATCAACGGCAAAGGAGAAACGCCCCGTCGCTGAAACCACCAGCGGCCGACTCGGACGGAAAGGGGCAACTCTACAGAGGTATTTTCACGCATCGTGACTGAAATGAACCATACCGGACCCAAACGCGGCAATCGAGAAAACGCAAAAACTCCAAACGGTTGATCAACGCAAGCCAGCCCGAACGCGAGTTGCAGGGGTCACTTCAATTTTCGGGCCCTCAGTCAGTTGGGCCTTTTCGGATTCCGACAAAGCGGCGGCTTTTACTGGCACCACCAAGCGGTTGGGGGGCCCTGGAACGACATAGACTCCCGTTTCCAGCAGCACAATCGGAGTGCCTTCAGGCAGCTCGACTTTGAGCGGTAGGCCATAGCGCTTCACAAAGTCGCGGGGGTAAGACTCGCGCGGCGAAAATAAAAAGACTCCCGTAATGTGGGGGTGGGTCGTTCGGTACCAAGAAGGTTCGCCAGGGGATTCTACATAGGCCCCAGGCCCGGCGACGATTTTTTGGAAAGCGAGCACCATGCCTTCTACTGAAGAAGCACTATCAAAATTTGGAGAGGCAAATCGGTGTCTGGAAAAGTAGTGGAACTTCTGGCCCTCTTTTGCGAAGCCGACGTTTAGCCGGAATGGCACACCGTAATCGACAAAAATGATTCGGTCTCCGCGGGACCGATCCTCTAAAGTAGTGCCTAAATACGATAGCTCTTCAAACCTTTGGGCGTACCTCGCTGCCCCTATCAACAAAGCCCCTCGGTCTTGGGACGCAAGGTACAAGTCCACAACGCAGTCGAACGGTGATGGATCGTTAGAAGCGCTTGCGCCGAAAACAACGACCAGACTCAATAAAATGAACTTCAGCATCTCTCTATTTCAGTAGCAGTTCCGTTCGGGAGCACCAAAGGAAAACTACGCACCTACTCACTCTGCGGCCTAAAGGCCGCTCAGAACCGCTAGAAGGGCCGCAAACGGCTTGGTGGCCTAGCAGCTAGCTTGTGGCTTTTCGCGTGAGCGGCTATAGTGCGGCTCATTGTGAGTATTCAAGTTCCACATAGCGGCTGGGTCGAAGTGGTTTGCGGCGGGATGTTCAGCGGCAAAACGGAAGAATTGATCCGCCGAATCAAACGGGCTTTGATAGCGCGCCAGAAAGTCCAAGTCTTCAAGCCAGTCATTGACGACCGGTATGCCACCGACCAAGTAGCCAGCCACTCTGACTTACGGATGGAAGCCCGGGTGGTGGCGAACTCGGAAGAGATCTTGTCGTTTTTAGAAGACAATACCCGCGTGGTGGCCATCGATGAAGCGCAGTTTTTCAACCCGCTGATTGTCGAAATCTGCCACCGGATGGCCAACCGAGGCCTTCGCGTGATTGCGGCAGGCCTCGACATGGATTACCGCGGGCAACCTTTTGGGCCGATGCCCGCGCTCATGGCGACTGCGGAAATGGTTACTAAAATGTCGGCCATTTGCACTTTGTGCGGCAACCCTGCAAGCCGCTCGCAGCGTTTGGAAGGTTCCAACGAAAGGCAGCAAATCCTGGTAGGCGCGGGCGAAATTTACGAACCTCGCTGCCGACGTTGCTTTGAGCCCCCCGCTTTATGAGTTATCTGGAGCAACTCCATTACGAACCCGAGTTCAACCCCGGCAGGCTGCGCTGGGATATTTCGCGCGCTTCGCTCGAGCAGTACGAAAAGTACTGGGGAGAAAAGTCTTTTCGCTTGATTGACCCTGCCCACTTTCTTCAGGAAAAAGAGATTTGGTTAGAGATTGGGGCTGGCAGCGGGTATTTTTTCTCGAAGCTCGCGGCACTACACCCCGACCGATTCCTTATTGCGATTGAACGCGACAAGTCCCGGGGGGTGCGACTCGTTCGAAAAGTTGCCCGCGAAATGGCTCCCAACCTGGTGGGCTACCGCGGCAATGCGATCCCGGCGCTCCTCAACGGCGTCCCTTCCGATAGGATCGAGCGCCTTTACTTCATGTACCCCTGCCCTTGGCCAAAGAATGCGCACCGGAAACACCGCTGGTACCTGCACCCCGTGATGCCGCACCTCTTGCGCGTTTTAAAGCCGGGAGGGCTCATTGTTTGGGCATCGGATCAGAAATTTTATATCGACGAAGCCCGCTTTGTCTGCGAATCCGTTTATGGGATGAAAGTCCTGGCCCACGGGGAAGTCGCTCCGAACGAGTTTAACGATTTGGCTTCCTTTGATAAAGGCCGCTCGAAATTTGAGCAAACCTTCCTCAAAGCAGGGCAACCGTGCTTTGAACTCATCGTTCAGAGAACAACAAAAACTAGTTGAGGCGGACGCTCGCCATTTTAGAAACGCCCGCGCGTTCCATCGTTACGCCGTACAGAGCTTCGGCAATTTCCATCGTCTTCTTATTGTGAGTGATCACAATGAACTGGGTTTTCTCTGCCATTTTACGCACGACTGTATTGAACCTCGAAACGTTCGCATCATCCAGCGGCGCGTCGACTTCGTCTAAGAGGCAAAAAGGGCTCGGCTTGCGCGCGAAAATCGCAAGGACCAGACTTACCGCAGTCAGTGCTTTTTCCCCACCCGAAAGCAGCGAAATGCTCTGCTATCGTTTTCCCGGAGGCTGAACCATGATGTCTACTCCCGCCTCGAGGGGGTTGTCGGGGTTCGTCATAATGAGCTCGGCTTTGCCGCCGTTAAAAAGGATCGGGAAAATTTCGTTGAACTTTTTCCGCACGGCTTCAAACGTGTCGGTAAACCGAGTAATGGTGGATAAATCGATTTTCTGGATAGCTTCTTCGAGAATCAAAATAGAGTTTTCGAGATCTGCTTTTTGCTCTGCCAGGAAGGAGTATCTTTTTTCAACTTCTTCGTACTCCTGGATGGCGGTCAAATTCACTTCTCCGTAACGGCCAACCTTGTCTCGGATCGACTTTACGTGTTCAGCGAGGAGCTTTTCTCGGTCGCGGGGAGACAAAGTATCCCAGCTCAGATCCAAATCCGCCGCAAAAAGAGGCAGTTTTTCCAGATCCATTAAAACCGTTTCGTCTAAAAGAGCCGGGAGAGTTTGGTACCGCTCAGAGGCAATCTCGCGCAGGCGGTGAAGGCCCGACTGGGCGTCTGCAAGAGCCAGCTCCGCTTGCTGGAGCTCTCGCATGGCAGTGTCGCGCCGTGACTGCAAGCTACTCAAAGACGCTCGCAAATTCTGGAGGTTTTCGCACGACTGATTGAAAAGCTCCTTGGTGTCGCTCATCGAAACTCGGACTTGGGAGAGCTCTTGCTGGGAATTGGTCGTTTGCTCGAGCTTTTCATCGATTTTAATCCCGATGCCGCTCAGTTCCTCTTGTTCTTCTTGCCTCTGCTCTACCAAAATCCTGAGCCGGCGAGACCAATCGTGCACTTGGTTCTCAGCATTTTGAATCTTGTCCGAAAGCCCTTTTTTCTTTTCTTCAAGCCGCGATCGATCCACTTTGCGGCTTTGCATTTCCAAAGAAAGGGATTCGAACCTCTCTGAAGAGCCGGAAAGAAAGTCCTCCGCTGACTCCAGATCTTGGGCGGCGGACATTTCTAGAGTTGAAACTTCGGCAAGCTCCTCCGTCGAAGCCTCCCGTTGGTTCGATGCGGCTTCCAAACGCTCGATATTTCTTTGCGAGTCGACCGTCAAGTCGGAGTAGTCTCTATCGGCACGCTTCAGCTCATGCTGCAGACGTTCTCGTTCCTTCCGTAGTTCAATGGCTTCGATGTGCAGCGAGGAAAGCTTTTCTTTCCAATCGCTTTGGAGCTTTTCAAAAGACTCGAGCTTATCCAAAAGCTCTGACCGAGAGGCTTCGAGGGTGGTGACTCCGCGCTCGAGCTCCACCGTCAGGCCATTCAGTGCCTCAATCTCACGGCGACGGGCAAAGACCCCGACCTTCGTAGGAGGGTTCCCGCTGGAGAGGGCTCTGTCGCCATGCGCGACCGCCCTCGTCGTTTTCGAAAGAAACGTGACGCCAGGGTACTCGGCCCGCAGTCGGAAAAGATCGTCTAGGCTTTCGCAAACGAAAGTGTCGCCTAACTTCCAGCGCACCACGGCTTCAAACCCTGCCCTCACGGTCAACAAACTTTCTAAGGGCACGGTCCCTGGGTAAGTGTCGTTTGAAGCAACGACCGATCCCAGCTCCCGCGCGGCGATGACTTTCACTCGCTCCAAGCCCTGGTCGTTTATCAACCGAGCGATGGATTCCGCGTCTTTGCCCTCTTGCACGACCAAAGTGTTCATTTCGCCGCCCAGGAGGGCTTCTAAATGTTCTTCGATGGATGCATCGGGCTGAAAAAGTTCTGCAAAAGGGGTTGCGCCGCACTCAGGGCCAATCTTGAGCAAGATTTCCCGGGCGGTCGGAGAATAGCCTTCTAAGTTTTCTTGAAGCTCTTGAAGGGATTTTAGTCGCGATCGTTCACTGTGAAAACGCTCCCTCGCAGAGGAAATCTCTGATTCAAGAGTAGAAAGCGATTCTGAGACCCCTTCACACTCCGAGTGCACTCGCGACGCTTCCGCGTTTGCTTCGGAAGTCCTATCGGCAATCCCTTGGAGCGAAGTCTCTGTTTCGCCTAAGTGAACTTTCCGAGTGTCAATTTCGACTACTGCGTCGGTTAACCGACGGTTCAAATCTTCTTGTTTGGCTTGGCACTCACGTTCCCGGATCTCGGCGAAGCTGCACTGGTTCGTGAGCTGCACGCGTTTTTCCGCTAAAGCATTCCGGTTTGCCACCAGCGCCGCGCGCTCACGGGATTTTCGAGCAACGGTATCTTGGTGCTCTCGCAGCGCAAGTTCCAGCTCGCCAATTTCAATCTCCAGCTTCCCGCTGATTTCTTCCCCAATCGCAGTGCGTTCTTTCTCTAGTTCCGCCAGCGAATCTTGGGCATTTTCAATTTGGTTATTTAACTCTTCTTCTTCGTGACGGGCTCCCGCCTCGGCTTCTTTCAAGTTCCTGCGGCGCTCTTCTAAAAGCTCCACTTCGCTCTCAAGCCGCTGCACTTTCAAAGAAAGGTCTCGCTCGCTTTCGGAGTAGAACTGCAGCTTCTTTTCGAGATCGATTCTTTCGACTTCAAGCGTTGTTGCAGCCGCATCGGAACTCGCGAAAAGGGCATCCGCTTCGGCACGGTCCCCTTGAAGCAAGTCGACTTTTTCTTTGAGCGAATCTTGCTTAAGCTGCTGCTCAAACAAATCTCTGCCCATCAGAAAGAGATCGGCCGTTTCGAGCTCCGATTTCAGTTCTTTGTACTTCCTAGCCCGAGTCGCTTGGGTTTTTAAACTTCGGATCTGCTTTTCTAACTCGGTAACGATGTCTTGCAGGCGAAGGAGGTTTTGCCGAGTCTGATCCAGCTTGCGCTCTGCTTCTTTTCGCTTCGCTTTGTACTTAGTGATACCCGCCACTTCTTCAAAAATGTACCTTCGCTCTTCGGGCTTAACGTTGATCATCCGATCGATTTGGCCCTGCTCGATGATCGAATACGCGCGGCGCCCCACGCCGGTATCCATGAATAGCTCGTGGATGTCTTTCAAGCGGCATGCAGTGCGGTTGATGAGAAATTCACCGTGGCCATCCCGGTACAAGCGCCGGGTAATGGAGATTTCGTCGCCTTTATCGAAAGCAGAAAAAGTAGGGGCAAGCGCCACACTTTCCCGATCGAGCACTAAACTCACTTCAGCGAACGAAGTCGCAGACCGAGAGTCGGAGCCAGCAAAAATGACGTCGGTCATGGTGTCGCCGCGCAAGTGCTTGGGGCTTTGCTCCCCCATCACCCACAGAATAGCGTCGACGATATTGCTCTTCCCGCAGCCGTTTGGCCCCACCACGCCGGTGATTCCGGGTTCGAAGTTCAGGATCGTTCGATCCAAAAATGACTTGAAACCCTGCAACTCAAGGCGTTTTAAACGCATTCTATTTTACCCCTAGGGACGAAGTGTGGCTTGCGCCGCCGCCAACCGAGCCACGGGGACTCGAAATGGCGAGCAACTGACGTAATTAAAGCCGAGTCGGTGGCAGAATTCAACGGTCGCTGCATCCCCTCCATGTTCTCCGCAAATACCGAGCTTCAAGTCCTTGCGCCCTTTCCTGCCTCTTTCGGAGGCGATTTTCAGCAGCTCACCTACTCCGTCCTCGTCAAGGCTGGCGAAAGGATCTTCTTGAAAGAGGCCTTTGTCCAAGTAAGCGGGCATGAAAGCACCCGCGTCATCTCGCGATAAACCTAAAGTCATTTGGGTAAGATCGTTGGTACCAAACGAGAAGAAAGGCACTTGGGCCGCAAGCGATTCAGCCACAAAGGCCGCGCGAGGGATCTCAATCATCGTGCCCACTGAGTAAACAACTTCGGCACGCAGCCGAGAGAGCGTCTCCGCGCACGTTCGGTCCACTAGAGCCTTCAGAACGCTTAGCTCTTTCGCCGTCGAGATAAACGGAATGAGGATTTCCGGCTCGACCCGGTGCCCTGTCTCCGAGGCGACTTCGACTGCCGCCTCTATGATCGCGCGGGTCTGCATTTCGTATAGCTCGGGGAAGCTGATCCCTAAGCGACAGCCTCGGTGGCCCAGCATCGGGTTGAACTCGTGAAGGCTTCTGACTTTGGCCCGGATAGTGTCGGCCGAAATTCCCATCGCCATAGCCGTGGAGCGGATCTCGTCCTCACCTTTTGGCAAAAACTCATGCAGAGGGGGGTCGAGGAGCCGAATGGTGACTGGAAAATCTACCATTTCCTTAAAAATCCCCGCAAAATCCTCTTTTTGCATGGGGAAAAGCCGGCCAATCGCTTTCAGCCGCTCTTCGCCCGTTGAAGCCAAAATCATTTCTCGAACCACTTGAAGGCGGGTCGCTTCGAAAAACATGTGCTCCGTGCGGCAAAGGCCCACCCCTTGGGCCCCAAACTGCCTTGCAACTTTCGCATCATGGGGAGTGTCGGCGTTGGCGCGCACTCCCAGTTTTCGCCGCGTGTCTACCCACCCCATAAACTCATTGAAGTACTGATCGAGCTGGCTGTTCAAAGTGGCTACTTGCCCCAAAATCACTTCGCCCGTAGCCCCGTCGATAGTCACCCACTCCCCCCGGGCGACGCGGGTAGTGCCGACAGTAAAAACTTGCGAAGGGTAATCGATCGATACCGAGCCACAACCCGCAACGCAGGGTTTCCCAAGGCCGCGAGCCACAACAGCAGCGTGCGAGGTCATCCCACCCAGCGCTGTTAAAACACCCACCGCAGCATCCATTCCGGCGATGTCTTCGGGAGAAGTCTCGTGCCGGACTAAAATGACGCTTTTTTGTTCAATCTTAAATTTCTCGGCGTCGTCAGAGGAAAAGACGACGACTCCGCATGCCGCTCCGGGAGACGCAGGCAAGCCTTTCGCGATGACTTGTTTGGCAGCGCGGGGATCGAGCCGAGGGTGAAGGAGCTGTTCGATCTGGAGGGGCGTTACCCGAAGAATGGCTTCTTCTTGAGAAATGAGCCCTTCTTTCACCATTTCTACGGCCACCCGCACAGCTGCCGAAGCAGTCCGTTTAGCGGTGCGGGTTTGAAGCAAGTAGAGGACCCCTTTTTGGATGGTAAATTCGATGTCTTGGACATCGCGGTAGTGGCGCTCGAGCATCGACGCAAGAGACACCAGTTCCCCGTACGGCTTTGGCGACAGGTCCGAGAGCGCTTGGATAGGCAAGGGCGTGCGGATACCGGCAACGACGTCCTCCCCTTGCGCATTGGGTAAAAATTCGCCGAAAAGCCGACGCTCTCCCGTCGACGGATCTCGCGTAAAAACAACGCCCGTCGCCGAGTCAGGGCCTCTATTTCCGAACACCATTGCCTGGACGGTCACCGCAGTACCCCCGTCTTCGGCGAGTTTATGGATTCGACGGTAGGTCACGGCACGGTTGGAATTCCACGACCGAAAAACTGCGGAAACGGCGCCCCAAAGCTGAGCGTGCGGATCTTCGGGAAAAGCTTTCCCAGTTTCCTTTTTAACGAGATCCTGGAATGCATCTACTAAGGCTTTTAGTTCTTCCGTTTTCAAATCCGAGTCCGAGGCGGAACCGCTCTTCATTTTGGAAGCCAGTAAAAGGCTTTCAAAAAAATGGGCAGACACCCCCAAGACGACTTCGGAGTACATTTGGATAAACCGGCGGTAGGAATCGAAAGCAAAGCGGGAATCGCCAGTCGCCGCAGCAAGGCCTTCTACCGTCTCGGCGTTTAACCCGAGGTTGAGGACAGTGTCCATCATGCCGGGCATGCTGGTCGCCCCTCCGGATCGCACGGAAACCAGCAGAGGGTTCTTTGCGCTCCCAAACTCGGCGCCAGCTTCTTTCTCCAACCGGTGGAGCGCTGCTAGCACTTCTTCTTTGAGGCCGGTGGGAAAGCTTTCATTGGATTGGATGAAATGCTGGCAGACGTGAGTCGCAATCGTGAGCCCCGGCGGAACGGGTAGCCCCAATTTTACCATGGACTGGAGGCCTGCCCCTTTTCCACCCAAGAGAGCGGCATCGCCGCCTTCAGCTTCTTTGGCACCAAAGTAATAAACGTACTTCATGGGGATTCTGGCTCCTTTTGGATCGCGTTGTTCACGTAAGCAAGGACTTCGGTCGCGGCAATCCTGTGCTGCGCCATCGAGTCACGCTCTCGAATGGTTACCGTACCGGCCGACAAACTTTCTCCATCGACCGTGACGCAAAACGGGGTTCCCGCTTCATCTTGCCGGCGGTAGCGCCTGCCGATAGCCCCTTTGTCGTCATAGTAAACGTTCCAGTGTTTTCGGAGCTCGTGGTAAAGCTTTTCCGCCATTTCTGGCATCGAATCTTTATTTACGAGCGGCAGAATCGCCACTTTGATGGGGGCAAGCTTGGGGTGAAAGCGAAGCACCGTGCGCTCGCCTTCTTCTTCATAAGCCTCCACAAGAAACGCAAGCGTCGCTCGGTCGGCTCCCGCGGAAGGCTCAATGACGTAAGGCACAAACCGGGCCTGGGATTCCGGGTCAAAGTAACTTAAGTCTTTTTTACTAAACTCGGAGTGCCGCTTTAAATCGTAGTCGCCACGGTTCGCAATGCCTTCGAGCTCTGCCCGTCCAAACGGAAAGTCGTACTCGATATCCGCACACCCTGCGGCATAGTGCGCGAGCTCACTTTGTTCGTGCTCTCTTAAGTGCAATCGCTCGGAAGAAATGCCGTAGCGTAAATACCAATTGTACCGCTCTTTCTTCCAGTATTCGTACCACTGCGCCGCCTCCGCGGGGTCCGGTTTCACAAAGAACTCAAGCTCCATCTGTTCAAACTCACGAGACCGAAAAGTAAAGTTACGGGGGTTGATTTCGTTTCGGAAAGCTTTTCCAATTTGCGCGATACCGAACGGAACTTTTACCCGGCTCGTCGAAACAATGTTAGCGAAGTTGGCAAAAATGCCCTGGCACGTTTCAGGCCGCAAATAGGCCATCGAAGAGCTATCTTCAAGCGCGCCCACAAAGGTTTTAAACATCAGGTTGAACTGCCGCACTTCCGTAAACTTATCTTTGCTCCCGCAGGTAGGGCACTGGTTGCCCACAATGTGATCGGCCCGAAAACGCCCGCGGCAAGAAGTGCAATCAATCATCGGATCCGAAAAAGAATTCGTGTGGCCCGAGGCCTCCCACACCCGTGGGTTCATGAGGATGGAACAATCCACGCCCACGACGTTTTCTCTGGCCATCACGTTGTCTTTCCACCACGTTTCTTTGACGTTGCGCTTGAGTTCCACTCCTAAAGGCCCATAGTCCCAGCAACCGTTTAGGCCTCCGTAGATTTCGCTGCTTTGAAAGATAAAAGCCCGCCTGCGGCAGAGAGAAACCACAGCTTCCATTTTTTTAGTGTCGGTTTTGGAGTTGGACATGCACGTTCCTTCGCTCGAAAAGCCGAGAGCTTAAACAACCGGCGAGGTCTAGTCTACAAGTTAGCTTAAAATCCCTTACTTGCTTCGTTAAGTAGCGGCACTAGAACCAACGCCAGGGCGGGAACCAGGAAGAAAAACGCCAGGACAAAAGTGATCCTGAGAGGAACCGACTGCAAGTGGTGGCTCCACTCGGTGTCTTCTTCTCGTTGGAGTGCTTCGGCAAAAGCATCGACGGTTTGAACCACACTCCCTCCCGACCGGTAGAGTTCACCGATAAGACCGAACCAGAAACGGTACCGGGGGTCCGAATACGATCTTTCGAGGGCCTCGAGGCCTTCGGAGAAGCTCCCGCGAGACACCTGCGACAATTCACCCGAATAGCCATCGTTCCATTCACTGCCGAGCTCGCTCGATGCCCGCTTCCAGGCATAAGACACCTCCAGGCCTGCTTCCATGAGGATCGAAAGCGCATGGAGAAAAAACCGAAGGTTTCGCCTCCGAGCTCGGTCCCGGGCCCCTACCCAAAGCAGCTTAGCCGCCGCACTAACCACAAACCCACTCCTTCCGCAACAATCACTGCACACACCAAAGGCGCCCGAAGCCCGCCAAACTCCGGGTTCATCACCCGCATAAACGCCCACAGGCCCCAGGGCATCACGAGCGCTACCGCCGCTTGGGCTAGGGCGGCTCGTTCAAAATCCAAGATCCTTCGTTTTCGTTGAGTCTGAGACTCCAGAAGCAGGAGCGTTTTATCGAGCAAAGGCAGAAGGGCGGCCCCTTCCGAGTAGGCCAAGTGCAGGCTTTTAAAGCATGCGGCCATCAGCTTATCAGGGATCAGTAGTTGAAAATGGTCCAAGCAACCGCCGAAAGTCCTGCCGCCGTCGAACCGTCCGAGGGACCTACTCAGCGCACCCGAAAAGGGAGTCGACTGGATTTGGGAAAGGCGGTTCAAAGCGGAGGAAAGATCTAAGCCGCTCGCCAAAAGCCCCCTCAGGCCGTGCAAAAAGTGCAGCCCCGTGTTCTCAAAACGGGCTTTAAGCGCTTGGGCGCGAAAACGCCGCATCCCTTCCAGCGCCACCAGTCCGAAAACCAGAACCGCGATCGCCCAAACCAGCCCCCCTTTCCTTCCCCAAAGAGCGAGCCCGAAGCCAAAGAGAACCAGGAAGTTCCCGAGCCTTTCAGGAGCCGGAAAAGCTCGGAGTTCTTTCAAAAGCGAGCTTTCGCGCAGGGCAGTCTGAGAACGCCGCCTCAAAAGAAGCCGGACGAATCCAATGCTACCAACGGCAAGCAGGGTGAGACCCAAAAAATTAATCCAGACCATTCAGTGGGGAGTGATTGCAAAATCGGGACCTTCCCCCGCCCAATCGCCCCCCGCAGCGAAGTTCACGCGAGCTTTTCCAACTCTTCGCTCTCACTTAAGAGTAAGAAATGGTAAAGGGCTCACCGATGAAAACACCAGCGTTTGTCATAGCGGTTTTGTTGGGCTTAGCGAGCGCGCCGTGCCTTGCGGACTTGAACGTTCTCGGGGCTTTTGTGGACGAACGGCAATTCGCTGTGGTCATGACCGAAGCCGGAGAAGTCCCCTTCTATTGGACGAACTTAAAGCAAAGCCAGGCCCTCTTACCGGTCTATAGCAACAGCCTTGTGCTCAAGGGCACCCATTCTATCAGCCCGCAAAGACAGTTCCTGGAAACCCATACCCCGGTTTTGCTTAGCTACCGCGTTTCTGGAGCGCGCCTAGAGAAGGGCGTTCTTACGCTGAAAGCGGAAAGCCGCTTTTTCCACGGCGTGAAGTCGGTGGTGGGAGGGCATATCAAACTCAAAAACGGCTCCGTCAGCAGGGTTTTCCACTTCGATCCCGCCGCTACCGAACGACTAAAAAATCGGGAAACCTCGCCTTTAGTGGTGAAGCCGTTCGTCAGCCCGCGGGAACTCGTCGTTCTGCTAGACGCAGGCGAATGGAGATCGGGGACTTACTTTATCATCGACCGGGAAGTGTTGCCTTTAGAGCAAAACCTGTATCGAGCGCATTTATCCGATGGGACTAGTGTGCGCGAAGTGGGGACCTTTCGCACTTTCGACACGATGGAGAATTCTGCGATCAGCATGCCGCTCACATTCGGCGCAGAAATCGCGTTTTCCACCGACGACCTAGGGCCTAACCTGCCTGCGCTTTGGTCGAACGACCCCAACCTTCCCGATGCAAAACTCCAGTACTTAGAAGTCAGCGGCAAAACAGCCGCCTCGCTAGGCTACGACCTAGGCCTACTGGAGTTTCCAAAGTCTGACGCGTGCGTTGGGTGGCTCTTAGAACGATAGGAGCCAACAAGAGGCGGTGCTCAGCACCCGCTACTTTTTCGGCGGGAAAGTGGATGGGTGATTATTCGTAAAATGCCGCGGTGGATCGTTTCAGAGAATTTCGGTTCTGATAAATCCGGGGAATGTATTTAAACACATCAGAATGGCACCTTATTCGAAGGCACTTAAACATCCCGAAACCTAGAGC
>JANPJT010000369.1:0-12379 GCA_031425635.1 Pseudomonadota bacterium
GCCAAGCTCTCGAAGGAGCTCCAGCTGCGCCTCACTCGTCACGCGAGGATCAATTTCAATGCTTACTTCCGCATCCCGGTCGATGGAAAAACACTCGCGGGTGGCCAGCGCCAGATCTCGGATTTCATCCAAAGTAAGGAACGTCGGAGTGCCCCCACCCCAGCTGATTTGGCTCAGCGTCCTTTTCGCCCCCAAAAGTTTGGCAACGTGCCGAAGCTCTTGAATGACGCGCTGGACATAAACACGGCTCCGGCTCTTGTCGCCCGTCACTTGGATATTGCAGCCGCAGTAGTAACAAAGCTTTTCGCAAAAAGGTAAGTGCACGTAGAGCGCAAGGCTGTCCGTCGGTAGGATCCGTTGCAAAGCCGCTTCGTGATCGCTTGCCCCCGCAGCTTCAGTCCAATGGGGCGCAGTTGGGTACGAAGTGTAGCGGGGCCCTGGCGTACTGTATTTTGAAATGAGGGCCGCTAAACCCATAGGGTCCGGGCCTCTTCAAAAAAAGCGCGTACCGACTCCACCGGTGTGCCCGGCATGATCCCGTGCCCCAAATTCAGGATTGCCGGACGCGACAGTGCCCGCGCCTCTGCCACCATTTTGCGGGTTTGCAGCCGAACCAACGCTGGATCCGAGAATAAAAGAAACGGATCCAAATTGCCCTGAAGCATAAAGCGGGAACCGGTTTTTCTTTCGCACTCCCCCAAAGTGAGCAACTCGTCGCAGCTAAGAATGTCCATTTCAAGCTCTTTAAAGTCTTCCAGCAAATGGTGCGCGTGCTTACTAAAGTAGATCACAGGGACTCGGCTCTTTTTTACCTCGCGGAAAATTTGATTCAGTACCGGCACGTAGTGCTCGAGAAAAAAAGACCGAGGCATTTCCGATAGCCACGTGTCAAAGACTTGAACCACTTCGGCGCCCGCTTCCGCTTGGGACTTGAGGTACTGGACCGTCGCGCTGGCTAAAGATCCGAGCGCTTCTGCGAGGGACCCAGGGTCCCGGTGCATCCAGGCGCGGATGGAAGCGAATTTCTTTCCCGAGGCCCCTTCAGTGAGGTAGGACGCCACTGTCCATGGCGCCCCCGCGAAACCTAAAAGAGCTATCGGTGCGGGAGTCTTCTCGCGCACGATCCGAAGCGCTTGGCTCACGTAAGGAGTGTGTTTGGCGGCGTCGTATGTATGGAAGACGTCGAAATCAGAAGCTCCCATGGGTTTTGCCATCACAGGCCCCACGCCTTCGCGCATTTCCACAGGCAGCCCTAAGCCATAAGGCATAGTGAGAATGTCGGAGAAAAAAATAATCCCGTCGACCGGCATTTTTGCCGCAAGGGGGGTGAGGCTCACTTCGGCCGCTACTTCGGGTAGCGTCACCATTTCCCAAAAACTATGCTTGGCCCGGATAGCACGGTATTCCGATAAATAGCGGCCCGCTTGCCGCATTGCCCAAACCGGAAACCGACCGATGGGCTCTCCTTGTAAATGCTTTAAGAGATCAGACTTCATTTAATAAACCGGTAACCAAGCCCTCGGACCGACAAGAGGTGCTGGGGGTTTCCGGGCTCCTTTTCGAAATACTTGCGAAGCCGCATGATAAAATTATCGACAGTGCGTGTCGAAGGGTACACGTGGTAACCCCAAACTCGCTCTAAAACGGTGTCTCGGCTAATCGCATCCCCTTCATTTTCTATCAGAAGCTTTAAGAGCATGCATTCTTTCTGCGTCAGCGAAAACGTTCGCGCCCCGCGGCTTCCTTCCATCTTTTGAAAATCGACTGAGCACTCGCCCCACCGGTAAACCGCTCCTTCGGTGGGTAGCGAGCGGTACCAAGATCGCCGCCGCAGCATGCCGTTTACGCGAAGTAAGAGTTCTTCCATTTCAAAGGGCTTCGACAAATAATCGTCCGCACCCGACCTGAGCCCTTCGACCCGGTGGCTTGGCTCAGAAAGAGCCGACAGCATCAGCACGGGGACCAAAGGCGAGGCTTTTCGAATTCGCTCACAGAGCTGCAAGCCCGACAAAGCGCCGGGCAACATCCAGTCTAAAATATAAAGGTCAAAAGACTCGGGAGGGACCGCTTCGGCTGTCGCAAACACCGAGACCCCGAAGCCGCATTCCCGTAACTTTTCCGATACGAAGAGCGAAATGGTCGGATCGTCTTCTACTAGGCAAAGCTTCTCGCTCATACGGCTCTCGGGAGAGCGATTTCAAACCTCGCTCCGTTCGGGACTTCGGCCAGAGACAAAACCCCTCGGTGTGCTTCGACAATCACTTTCGCCAGGTACAAACCTAAGCCCGTTCCGGAAATCCGCTTGCCCGCCTGCCCTCGGAAAAAACGCTCAAAAACGCGTTTTGACTCGGGCTTCGAAATACCCGGACCGTTGTCTTCCACAGCCAGAACGACGCTTGAAGAACGCTGGGCTAAAGTGATTTTAACCCACCGGTTGGCTGCGGGATTGTGGAGCACTGCGTTTTCTAAAAGACTTTGAACGCTGTTTTGAAGGCTCGTGAAATCCCCCAAAACTTCGGCTTCTTTATCCAGCTCCAAGTGCACTTTGGCCCCTTTTGCGGAAGTCCATGGCTCCAACCGCCGAACGACCGACTCAACCACTTCGGAAAAGCACAGTTTTTCAAAACGGAGCGCGTGCCGCTCGCTGCGGTTTAGCTCCATGGTCTTCTCTAAAACTCCCGAAAGCCGTCGGACTTCATCGAGCGCCAAACCGACGCTGGAACCACTCTCAGAATCCCCGAGCTTAGCTTTCAGCGCCTCAAGCCGTAGCTTCAGAGCCGTGAGAGGGGTTTTAGATTCATGGGAAACGGTTTCGATAAAGTTTCTTTGGACGACTCTAGACTGCTCCTCAGCCCGCAGCGCCCGATACAACAGGGCGAGAGCCAATAAAGAGACCAGCGCAAAAAAACCGGACTCGGAAAGAAACATGAGCTTACGGTGGTACGCTTCACTCTGGACTTCAGCTTGCGCGCTCGGAGAGAGCTGGAGTTTCAGGCCAGCAATGATTTCCGCATCCCTTGTAAACACCAGAGCCCACCAGCCAACTTGCGCAAGGACCAAAGCGAAGAGGAAAATAAAAAAACCCCGTTTTTGGACTACTCGAAGCATTTCCCCAGCCTCTGGACCGCTTCGTCTAAAATCTCCGGCGTGTGGGTTGTCGATAGGAACGCCACTTCGTAAGGTGACGGCGGTAAATAAACCCCTTGTGCGAGCGCTTTCTTAAAAAAACCTGCGTAAGCACACCGAGACTCTGGAGAGAGCGCCGGAGGAAAGGCTTCATCAATTTTGCCAAAGTGGATCCAAAATAAAGAGGCCACGGTGCGGATTTCCCCACGGCTCCCCAGACTGGCGCGGAGGCGTTCCACGAACGATAGCGTCCGGCTCTCCAATATTTCGTAAGGTGGCTCATCGAAAAGCGTTTCCATGACGGCGCAGCCTGCCGCAGTCGCCATGGGGTTGCCCGATAAAGTCCCTGCCTGGTAAACAGAACCCACTGGAGCGAGGAGTTCCATGATTTCTTTGCGGCCTACGATTGCCGCGGCCGGGAGCCCGCCCCCCATGATTTTTCCGAGGGTCACGAGATCCGGCTTGAGGTCGTACATTCCGGAAACTCCCGAAAGGCCTACTCGAAAACCCGAAATCACTTCATCAAAAATGACAACCGCACCAAAGCGCCGGCTCAGCCGAATAATCGAGTCGAGGTGCTCGCGGCTGGGGAGCCAGAGGCCGTTATTTGCCGGCATGGGCTCCAGCAGCACACAAGCCACTTGCCCGGAGTGGAGCTCCAAAAGTTTCTCAAGACCAGCCAGATCGTCCATTCGGGCCACCAGCGTCTCCGCTACAATGGAGGCCGGGACGCCTTTGGAAGTAGACTCGCTGAGGTCTTTTAACCCGCTGCCCGCTTTAGCCAGAAAACCGTCGCTGTGCCCGTGGTAGCAACCGTCGAACTGGATAATCTTGGATCTGCCGGTAAACCCACGCGCAAGCCGCACCGCTGTCATGACGGCCTCTGTGCCGCTATTGACCATCCGCACTTGATCTAAAAAGGGGAAAGCTTTCACTGCCCATTCGGCGAGCTCTAGCTCTTTCGGGTGGCACGCCCCGAAAGTCGTCGCTCGATCGACTTGCTTTTTAATCGCATTCACTACGGGAGCTGAGCAATGCCCTAAAAGGTGGGGGCCGAAAGCCAAACAGAAATCGATGTATTGACTCCCATCCACATCAAAAAGATAGGGGCCTTCCGCTCGATCAAAGTACACGGGGGCGCTCCCGATGTGCTTAAACGATCGGACCGGGGAGTTCACTCCTCCCGGGATGACTTTCTTTGCGCGCTCAAAGTATTCTTCGGATCGATTCATCGGAACCACCCCTGCTCTGCTGCTTCGGAAGCGAAGTACGTGATAATCCCGGACGCCCCTGCACGGCGGATAGCAAAAAGATTTTCTAAGGCAAGCGCTCTTTCATCGGCGAGCCCTTCTTTGGCCATCAATTTTACCATTTGGTACTCGCCGCTCACGCTGTACGCGAGGACCGGCAGATCGCTTTGCTTGCGGAGGTCCGAAATAATATCCAAGTACGCGAGCGCTGGCTTTACCATCAGCATGTCGGCCCCTTCGTGCGCGTCTAAACGGCCTTCTCGTTCGGCTTCTCTCCGGTTGCGAAAATCCATCTGGTAGCCCCTTCGGTCCGACCCCGCTTCCGGCGCGCAATCCAGCGCCTGGCGGAACGGCCCGTAGTAGTGAGAGGCGTACTTCGCAGTATAAGCAAGGATCCCCACACGGTGCTTTCCAGCGCCATCGAGCATGGCCCGGATGGCTCCCACCCTTCCGTCCATCATATCGGAAGGAGCCACGAAATCAGCCCCGGCTTCGGCGTGCACGAGGGCCATTTGTGAAAGCAAAGCGAGAGTGGCGTCGTTGTCTACTTGGCCGTTCCGCCACACGCCGCAATGCCCGTGCGAAGTATAGGGGCAAAGGCAGACATCCGTGTAAATCGAAGGAACCGAGCCAAATTCTTTCCGCAAAAGGCGGAGGGCTTTTGGCAAAGCGCCATCCGGGAAAACACTTTCGCTTCCACTCGCGTCTTTGGCTTCGGCTGCGCCAAACAGAAGAAAATTTCGAACCCCTCGCTCAAGATCTTTCTCCACTCGGCGAACGAGAGCGTCGTTACCCCAGCGGCACACGTTCGAAAAGCCGGCAATCGGCTCGGATTCGACGGGCTTCGACGTGGAAAAATAAGGTTGGATCAATTGGTCGAGGGTTAAAGTCACCTCGGCTACCAGCTTTCGCACGGCTTCGCTAGACCTAAGTCTGCGTGGGCGTTCAACCAAACTCATAGGACCTCCCGGATGCGAGAAAAATCGCCGCTCGGCAAAAGCGAAGGGCGAACAAACCCTCTTTGCTCCAAATGTTGGGCCGTAAAAGCCCCAATGGCGATGACTTTCATTGCGGGGGGAAGTTCGCACACATCCAGGACGGCGTCTACCGAGGAAGGGCTGGTAAAAACGATCGCCTGCGCGGCCGTAGCTTCCAGCCGGGCCCACTGGGCTGCGATGTCGGTGCGCGGGAGGGTCCGGTAGAGGGAAAACCACTGCACTTCAAAGCCTAGCTCCCGAAGCCTTTCCCCGAGACGGCGCCTCCCTCCTTCAGCGGCCGGTATCAAAACCGTGGTGGGTCGGGCCGTTTTTTCAAAAGACTCCAGGAAACCTTCGGTCCCCGGCTCGCGGGCCGTGAAGTCGACGTCAAAGCCACTCTCTTCGGCCGCGAGCGCCGTGCGGCTCCCCACGCAAGCCACTCGAGTTTCCACGGGGAGCTCATAACCGGTCGCGAGCAAAGTTTCAGACCAGAAGGCCGCAGCTCGCGGGCTAGAAAAGACCACCCACTCGGGCGGTTTCCGGGCGATTTGCTCCAGAAATTCATTAGTTACTAAGATCCTCTCGAAACGCAGCACGCTCAGGGATTTCCAATCAATGGACTCAGTGCCGAGCGGTCCCCAGTCTTCTCTTTCGCCTGTCACAAGAACTTGAAGGTGGTTGGCAATTTCGCTCACAAGAAATCGAGTTTCATCCTGCACACCAAAATTGTCAAAGTGGGCAGCCCTTCAGAAAGTGCCTGCGTTTTGCTTTGGTTGCGGCTATTCTCAGCGAATCTCCATGGCATTCGCACTTTTTCTACGACCGATCGGTTTCTTTGCGTTGGTGTTTGCATTCCTTGCGGGGCCTGCCTACCCCGTGGACTGCAAAGAAATCTTTAAAAAAGTGGCCCGAAGTTACCCCCATGGGCACTCGTTCTACATCGATGCCGTAGCGGCGGACGCAAGGGACGTAGCAAACAAGATTATCTCCCATTACCCGCACTTAAACCCATCGGCGCTCGCCAAAATTCTCGAGTTCGCTTTGGAAAATGCTGCCGGGCATGGCTCAACTGGCAAAGGGTCGCTCGCCACTTTCGAAGCAGTGGAAGAAGTGGACCGAGGGATCCGAGTCCGGATCACCAACTTTAAAGTGAGCAACCTTCCGCCTACTTTGACCAACCGCGTTTTTACCCCCGACGACGCAGGCCAATCGGTGCCGCAGTCCGAAAGGCACAAAGAAGGGGGAGTCCGTGGGATTGGCCTCACCTCGATGCTCGAGTCGCTTAAACTCGTTGCCCCCGCCACTCAATACCAAAACGAACCGCCCACGATGGAATGGAAAGAAGTAGCGGAGGGAGGGCGCCTGCCTAAGATCGAATTTGTTCTGTTCTTGCCCAAAAGCACCCGAGTGCTGAATTCGCGGTAGCTAGCCCGCTCGCAAAACGCACCGCTAAATGCCCAAGTTCAGAAGCTTTTTTTAAAAAACTGTGAAGGATCAAAGCACTGCACACTTCTTCGACAGATCTAAGCCCATGGTTTCGATGAGTTAAAGTGTCGGCCCACCTTGGTAGCTAAAAGATCGGCAGCGCTCAATCTTTTGTTAACTGTCGAAAGATGAGTCGGTTTTTCCGCAAAGCCTGCGGATTTCAAAAGCTTAAGCCTTTGGCAGGCACAGGGAACCGATTTTTGCATTGGTCTTACTGTACAGAGGTCGCCCACCCAATTTTTTTTTGAGGTTACCGTGGTTTCTAACTCTTTATTGACCGCTTTAATTTTACTCGCCGGGTCGATCGCGAAAGCGGAATCGACTAGTTCGGCCATGCACTGCTCCAGTTCAAGCTATCGGCTAGCTCGGTGCGCTATCTCAGATCGGAAAGAAATTCTGCGCGTGGATTTAACCCAACAAGTTTCTCGCGCGTCTTGCCAAGGTAACTGGAGCTACACTTCCAGCAGCCGACAAATTGCCGTTTGGTCCGGGTGTCGAGCGAACTTTAAAGTCACGTTCAAAGACGCCCCGGTGCCAGTCGTGGTGAAGCCAGTCCCCTCCCCTAAAATCACGGATCCAGCGCTTCCCGTAGACTATAAAAGAAATGCACCGCTGGAATCCGCTATCACACGGTCATTGCGAAGTTCGTCTCTTTCGGCGGAGCAGCTAGCGCAACACGCTTTGGACCGCCTAGGGTTTGGAGCGGGTGGTCAGCCCAGTATTCGTGGCTTAATCCGCTTGACCAATGGCGAAGTCGACGAAGCAAAAACGCATGCCGCAATCTTACGCTATGTCATGCACTCTCTGGCAGACGTTAGCTACCAGCGCAAAGACGTTGAGAAACTTCTCGCCCGCGACTTTCCAAACTCGAGCCAAAACTACGCCGAAGTGACCGAAACTTCGCGTAGGCTTCTAGACCCTATCAGGCAGCTAGACGTAGAGATGAAACGTTTATTGGGAATAGCAAAGCGCTCGGCTAAAGAAGAAGCGGATCTCCAATCAGCGCGTTTGGAACGCCAGAGTGCTGGCCAGATCTATAACCAGTACCGTTACACCCTTTGGGAAGCATCCCAGGCGAGGATGATCGCTAACGCAGTGGCGAGCAACTACGGGCTAAAAACGAAATTAGTTTATCTCTGGTTCAACCGACTGAACGTGAATGCGGAAAAAGTAAACTTTGAATTCACCGACTACGTCAGGATGATCGCCTCGCACACTCACGGGCAGTTTGACGATATGTTACTCGCCTCGGCACGACACCCGGCCATGTTGATGTATCTCAACAATTACTTGAACCGAGTAGACGATAAAAAAGGCGTGCGCCCCAATGAAGATTACGGACGAGAACTCATGGAACTCCATTCCCTGGGGATTCCGGCCGGTACCACCAGCGGGCCCAATTCCTATACTTTAGAGGACGTGAGGGCTGCGTCTCGAATTTTAGCTGGCTGGACAATTGCGTCCCCCCCTAATGGGCCCCGTCAGTTTGCTTTTGTCCCGCGGTTTAATCCGACGGGCGGCAAAAGCCTGCTCGGTACCAGCTTTGCCGACGGCGAGGCGGGAGGGATCGACTTCATCCAATTCCTCGCTAAGCACCCGCTCACCGCTCTGAGTATCTCCAAAATGCTAGTCAACTATTTCGTGAGCGAAGACTTAAGTTCAGACGACACCAAGGCCCTCGTGAAAGACCTTCAGGCATCTTTTTTAGCTTCGGGCGGCGACCTTTCAGGGGTTTACGAGGAGATGGTCTCTCACCCGTCTTTCTGGTCTAACAGCGCTTTTAGGTCGAAAGTGAATGATCCGTTCCAACAAGTGGTTAAAACACTGAAAGTTGCCGGGTACACCGCGGAAACCTTAACCCGGAGCGTTTTGTTGCGAAACGACCGAGAAGTGGCCAGTGCAACGCCAAAAGGGTCTGTTCCTTGGGTTCCTGGCGCAGCATACACCGCTGCGGCAATGGGGCTGGATTTGTTCAAGTGCGTTCCGCCCACCGGTTACTCCATCCGTTCGAACCGCTGGATGTCGGCGAACAACGTAGTGGGAATGATCCGCTTTGCTTACCAACAGGCAGACTTCAACGCTCCCGCCTCGCGGCAAACCCAAGTCGACAAAATGGAACGCTTAGCTGGCGAGATGATCGAACGAGGTTCGTTCGAAGCGGCGAAAAGTTACGTGAGGTCGGCTATTTTTCACGGTTACGGGGGCATTTGGAGCGCGGAACGGTTCGGATACCCGGCCGCAAAGGGGGAGATAGCGCTCACCAATGCTTTGACTGTGCCCGACAAATTTAAGACTCGACCGGCTTATGTACGCACAGCAGCCGGCCTTTTCTTTGGATCACTTGAAAACTCGGTTCAGTAAAAAGGAAAATCTGATGAAGAAGAATACCTGCTTGGAATCCATTTCTCGCCGCGAACTGCTTCAGTATGGAGCGGGAGTCGCCGGCTCACTGCTTTTGCCGCACCCCTGGATAATGCGGGCGCATGCAGCCACTTCGGGGCAGCACACCACGGTTGTGTTGTTCTTGCGAGGAGCCATGGACCCGCTCTCTCTGCTGGCCCCTCTCGCGCAGTCGCCTCACCGAGAAGAATACGATCTGGCACGGCCAAACATTGGCCTGAAAAAGGAAAAGCTTTTGCGAGTAAGCCGAGAATCAAGCTTTGGAATCCACTCTTCTGCGATAGAAATGAAAGAACTCTTGGATGCGGGGAAAATGAAAATATTGGTAGGGTGCGGATCTTTGCACCCTACGACCTCTCATTTTTCGCAGCAAGACAACATCGAACGAGGGTACGGCGCCGCCATCATTCCCGGCCTATCGACGGGAATGTTTAACCGCGCCCTTGGTGAAATGCAGCGATCGGAAACGTTGCCTTCCGTGACTCTGGGCACCGTGCTTGATGCTTCGCTCCAAGGGCCCCAATCCGCTGTGGCAGTACCCAACTTGGTTTCCACCGGTTTAGGAAGTGGCCCGGCGACGCCGGGCATCGGTGTCGACCAAAGAATTAAGGAAGGTTGGATCAAGTCCGACTCAGGCACCCACGCCGAAAATGTTCAGCGAACCCATGCTGCCCGCGCCGAAAGAGCGCTCGCAGCAATTCAAGGGGCGTCGAAAGTTTCAGTAGCTCTGTCTCCGCTGTCTGGCTCCATGGACGATCGATCCGTTCACTACGCAGGCTACCAGCAACTCCAAAACGCTTTGAGGTTGATCAAGGCGGAACCCATGCTGCGGTTTGTGACTGCCTCAGTCGGCGGCTCTTGGGACGATCACTTCAACTTGGGCGCCAATGGAGGAAGTTTTGACGCTCGCGTAGCTAAACTGAGCAGGGCTCTAGGCGCTTTCATGAAAGACCTTCAGAACCCCGCGAATGGGCTAGCTGGTCGCGTCACCGTCGTCGTGCTTTCTGAGTTTGGCAGAAACGTCAGCGAAAATAACAGCCTTGGTCTAGACCATGGACGCGGGGGCGCAGCGATGGTTTTGGATTCACGAATGAGCGGCGGGTCGCCCGTCATTGCAGAACGCTTTACTCTAAACAAAAGCAACCCAGAAATCGCTCGGAATGTTCTTCCGGTGGAATATGACTACCGCCAAGTTCTGGCCGAAGTCTTACTTAAACGAATGGGTGCGAAGAATATTGCGACGGTCTTTCCAGGCCTTGTCCCGCAGTCGTATTCGTTGCTGAGGTAAAAACAATGAAGAAAATATTCGCCATTTGTAGTGCGCTTTTAGTCGTCTTGGCAGGGTTGTACTTTCTTTCGCCCTCGGAACGGTTGGACGATGCGGGTAGTAACCAAGTAGCCGATTCTTTCCAGTCGGATGCAGTGGAAGTGCGGCTTGCAGCACCTCGCACGCCCTCTTCTGTCGCTGCTTCGGAGGATGTTTCTCTTTTGAGCGCCGACGAAAGAGAACAGTTCGCCCAAATCCAGTCGATCCAAGAAGAGCTGCTCATTACCGAGAACCTTCCAATGGCTGAACCGGAAGAAGAAAGTACGCGAGAGGGAGAGGAGCAATAAAAAGCCTTCCCTAGGGGTTCGACTTCAAACGCTTCTGAAACCTGGGGTCCCAATGCCTACGGACAGCCGGAGTCAATGGAGCCACCACGGCAGCCGCAACAGCAGTCGCCGCAAGGGCTTCCGTAAGGCTTTTAGGCAAAACCAAATCCGCCATACTCCCTGCGCAACCTTTTCGCCCCGGCTTCTGCGCTTGCCTTACCTGCTCGTTTTCGGAAAAAATCTGCTCTCGTTTCTGTAAAAGCTCCTGAGGCGCGTCGTCGCTCAGGGATTGGAGCTCTGCCTTCAGCTGGTAGCGCAACGAGCTCTGGTAATCTTCGGTTCTCCACCCTCTTAGCCGAACGTGAATGTGGGATAAAATGGCAAAGAGAGCGGCCGTTCCACTAGTGCACCCACCGACCACGATTCCCGCCACCGCTGGAAGCCCTTCCAGCAGGCCGGGCCCGTCGCCCGAAAGAGGGTTGAGCACTGCGCTGCTCCCCACGAAAAGGTAATAGCTGCCCAACGCCAGCGCGGTGAAATTCCTCCGCGTTTTTTTCTCGGAAAGATCGAACTGCATATACCCGAGTGGTGCCAAATCACTGGGGTGCTCTCTCTGCGATTGTTCTAAAAGCGCATCAAAGCGCCGCAGCTGATCCGCAACGCCGTCGCCACCTTCGGCCAAAGCAATGGTTGAACAAAAAAGAACCAAGGGGAAAAAAGCCGAAAAATAGGAATTCAAACCAAAACGTTTCACTAATCGATTGTGCTGTAGACAATGTGATTAAATCAACTGCATCCACCTTGAATTCACTTACGGCACCAAGATAAAAAATTACTAAACTCATTTTGGACTATTTTGAGGCATTCTTGGAAAAAACTGAGCATGAGAACGCTCTTGCTTTTCGTTTCGATTCTGCTGGTGACATTGGCAGCAGGACCAATCCCTGCCAAGCTGCCAAGAAACAGGAACATTACCCGAACTTTCGCTTGCCCAAAAACAGCGATCTGACGGGTGGCTGGAAGCGCTTTTTCGAGCCAAGCTCACCGCCTTTTTTCGCGCTCGGTGACTTTATCTGGGACGGGCAATCCGATGTGGCGCCCACACTTTTGCATGAATCTAAAGAGGGCCACTGGAAAGTGGTCGTTTTCCATGCCTCTGGCCCATCCCACCAGGTGTTTGGAGTGAGCGCGTCGCCTGAAGACCGCAAAGGCGACCCTCGCTATGGTCGAAACTACGGCCCCGTCCAAGACGTGGGGATCGCTCTGCGCAAGCGCTGCTCGGATGGAAAACCCTGCCTTGAGCTTCAAAGCTACGAGGCCTCTTCTTTTGAATATTTCTGGCGCCACGGTCGCTACGAAGAAGTGAACACTTCCGACTAGGCACTACCAGCGGCCAGAGGCGCCGCCCCCGCCGGACCTTCCGCCCCCCGAAGAGCTGGAAGACGAGGATCGGGAGGAAGAAGAAGAAGAGCGGGGCGTATGGGTATACGACTTTCCAAATATTTCTCGGGTCCCTGCCACTCGTGAACGAAGCCTTTCCAGCCTTCC
>JANPJT010000370.1:0-1501 GCA_031425635.1 Pseudomonadota bacterium
ATGTGGGTGTTTTCTCGCTGCCCCCTGGCGTCCTTTGTGTTTTTTTGCCCCCTGTTTTTTCCTCTTAACCGGTGGCCGCGGGGTGGGGGAATTTTTCACCCTAAACCCCTTGGGCGTTCCCCCCGCCTCCACACCCGTAGAAAGCAAAACCCGACGGCGTGTTTCTGAGGAAAAGAGAGGGGGCTCAAAGCCGGTGGAATGACTCGGTCGCACGGATGCGGGGATAACCTCCCGCTTTTAGCAGAAAGAGCGGGCAGAGTGACAGAAACCAAAAGCCTTGTTAGCTTGCGAGCACTATGTGCGGGATCATTGGCTATATCGGGAACCAGAACCCCAAGGGGATCCTTTTGGACGGGCTTCGCCGCTTGGAATACCGAGGGTATGATTCGGCGGGTGTCGCAATCTTGGAGCCCCTGGGGACGGAACTTTATCGGTGCGAAGGGCGGATTGCTGGGCTAGAGGAACGCCTTGTAGACGCCCACTTCGAAGGGACCCTAGGCATCGGCCACACCCGATGGGCAACTCACGGCGCCCCGACCGAAGTCAATGCCCACCCCCACCGAGTCGGGTCAATCAGTTTAGTCCATAACGGGATCATCGAAAACTACTTGGAGCTCCGCGAAGAGCTCATTCGTTTAGGCCGGACTTTTAAAAGCGAAACTGATTCCGAAATTGTCGCGAGCCTTTTTGACGTTGAAATAGCAAAGGGCAGAACGCTGGAAGCCGCTGTTCGAAGCGTCGTTCCGCGACTCAAAGGGTCTTTCGCGTTTGTTGTCTTTAGCGATACAGAACCCGACAAAATGATTGCGGTGCGAGACGGGGCGCCCCTGCTGCTCGGGATGGGCGAAGGGGAAATCTTCGTTGCCTCCGACGTGCAGGCCATTTTGCACCGGACGAAAGAAATTGTTTATTTGAAGAACCAGGAGATCGCAGTCTGCACGCGCACGGGCGTGGAAATCCGAGACTCGGCAGGGCACTTAGCTCCCGTTGAAACCAAAACCATCAACTGGAACGCCGAGCAAATGGAAAAAGCCGGCTACCGACACTACATGCTCAAAGAGATCCACGAGCAGCCCCAAGCCATCGCAAGCACGATTGAAAACCACATTGATCACAAAAAAGGGATCGTTTCCTTTCAGGATCTTAAACTCACGAAAGAGCAGCTCAACCGTTTCCGCCGCATCTCGATTGTAGCGTGCGGCACTGCGCGCCACGCGGCCTTGGTTGGCCAATACTATTTTGAACGCTACGCAAGAGTTCCCGTGACGGTCGATTTTGCGTCGGAGTTTCGCTACCGCAACCCCATCCTCGACCCGGAGACGCTGCTCATTTTAATTTCGCAGTCCGGCGAAACCGCCGATACTTTGGGGGCGTTGAGAGAGGGCAAGGAACGCTCTATCCCCACGCTTGCCATCTGCAACGTGAGAGAAAGTAGCCTCACTCGAGAAGCGGACGATACGATCTACACGAACGCAGGCCCCGAAATTGGCGTTGCGTCGAC
>JANPJT010000371.1:0-11644 GCA_031425635.1 Pseudomonadota bacterium
CAGGTTTATGAGCGCGCTGAACTGAGCTCTTTTGAAGTGCGGACGATTAGCTGCAAAGGGGCAACTCGCGGGAAGGTTTTGGAGCTTTTGGCGCTGTACCGAGCGTGTTGATTTATCGTCCTAACTCAGCGACACTCGCGCCCATGCGCTATTGGGTTACTGGTGGGGCCGGTTTCGCTGGCTTTCATGGCACGGGGTCGCTTCGGGTTTTTGAAGCCGCCCCGGGGCGAGTCAGTAGATGAAACTCTCTTTCCTTTTTGGAACCCGGCCCGAAGCCATTAAGCTGTACCCGGTTTGGCGCGAAGCTAAGCTGCAGGGGCATTCGGTTCAGCTGATTTTTACCGGGCAGCACGAGGACCTCGTGATGCCGTTACTCAGCTTCCTGGAAATGGCTCCCGATCTTTCGCTTCAAGTCATGACCCCTAAACAGACACTTTCCTCGCTTTCGTCGAGGATTCTCCAGGGGCTTGACGAAAGCCGAACTGCGATTCAGCCCGACTTTATGCTCACTCAAGGGGATACAACCTCTGCGTTCGTGGGGGCGTATTGGAGCTTTTGCCACCGCATCCCGGTCGCTCACGTTGAGGCGGGGCTTCGCACGTTCGATTTGGCCGAACCATTCCCCGAGGAAGCCAACCGCCAGCTGCTCGCGCGGATTGCCCAAGTGCATTTCGCCCCGACGGAGGACGCTGCTCGGAACTTGCGCCGCGAAGGGATTGCAAAATCGGCCATCGAAATGGTGGGAAATACGGGCATTGATTCACTTTTACTCACTCGGAAACGATTGAAGGGCGACCCGCAGCAGGTTGCCAAGCTCGCACAGAAATTTGGCGACGGCTCCCCTTTAGTGCTCGTGACGGCCCATCGGCGGGAGAGTTTTGGATCGGGTTTTGAAGGGATTTGCGACGGGCTCGTCGCATTGGCCCAGCGCCGCCCGGACTTAAAGATTGTCTACCCCGTTCACCCCAACCCCCATGTGCGTGAGTCCGTCATGCGCCGTTTAGGCAAACAGACAGGGATCCACTTGATTGAGCCGCTCTTGTACCCCGAATTTGTCTGGATGATGGATCGGGCCAGCCTCATTATTACCGATTCTGGCGGGGTGCAGGAAGAAGCGCCGTCCTTGCGTAAAGCGATACTCGTGTTACGGCGAAAAACCGAGCGTCCTGAGGGTGTGCGCGCCGGGTTCTCGAAGTTGGTCGGTTGTGACGCGGCAAAAATCTTGAAAGAAGCTTTGCGCGCTCTCGAGGGAAAGCAGCGCGTGGCGGGCGCAAACCCCTACGGCGATGGCAAAGCTTCGAAGCGGATTTTGCGATTGCTTAGCAGTCGACTTCGCTAGGTAGAAGTAAAAATTTATCGGGCACTGTGCCACGCCAGAAACCGACACCGTTAGGAAACAGCTCAAATGCTCTTAAGAACAGCCCTTCGCTTGGTCCGAAATAAAGAAGCGGTTACCGTTCTCCTCTTTTCGGTTTTTGGAGCGTTTGGTTCTCTTCTAGCGAACCGCTTCCTTACCGAAGTCACTACCCCTGCGGAACTGGGCAAGCTTTATCTTTATCTGAACCTAGTGCTTTGGATGACGTTACCCGCCACGAGCAGTTATCTTTTTATCGTCCATAGTTGGCCGGTCGCTTTGCAAAATGGGCGGGCGCACTGGTTTATTCGAAGAATGGTCTGGGGGCTAGGTTTTCAAACGGCGGTCGCCGGGATCTTTTGCCTGGTGCTCTACCAAGGGAGTTGGCTTGGACTAGAGGATTGGAAAACGGCGGGCTTGATTGCCCTGATTGCCGTGGGCCAAGGCTGTTTTCAGATTTTTTACTCAGTGCCCGGCTCAGAGCGACGCAGAATCACTTCGGGCCTTTTGGATTGGGCGAATACCTTTTGCCGCCCGCTTTTTTTAGCGCTCTGCGTGTGGGTGGCGGGGCAAGCGACAGTGGAGGGCCTTCTGCAGTCGCATGCCATCTATTCCCTCTTGGTGGGAAGTTTGGCGTTTGCCTGTGTGTTTTTCTTATTGCGGCAAAAATCGAAAGAAAAGCCCTCAAACGCCAAATCTCCCTTCCTGACAGTTCGCGGCTTTGGCGGCTTTTTTGCTCCGGCGATGCTCGGCGCCGTGGTCGCTCAAGTCGCCGCTTCTGCAGAACGCTGGGGTCTCGCCACTCGGGTAGATGCTTCTTCCACGGCACTCTTTGTCCAGGCCTCGGGCCTGGGAATCGCTGCAGCTGGGGGAGTGAACTCCATTTTAATGAGCTATTTCTATCCCATCATCAATCAGCACGCTGCCGAATCGGACTCGGCCCCGCTCGCGAAGGCCTGGCGGCCCGTCGTCCAGTTCCTAAAACTCTCGTTGGTTTTATTTACCTTAATGGCAGTGATGGGCTGGTTTTTAGGCCGTTGGCTTACGCCGCTCTTTTTCGGCGAGCGATTTTCCGCTACGGCAGAGATATTGCCCATCGTGTTTGTCGCTTCCGCGCTGATGGGATTTACCCAAACTTTGACCATTCCCGTTTACGCAGCCCGTGACGCTACCAGCCCCAACCTCGCCCGAGCAGCTGCGCTGGGGCTTTATGCTGTCGCACTGCTTCTATACCCCGCAGGTCGATCAAACCCCGTTTCGTATGCTTGGGTTTATTTGGTGAGCCAATTGGTCTATCTCGGGTTAGTCGCCGCTGCGTTCTTTGTGCATGTTCGCCGAACCCGACGGCTCTACTAGCCGTTGTCGCCGCGAAAAAGTTACGCCGTCAAAACGGGAATGCCATTGCGGACAGAGTAGATCTGTGAACACGCAGTGCACTCCAGCTTTGTGCCCGAGCTGTCTTTTTTAAGACAGCTGCGCGCCGGGCAGGAAACGCACCGGAGTAGCCCCTCAAGGTTAAGCTCGCGATTGCGGCGATTCTGAGAAAACAGCCAGCGAAACAAATTCATCAGCGCGGATTTGAGTTGGGAGCTCGCGGAGAGGGTTCGGGCGGGAGAGGAAACGGTTCGTTCCGGCTCGTTCCAGTCTGCTTTTGTCTCAGGGTTGACGATTTGGTACGGAATGCTTTCACTCCAGTAGTACCGAACGTGGAAATCGAAGGGGTGCTTGGGGATCGTCTCTTGCGAGATCCAGCGCTTTGCCTTGCGCTCATACAAATCCACTGTATCGGCTTCCGGTTTCCAAGAAGCCTTCTTGCGGATGACTAGAACATTCTCTTGGACCGAAATTTCAAGCCGGTGGTCTACGTAAGGGTTGATGCGTTCCATGAACGCGTCAGGGACTTCAATGTACCCGGCTCTCGCCACTCGAACGAGTTCAGAAAGAAATTTAGCAGGGTCCTTGGAGTGTTCCAGAACGTGAGAGGCAATCACAAAATCGAACGCTTTGTCCGCAAAGGGGAGGTTTTCAACAAACCCCATCACTAGCGGTCGATCCACTTTCAGGGGCACCCAATGCCTTTCCCGGGTGGCTTCGTACGCGTCGAGCAGAACATTCGCGCGGGGGTAAGGGTTTCCGCCTGAACCTACTTCGAGTACCAGCGCGTCGCGGCTTACGGGAGTGTGGATCCGCCGCAAGGCCCAAGCGACTCTTTCGAAACCCCCGTGGCGGCAGAGTGTCATCCAAAATGATTGGGACGCAAGTTTCTTGTCCATTATGGTTTAGCGGGTATCAAAACGAATTTCCTTACCAAGAACGCAAGTGCCAGGCTTCCAAAAAGAGAAAAAATGAGCAGCGGAGCCAGCCGAGGAAACACTTTTGTCCCTGCAGCACCCGGCTTTACTGAAAAATCGAAGTACCTGGTCGCGTCCTCGGCAAGCTGAGACTGAAGAAGGTTTCGTCGGGAAAGAAACTCGGCAATCATTTTTTTAAACTGCAGTAAGTAGTATTTTTCAGCGAGCGTTTTGGTGCCCGTTCGTTCGAGGTCTGTCACCGTCGCACTCAACGTTTTTAACTGTTCGCTCACTTCGTCCAGCTCGGACTGCCTTCTTCCCACCGCGGTTTCGAACTTCCCTTTGAAAGCTTGGTCCACCACACTCCCAAAATCCTTCTGCGCCGTCAGTAAGCGTTCCGGCGAGCGAGAGCGAAGTTTCACCAGGTACTTAAATTGTTCGAGGCGAAAAAACTTTACGTCGACCCCACTGAGCTTTTCAGGGAGCCGAGAAAGGAATTGCGAAATGTCGACAAACTCAACCAGCTGTAAACGGTCAATATAGGCAATGCGAAATTCTCCTGCCGTCTCGTACTGCTTTGGCAGCAAAGCATAGAGCGACAAGGCAACTCCAAGTCCAACGGCCGCAAACGTGATCTCTAGTTTATATTTTGTAAGCTTATAGCCCAATTTGACCATCTCCTAGTCGCTCGGTACAGAATTTCTGCTAATACAACAAACACAATGAATACTGTCACGGCTCGGTAAAAGACAAAACTTTGGTAGAGGGTTCCACGAAAAATACTCCCCGCGAAAACGCCGCACGCCACGAGCCGCAGTACGGTTGGTTTTGTCCAAGCCATTTCGAAAAGGATGCCTAAAAGCGCACTGATGGCGAAGGGCACGATGAAGCAGCCGAGCGCATGGAAGTTTAGATAGGCCTCGGCCAATTCAAAGATGCCTCCCCCGTAGGGGTATCCCATTTCGTAAAAAATAAACGACGAATCCCTAGGGCGATCGGGGTAAAGAAAGGCCGGTAAAGTTCGAGGGATAAAATCGAAGTAAGTGTTGCCTAGCAGGAGCGGCGTGGTGCGGCTTTCAATCAATGCCACCGCGTTAAAAAACGTTGCTGAGATATCCCCAAAGGTTCCTGTTGCATAAAAGTCGTTGCCTTGAAGGTCGTAGGATTGCACGCCGTCAGTCATGTAGGCGAAAGCATCATATAAACCGAAGCCTGAGGCTGCCATGGCCCGGTAAGCTCCCCAAAGGTACACAAACAAAAAGCCCGTGAAAAAAGTCGTCAGCATGAAAGCGGCGGAAAGCCGTTTCCGGTAGAAAGTGCAGTAAATGGTGAAGCCACCGAAAACAGTGCCGACTACTTCCGCTCTCATCCCCCGTAGCAACATGCACTCAAGTAAAACATAAACGCCCAAAAAAAACGCTACTGCGTTTACCGCTGGCCGTCGGAAGCGGTTTAAAAGCGCGATGGTGAAAGTGACTAGGACGCTCATCGTGCAAACCATATTGTAAGCCGTAAGGCCAAACATTTGGGCGGAAGCTTGCTGCGTGTAGCTCGCTTCCCAAAGGTAAGGGCCAAGCGAAAGGGCGAGCATCGTGGCGGACAAAAAGCCAAAAACCGAAAAGATGAAAAGGAAAAAAGAACTCCTGTCTTCCCCAAAATTCTCATCGAGCAAGGGAAAGCGATTCCCGGGTAGCGACGTCATCGACCGGCCGAATCGCCAACCGAGCGCATTCCCCGACAGTGCTGCCATCGTGAGGACCAGAAGGTAACCCGCGAGTTCGCGGTTTTGTAACGGCAGCGCATAATTCATCACACGGGTCCCGTCTGCCACTAGAAAAAGCATCAGGGGGGGGATCAGTCCAGAACCAGACAGTAGAAAAAAACGCAGCACGTACATGGGCGACCACTGTTCGCTCTGGAGCGTCAGGAGCAAAAGAGAATAGCAAGCGAGCGACAGGGCACATTGAGTGTCAGGATCCAGGTAGGGCAAAAAATAGAGGGCCCCCATGGTGACCATGGCAACGGTCGATCCTGCGAAAAGAGTGTAGCGGGAATTCAGGGTGAGCATCGCCAGAATATCCAAGGCATTTCGGTACCATCCCTGATCATTGGCTCAGGGTCAATCTCTCACAGGCAGGCATTTCGAGGGTAGTTGCAAGGCGTTTGAATGTAGAGGCGATAAAAAGGAGGTGCGTTCCAGCGCTGCCAGCCTCCGTTTTGGAGAAGCGCTTCAAAGCGAGCGTAGTTTGGGTGGATTTGCATCGTGATGTTTTGGGACTGGGTGGTCCAATGGCCCGAAGTTTGGCCAATCTGGCTGGTAAAAGGTTCAGGCAATAAAACCGGATCGTAAAACACCACTAAACACGCTTTATAGGTATCGATAAATTGCCAAAAGTGGCCCGCGTCGTCGGTTTCAGACAGAATCGATCCAGGGTAGGTCCGAACCCCTTTAAATCCAGTCCCAAAATGGGACGCTAGAAGAAAAGCTGTTAAGTTATCCGAGAACACATTGCAGCTAGTTTTTAACGCGGGCCCGTTGTGATGAAGCCAAGAAACTAAGGGCTCAATGAAGCGTAAGTCCGCGACTGGGGAGGTGCGCGCAACTTGGAAGCGCAATCGCCCGCGCCACGGAGATTCCGCTAGAAGCCCTAGGCCCACCAGCAGCGATAAAACAACGGCAAAGGCGGCTTTTTTCCCGGAGCGTTTATTGAGGAAGGAGTAGCTCGCTGCGACCAGCATGAACGAAGTGGGGAAAGCGTACAGCACTCGATAAGAATTAGGCAACTCAGTGACCAGCGCCAGCGCGATTGCAAATGGGGGAAATAGCATCAGGGCCGTTGGCGTTAACGTCAGGGTAGCAATCCGCGGCTGCTGTCGGTAACACACCGCCGCTAACACCAGCGAAATTACTCCGTGGACTCCGTAGGTCTGAAAGTAGTGGCCGGACACTCGCCAAAGGCGAAAGACTCCCCACTTGGAGAGCCACCCGCCCAAGAACGGGTCGTAAGCGCGCGCCGGCAAGAAGCCCTGATGCACCCAGGCCAGGACGCTCGGTTGGCGAAGCAAAATGGTCGAAGTCAGCCAGAGGGTGAAGAAAGCGGCCAAAAGGACCGCTTTACGCTTTTCCAGCCACCCTCGGTAATCGGCCCAGAGGCCGACCGCGAAGACTCCGGTGAGCAAAAGTTCTTGAACGTGGTTGAAGGCCATTAATAAGAAGAAGCAGCCGAGTTGGGCGATTGCCGCAACGTGGAATCTTTCGCTTCCGCTGCGGAGCCGTGCCAAATAAACTGCGCAGCTTAAAAAAGCGGCGAGCGCGAGGGGCGTGGAAGAAAGCGCATAGTAACGAAGCGAGAAGAGGTTGTGCCCAAAAAGTGCGACAACTCCCAGTACCTGTAAAACCGCGATCGTCCGGGAAAAGCAAAGAGCCATTGCCAGCCGAAAAAACTGCCAGGCAAGCAAGACCTGCCAAAAGGCACTCGCCCAATCCAACCCCGTGCGCCGCGTTTCCACCGGAAACCATTGCAGCAACGAATAGTTGAAAAAGTAGGCGAATTTGTACCAAAGAGGGTTTTGCAAGACGACAGAGAACTGATGCCAAGCAAAAATCCTGCGAAAGTGTTCCCAAGGGTCAGACGGGTATTCGAGGTATGCGCCTGGCAACAAAAAGAGAAAAAAGAGCGCTGTGAAAAAGAGCACAAGGGAATAATTCTTTTGGAGGTTGTGTCGGTGCCGAACCACGGCTCCCACTGCGGCACTGAGCACGACGGCGTGGAGTGCCGTAAAGGCCCAAGCCAGTGAATCAACCGAGAGCCCCACTTTGGCAGCTAGCAAGTAAATCGCTAGGTACGGAAAAAACCAAAGAACCGGATCCCATTCTAAAAGGCGCTGGTTGCCCTGAGGGGGGGACATCAAACGTTGCTCAATCATTCTCGCCCTGCCGGCAGCCTTTCTGGGAATTGAAAAATGCAGTCGCCTCACGGGCGTTCAGAGGTTATACCAAAGCTATTACGGTGCCTACAAGCGGGAGCACGCCATGGCGAGCGATAGGATCTTGGTAACCGGTGCCGCAGGGTTTATTGGGATGCACCTCAGTAAGCTCCTCTTGGACCGCGGTCACCGAGTCGTCGGAATCGATAATTTGAATGACTATTACGCCGTTTCGCTCAAAGCGGACCGTTTAGCGCAGTTGTCAGCCCACTCTGGGTTTAGTTTCGAGAAAACGGACATTGCGGATTTTCCCGCTCTGGATGCACTTTTCGCGAGGCAGGCACCTACCCACGTTGTGCACTTGGCGGCTCAAGCGGGCGTTCGGTACGCCGCTACTAACCCTCATGCGTACGGTAGCTCGAACCTCACCGGTTTTTTGAATGTCCTGGAATGCGCACGCCACCACGGTATCCGCCACCTAGTTTTTGCTAGCAGCTCCAGCGTGTACGGAAGCAACACGCAGATCCCTTTTTCCGAGCGCCACAACACCGATCACCCTTTGAGCCTTTACGCAGCGACTAAAAAAGCGGGCGAGCTAATGGCGCACTCTTACGCGCACCTGTTTCGCATTCCGATGACTGCGCTGAGGTTCTTCACGGTTTATGGGCCGTGGGGCCGTCCGGACATGGCGCCCCTTCTTTTTACGGAGGCTATCCTCAAAGGGGATCCTATCAATGTGTTCAACGAAGGAGAAATGTTCCGCGACTTCACCTACGTCGACGACGTCGTGGAAAGCATTTACCGTTTGATTGATTCGCCCGCTCAGCCGGCGAACGATTTTTCCACGGATAACCCGGATCCCTCATCGAGCCATGCGCCCTACCAGGTCCTGAACATCGGCAACCACCAGCCGGTAAAGCTGCTCGATTTCATTTCAATGCTCGAAGCGGAGCTGGGGAAAGAAGCAAAGAAAAACTTTTTGCCCATGCAGCCTGGGGAGGTTCAGACGACCTACGCGGACGTCGCTGCTTTGCAAGCCCGAATCCAGTTCCAACCCCAGACTGAAATGCGCGAAGGCATTCGCAAACTCGTTCAGTGGTATCGTGAGTACTACCCAAAATGTGTGGGATAGCAGGCTTTGTCACACGCCCCCACCACTTCACGCAGGCTGAAGCCGAGCGGGCAATGCAGGCACAGGCCACTTCGATTTCCCACCGCGGCCCCGATCATAGCCAAACGTGGCACCACTCGGCTTGGGGGGTGGGGTTGGTGCACCGCCGCCTCGCAGTCGTGGACCTCACTCCCGAGGGAAACCAGCCTAAAGTCTCTCGCTGTGGCAGGTACGCTGTGGTTTTCAACGGCGAAATCTATAATTACAAAGAACTCCGCGAAACGCTTCGGTCAAAGGGGCATTCTTTCGATAGTGAGTCCGATACCGAGGTAATGCTCACAGCGTTCACCGAACTAGGGGTGCGCAATGCGCTCCCAAAACTTTTCGGGATGTTTGCTTTAGCGGTCCTCGATCTTGCCGAATCTAAACTCACTCTCGTGCGTGATCGCATTGGCAAGAAGCCGCTCTACTATACTTTAAACGGGGACACTCTGCTTTTCGGCTCAGAGCTTCGAGCCCTCAGAGCGTTTCCCGGCTTTAGACCGTCCATCAGTCCAGAGTCGTTCTCTTTGTATATGCAGTTTGGAGCACTGCCAGCCCCTTGGACCATCTACGAAAATGTGCGCCAGCTTTTGCCGGGGACTTCAGTCGAATACGACCTGCGTTCGCGGAATGTTTTGCCAAACCCAGTGCCTTTTTGGTCGATGCTGGCGAGCGCTCAAGCCGGATTAGACAACCCTTTTCAAGGTAGTTTCGACGATGCGGTCGATCAATTAGACGGGCTAGTTGCCGACGCTACTCGAATCCGGATGCAGATGGACGTGCCCTGGGGAGCATTCTTATCGGGGGGCGTGGATTCTTCTCTGGTAGTCGCCCAAATGCAAAAGCAATCAAGCCAGCCCGTGCGCACTTTCACGATAGGGTACGATCACGCTGAATTCGACGAGTCGGGCTATGCTGCGGAAGTCGCTCGTCACTTAGGAACGGATCACACGCAGCTTCTTGTCACCCCGCAAGAAGCTTTGGACCTGGTTCCCCATTTGCCCAAGGTATTTGATGAACCATTGGCTGATGGTTCTCAGATCCCGACCTACCTTGTTTCTAAACTCACTAGGCAGCATGTGACCGTGGCTTTATCGGGGGACGGAGGAGACGAGTTTTTTGGTGGCTACCACCGACACTTCTTTGCATCGAGGCTCGAGGCTTTCCAGCGGTGGTGCCCGCAGCCTTTTAAAAGAGGGTTACAAAAGCTTTCGCCCTTGGTGTCCGCAGCTCTTGGAAACGATCGATGGGATAGGGTGGCAAAACTGGTGGGAACCTCAGAGCCGCAAGAGCTCTACCGCCAGATCCTTGGGTTTTGGGGTTTACCCGAGGGGTTTTTAACTCAGCCTCGAAGGATCGCGACTTCCGAACTCTGGCCTGTGGAAAGTTATCGCTCGAAGCACCTTGCGGACCAGTTTATGTTGCGCGATGCGATGCGTTTCTTGGTGGATGATGTTCTGGTCAAAGTAGATCGCGCGAGCATGAGTGTTGCGCTGGAGACCAGGGCGCCCCTACTAGATCACCGGATTATTGAATTCGCTTGGACGCTACCTCTTTCGTTTAAAGTGGCGAACGGTTCGGGGAAGCGAGTCCTGAAGGAGCTCCTTTACCGGTACGTTCCAAAGAAACTCGTCGATAGGCCTAAAATGGGGTTTGGCATTCCGCTTGCGGATTGGCTCGCGGGGCCGCTACGTCCTTGGGCCGAGGAGTTGATGAGCGAAAAGGCTTTAGCGAAAAGCGGTCTCATACACCCTGCTAGCGCGCGAGGGGTGTGGGCTGACTTTCTCGGAGGGAGACGCAATCGATTGCCGGTGGTCTGGGCCACCTTGGTGTTCCAGGCGTGGTACCAGGAACAATGAAAATCCTCGTCGTAGGCGATTGGCATTCCGACATCCATGAAAAGCCTCTCGCTGAGGCTTTTGAACAGCTGGGCCATTCTGTTTCAAAGTTTACTTGGGGCAATCGCTTCACCCGTTCGATTCCCTCGAGGGTGCAGGATAAGTTTCTTTTTGGCCCTACTCTGCGCCGACTGAATGCGGATTTAAAAGACCAGGTCCAACGAGAGCGGCCTCATTTCGTGTTTGTGTACCGAGGCTCGCATGTTTATCGCCGAACGATCGACGACGCCAAAGCCCTTTCACCGGAATCGTTTTGGTTGGGCTACAACAACGACGATCCGTTCTCACCCCAAAACCCTTTTTATTTTTGGCGTCACTTTAAAAATTCCATCCCTGCTTACGATCTTTTATTTGCCTACCGAGCGCGCAACTTGGAAGAATACAGCGCCGCGGGGGCGAAGCGAGTTTGTTTATTGCGCAGCTGGTTTATTCCGGATCGCAACCGAAAGGTTACGCTATCTGCTGAGGATAAATTGAGGTACGGCTGCGACGTTGCTTTTATCGGCCATTACGAACCGGATGGCCGCAGTCATGCCATTGAAAAAGTGATCCAAGCCGGTTTTGATTTTAAGCTCTACGGCCCCGAGTGGAACCGCACTCCCAGCTTAAAGGCGCTCCCGCCGCCCCGTGGCGAAAACTATAACAAAGCGGTGAATGGCGCGAAAATCTGTTTGTGTTTTTTATCTGCCCTCAACCGGGACACCTACACTCGGAGGTGTTTCGAAATCCCCGCCGCGGGCTCCCTCCTCTTGACTCAGTATTCCGACGACATTGCGTCGCTTTTTACACCGGGGGTGGAATGTGAGACTTTTCGAACAAGCGATGAGCTCGTTCAGAAGTTAAAATCTCTTTTAGCGGATCCCCAGCGCCTCGAGGCAATAGCGGAAGCCGGCACGCGGCGTCTTCACCAAGATCGGCACGATGTCGTGTCGCGGGCTCGGGAGATTTTAGATCAAGTGGCGAAGCTCGAAAAGCGCTAGACCAAACCGCAAAACTAGGGTGGTATAGCGGCGAATTAAGG
>JANPJT010000372.1:0-4498 GCA_031425635.1 Pseudomonadota bacterium
GCCCTTTCAACCCCCCAGCCCCCCCTCGGCTGCTCGACCCGCGGACGACAAAATACCCGAGGCGCCGCAAAACTCCCGCCATCCATTCCCCGTCGCGGCTTCGGCTCACCATGACGGCGTAGCCCTTTCCGGCAAACACAGGGACCAATAATATTTCATCCCCGTGAAAATGCGCGTAGAGGTAAGGGCCCTTCTCTTCTGAAGGCGCATTTCGAATTTCCACCCGCCAGAACAGCCTCGCACAACGAAGCACCCCAGCGATCAAAGAAACAGTAAGGATTTCCAGCACTCTCTTCAGCATAGATTAGCCCCTCAACCGCTAACAAACGCCTGCCGAAGAGTAAAGAGTATGAGTACGGCTAAGAAAATACGCCCCGAACGCGCCCCTACGGTCCCAACGCTCGAAGCGGAAGACGAGCGATTAACGCTTTTTTGTAAGGCGGCAAGCCATGAGCTGGGGAATGTGCTGGGCACCATCGTCGGGGAATTGGACTACGGACTAACGAACACCAACACCCTGGTGCGGTACAGAGCCATGAACGTTGCGCTCGCGGCCGCAGAGCGAGCCATCAGCCTCGCCCGGAACCTTGCCTACTTTGCAGTGCACCCGAAACTGGAAATGGCAGCAGTCGACGTTTCGCAACTCGTGATGGACACCGTAGAAATCGTCGAAAAGGACTTAAAAAACCGCCACATCAAATTCAACGTCCTCGTCGAAGCCTCCCGCAACGTGATGGTCGACCGGGGCGCTTTGCAGCAAGTGCTTTTGAACCTTTTTCGAAGGGCGTCGGAAACGATGCCCCAGGGCGGAAAGCTCACCATCGGGATGCGCCAGCACGGCAATAAAGTAGAGCTGAGCTGTGCTGATACCGGAGTGGGTATCCCCCAAGGCCGATTAGACGCGATCCTGAACCCCGACATCCAGGCTGGGAATAGCCCCTTTTTAGTGCAGGATTTAGAACTTGCGGTGGCAAAAACCCTCGTGGAACGCCAAGGCGGAGTCCTCAAAGTCGCTTCGTCGGCGGGGCACGGGACAACATTCACTTTGCTTTTCCCTTTTGACGCAGAAGCCAACCGTTCGAAAAGTTTTACCGAGCACCGAAAATTCCGCCGAGTAAAGACCAGCTTGCCCGTGGAGGTTTCGTTCGCGAACCAAAACCCGTTCATGTCGGAGATCCAGACACTGAGCGTGCAAGGCTGTTTTGTGGCGCTTCTGGAAGGCCCCAACACGAAAATACCGGCTGTCGATTCCACTGGTTCGCTCAGAATCTACTACTACCAAGACCAAGTACTCGACATCGCGAAATACCGGATAGCAAACCACACCAAAAATGGCTCATTGGTTGGGGTCGGTATCGAATTTATTGAAATCGACTCGCGAGCAAAAAAGCTTTTGGAAGCCATTGTAAAAAGCCATTCCTATTAGCTAAAAGCCCTTCCCTTTGCGCTGCGGCTGGGCAAGAGTTGGATTGAAGAGCAATCACCATGAAGATTTGTTTCGTTGTCCGTTCTGTCCACCACCAGCTACCAAACTACACCACGACCCATTTGGCCTATGAAGCGTACCGCCGGGGCCACAAAGTTTTTTACTCTACGGTCAACAGCTTTTCGTATACGAACGATCAAACTATTCGCTGCACAGGGATTAGCGCAGGCTCAAGTGACTTAGAAAACAGGCACCAGTACTTGCAGAACCTGCAAAGTGAACGGGCGCACCGGGAAGAAATTTGCCTCACCAAATTCGACGCTGTCTTCTTGCGGTACAACCCGAACGAAAGCGACGGGGAGAAAGACAGGAGCCGAAACCCTGCCCTGGAATTTGGCCGGCTTTTAAAGCAGCACGGCGTTTTAGTCGTCAACGATCCGGCTGGGCTTTCTCGGGCCGCGAGCAAAATGTACCTTTGCACACTGCCTCCGGAGATCCGGGCAAAAACGCTCATCACCCGTTCTACCCACAAAATAAAAGAATTTCTCCGCGAGCTCCGAAAACCCGCCATCATCAAGCCTCTTTCGGGGTTTGGCGGCCAAGACGTCTTTTTTGTTAAAAACACCCGCGACATTAATATCAATCAAATCATTGCCGCCGTTAGCAAGAACGGTTACGTGATGGCTCAAGAGTACATCCCGGAAGTGAAAAAGGGCGACAAGCGGCTGCTGCTGCTAAACGGCTCGCCCATTGTGATTGACGGCAAAGCGGCAATTTACAATCGGATCGCCCCGAAAGGCGAAGTGCGCAGCAACATCCATATTGGAGGCACGCGCCGCGCTGCGGAATTTACTGCCGTAGAAGAAAACATCGCGCGCGCGATCCAAACCAAATTGGTTTCCGACGGGCTGTATTTTGTGGGTGCCGACATTGTGGGCGACAAGCTATTAGAAATCAATGTGTTCTGCCCCGGCGGCATTAACAATATCAACGAGCTCTATGGCATCAATGTGGGCAGTTACGTGATTGAAGACCTGGAGAAACGCGCTAGGCTTTGGAAAACGCACGCCCCTTTTACTAGTCCCCCCCACAGCATTCGCGCGCTATAATCCCAACCATGAAACACGTGCTAGTGCTTTGCGGCGGACGCTCCGCCGAACATGAAATATCGCTGATCTCCGCAAAAGGGGTGCTCGGCGCGCTGGACCGCTCGAAGTACACTCCGCTCGTCGTGGGCATCGGCAAAGACGGGACCTGGTATTGGGAAGAAGAAGCAAGCTTCTACCAAGGGGAAATCCGCGCCGACTCCATTTCGCTCAACACCGCGCGCCCCAAAGTGTCTTTGGCTCCCTATGTGTCAGCCGCTGGGAAGGGATCTCTCCAGACATCCGAAGGGCAGAGCGTAGAATTCGATGCCGTTTTCCCCATTTTGCATGGACAGTACGGAGAAGATGGAACCTTGCAAGGCATGCTCGACATGATGGGAGTGCCTTACGTTGGCTCGCGTTGCGGGCCCTCGTGGGTTTGCATGGACAAATCGTTGACCAAAGCAGTCTGCGAGAAAAACGGGATCCTCGTTTCCGAATACGTGCTGGTTGGCGACGAAAAAGAACTCTCTAAGAAGTTGCCTGCCATTGAGCAACTCGGATACCCCGTTTTCGTAAAGCCCTCGTGCCAGGGATCGTCCATCGGGGTGAGCCGCGTCACGGATCGGGCGGGGCTTGCGGGCGCTGTGAAAACCGCTCTTTCACACGATAGGCTCTGCCTCATCGAAAGAGCCATTATTGGCAGAGAGCTTGAATGCGCTGTGATGGGACTTAAAAAGTCGCCGAAAGCTTCCCTCCCGGGAGAGGTTTTGGTGTCTGCGAAAGCAGGTTGGTATTCCTACGAAGCGAAGTACTTGGGCGGGGAACTCGCGCGAACCGAGACGCCCGCGAAACTGACGGCTGAGCTCACGAAGCAAATCCAGGCGGAAGCCGAGAAAATATTTACCGTTCTTGAATGCGACGGGATGGCCCGCATCGATTTTCTGCTCGAGTCAGCCACTGGGAAACTCTATTTGAATGAGCCGAATACGTTGCCCGGCTTTACGCCGATCAGCATGTACCCCCAAATGTGGGAAGCTTCCGGAGTGCCCTACCCAGAGCTGATTTCGAAGTTGATCGAACTTGCTTTTCTTCGTCAAAGGGCTGTTTAAGCCATTGGCAGAAAAGTTTCGCGTGAAGTAGACTGATGCGATGGCAAATGAACTTCCTAAAGTCGACTTTGTAGCTCGCCGGAAAGCGCTCTTTCAACGACTCGGTAAAGGCATTCTAGTGTTGAGTGCGCCTCCTGAAGTGATACGAAACAACGACGTCCATTTTAGCTTTAGGCAAAACAGCAACCTGTACTACATGACGGGGTTCGACGAACCCTCTTCGCTGGCGCTTTTTTCTGGAGTTTCCAAAAAGCAGTACCAACTTTTTGTCCAACCCCGAAATAAAACAAGGGAGCTTTGGGAAGGGCGCATCATCGGCCCCGAGCGAGCCAAAACGCTTTTTGGAGCCGATGCCGCAGGGCCCTCCACGCCTGACTCGGCCTTTGACGATGCGTTTGTTGAAGCGCTCCTCGATGCCGATCGCGTCTTCTACCGCCTCGGCCTCTTTGCCGACATGGACACGCGCATTTTTTCGCTGATGCAAAAAGCCATGAAAAAACTGGGAAGGACAGGCCGCCCCCTGTGGGCCGTTCACGACCCCGATGAGTTACTCGGCGAAATGCGGCTAGTGAAATCGAAGGCAGAGATTGATAGACTGCAGAAAGCCGCCGACGTTTCTTCCGAAGCCCACCAAAGCGCGATGAAAATCGCAAAGCCGGGAATGTTCGAATACCAAATTGAAGCCGCTCTCTTCCACGCTTTTCGCGGCAACGGAGCAGGAAGGCTGGGGTACGACTCGATTGTTGCCTCGGGCCCGAACGCGTGTGTTCTCCATTACCGCAACAACGACCGGCAAATGGCGCAGGGCGACTTACTCTTGATTGACGCAGGAGCTGAAGTCGACTTTTACACTGCCGACATCACCCGCACTTTCC
>JANPJT010000373.1:0-10461 GCA_031425635.1 Pseudomonadota bacterium
CTCGATTTCCAGAAAGAAGCGACTGACAAAGATAAAGTCTTCGATGTGAGCGGAGTCAAAATATTCGTTGATCCGAAGAGCTTTCTCTACGTCAGAGGGCTCACCTTAGATTATTCGGGCGGTTTGAACGGAACTGGGTTTACTTTCCAAAACCCAAACGCCTCCAAGAGTTGTGGTTGTGGTACTTCCTTCGCAGTTTAAGTGCTCAGACTGTGGCCTGGGGCGGCTCATGCCGGGTTGCGAAGGCTGCGGTATTTTGGTCGACTCTCCTTTTGAGCCTGACTTCTTCCAGCTCTTTGGGCTCCCAGAATCTTTAGAAATTAGCCCGGAGCCGTTGCGCGAAACATTTTACGCCCTGTCCCGAATGACCCACCCGGATCGCTACTCGCATAAAGAGGCAGTGCTTTTACTTCGCGCCAGCAGGTGGTCGCAGCATTTAAATGCGGCTTACCAAACGCTCCGGGATCGAGCAAAACGGGCGGCCTACTTAATCAAGCGCTATGACGTTAAGGCGCGGGAGGGGGTCCCTCTCGAGCTAGCGGAAACGTATTTCGACTTGCAAGACCTCCTTGCGGAACCCGACGGGTTTTCAAAACTTCAAGGCTTTCACCAGGACTTACTCGGCCGGCTCCAGAAGCTTGAAAATAGCTGGCCAACCCTAGTAGAAGCTTTCGAAGGCGCAGAAGCAAAGAAGGCCGTTTTAGAAAAAGTGGCCGACCACTTGGCCTTGGAGCGGTTTCTCATGTCCATGCTGGCAGACATTGAATCAAAAAAGGGCACTCCGTGATTGTTGGAATTGATCTGGGGACAACGAATAGCCTCGTCGCAAAGATTGAAAAAGGGAAACCTCGGCTATTCAACGGAGAGACGGGGGCGCTAGTGCCTTCGGTAGTGTGTCTGAAAGACCCCGAGAATCCTATTGTCGGCTACCGGGCAAAGCAGCTCAGGCTTGGGCACCCCGACAAAACCATTTACAGCGCCAAACGCTTTATCGGAAAGGGCAAAGGAGACTTGCCTTTGGACGCGCAAAGTCTTCCGTTTGATTTATCGCTGAGCGACTCCCACGTCGTGCGCTTTAAAGTCGGTGAAAGGGCTTTTACCCCGGTCGAGATATCCGCAATGGTTCTGAGAGAACTCAAAGCGATAGCGGAAAAGCAGCTTGGTTCAACGGTGGACAAAGCGGTCGTCACGGTTCCCGCCTACTTTAATGATGCCCAACGCCAAGCGACTAAGCTTGCAGGTGAACTGGCGGGGCTTGAAGTCGTCCGGATTGTCAACGAACCCACTGCGGCCTGCCTCGCCTACGGACTAGAAAAGAAAACGATGGGGCTTGTTGCCGTTTTTGACCTTGGGGGTGGGACTTTCGACATTTCCATCTTGAGAGTCACCGATGGGGTCTTCGAAGTACTGGCCACGAACGGTGACACGTCCTTAGGCGGAGATGATTTTGACCAAGCCATTGTGTCAGCGCTGGAACCCGAGCTAGCCCAGTTTTGGGGCTCAGAATGGAACCGGAAGGGCGCAAAAATCGCGGCGATCGAAGCGGCAGAGAGTTTGAAAAAGGACCTTTCTGGATCGGAGAGCGCGGAATTTCGCTGCGAATGGAATGGCGCGCCCTTTTCTCGGACGGTGACCGTTTCGCAGTTAGAAAGCTGGCTGCTGCCTCTGTTAAAGCGCCTCGAGCAACCTTGTTTAAACTGCCTTCAAGACGCTAACCTTAAGCCTAAGCAAATCACCGACGTGATCTTGGTCGGGGGAAGCACTCGGATGCCTCTCGTGCGCAAACGAGTGCAGGATCTGTTTGGCAGAGAGCCTATTTGCACTTTGAACCCCGACGAAGTGGTTGCCATGGGAGCGGCTGTCCAAGCCAATATCCTGAGCGGCCAAATGGGTGAGATGCTGCTTTTGGACGTGATCCCGCTTTCTCTGGGGATTGAAACGATGGGCGGGGTCGTTAGTAAAATCATCCACCGAAATTCCACCATCCCGGTTTCCGCCAGCCAAACCTTTACGACCTATGTGGAAGGGCAGACTTCCGTCGATATCCACGTTCTCCAAGGAGAACGCGAGATGGTCCAAGATAACCGAAGCCTCGCGCGGTTTAAACTCCAGGGCATCCCACCACTGCCTGCCGGCTTACCCAAAATTGAAGTGGAATGCGTTGTAGACGCCAACGGGATTTTGAGCGTTCGCGCGCTTGAACTTCGCACTGGCACGAAAGCGTCGGTGGTAGTCAACCCGACCTTCGGGCTGAATGATGAACAAGTAGAGCAAATGCTGCTCGATAGTTTTGAAAATGCAGAGAAAGATTTCGAAGCCCGCTTCTTAGTCGAAGCCCGAACAGAGGCGGAGCTTGTGATCCGAGCGACTCGAAAGTCGTTACTCAAAGGCGCCCACCTAGTGGACGCAGAAGAAAGCGCCCAGATCCAACGCCACCTGGTGGAGCTAGGTGATGTGATGAATCTTTCTGATAGAAAAGAAATTAAAATAAGAACTGCTGCGCTGGAAGCGGCGACGGAAGGTTTGGCAAGAAAACTTCTCGACAGTGCCGTCAAAGAAGCGCTGGTGGAAAAGCAGCTAGCGGGGACCGAACCATGAAATGGACTGACACCCGAGAGATTGCCGAACTCCTTTTAGAAGATCACCCCAGTGTAGACCCCCTCTCTTTGCGTTTTACTGATCTCCACCGCATGGTCACCGAGCTCGCGGGATTTGCCGACGACCCCAAAGCTTCGAACGAAAAACTTCTCGAAGCGATCCAAATGATTTGGCTCGACGAACGAAGTTAGCGCCAACGTCTGTGATAGAATAGTCAAATAAGCGCCCGCTTTTTCTCCTGACGCCAAACAGACTTACCGCGAGGCATTAAATGCCGTTCATGCTGTGTGTTTGCTGGGTTTTACTCACTGCACCCCACGCTTTTGGCCGCGAAATCCTTTTTCCCGACAGCAGGCTAACCGAGGCCAAAGTGGAGTGGAGCGCTCGGTCCACCACTTCCCACTCTCTGAGTGAAATGGAAATCGAAGTTCGGCTCGGGGGGATTGAACTCAGGGAACAAACCGGTGGCTATCAAGTCACGAGCAAAGGGCTTTCGCCGCTAGGCGCCGTGGGTTCGCCGGACCTGGGAGTGACCGGAATACTCCTTGCTGTCCCTCCGGGAGTGGAGCCCCGGATGGAAGTTTTAGGCGCCCCTAAAACAACCTGGATTGAATCCACTCCGGTAGCGCCGTGCCAAAACAAAACGCGCTGCGACCTTCCTGCCCCGAGCCCTTCGTCGATGAAACCCAGCAAAGTATACCGCTCGGACCTTCTCTTTCCTCGAAAAACGTTTTCGTTGCAGCGGCTAGGGAGCGTTCAAAACATCCGCTTCTACCGTTTAGCCATTCAGCCAATCCAAACCCTTGCTCGGTCCGGGTCTCTGAAAGTAACTACTGAAATGAGCGTAAAGGTCCGCTTTGAAGGCGAGCCCAAGCCTTTTGCACTGACCGACACTGTTCAAAGCCTTTTATCGACGGCCATTAACGGGCCAGAGATTGCCCGCCTTGCCCTCCCGCTCTTAGCCCCCGAAACCATGGTGGTGATTTCGGCCGATAGCTTGATGGCGTCGGTCGAGCCACTAGTAGAATGGAAACGGCAAAAGGGACTTCGCGTGGAGCATTACTCAGCGTCAGAAGCCGGGACAACGAAAGAGGGAATCCAAGCATTTGTTCAAGCTCGCTACAACGCGCTCCCGCGCAAACCTAGTTTCCTGCTCCTCGTGGGGAATAAGGCTACGCTACCGGGATTCCGAGAGAAAACTGCGCAAGGGTACGCGGCGTCCGACTACTCGTATACGCTCCTCGAAGGGGGGGACGCCCTGCCCGATATATTGCAGGGGCGGCTGCTTGCGAACTCGAAAGCCGAAGTAGACACGCAGGTGGCGCGCTGGATTGCCTATGAGAAAAGCCCTAGGGGCAGCTGGTATTCGAACGCTACCACTATCGCGAGTGACGAAGGGACTAACCCCTCGGATGAGGGCTACGCGGCGCAAATTTCCGAGGCGCTTTCGGGCCATTCTTACCGGAGCGTAGACCAGTTTTTTCAGCGGAGCGGAAGCGCGACAGCTTTCAACCTGGTTTCCGCTCTGGAGCTTGGGCGCAGCTGGGTGGCGTATTTCGGCCATGGCTCGGGCTACGACTGGTCGTCCATGAACGACGAATTCAGTGTGGATCAAATCGCCGAGCTGAAAAACTTTGCCCAATTGCCGTTCGTAGTGGACGTCGCTTGCCAGAATGGATCTTGGATGGACATTGATGGAAACTTTGGCAAGGCGTGGGTATCGACCCAGCAAAACGGTGCCGCCGCCGGAGCGATCGCTTACTTGGGCGGGTCGGTCAACATCAGCTGGCACGAACCGGCCACGATGAGCGTGGGGATTGCTAAATACCATTTCCAGCGAATGGCTCGCTCGGTAGGAGCCAGTGTTTTTGCGGGGCAGATCTACCTGATGGAGCAAATGGGGGTCGCGTCGAATACCCTCGACAATTTAAAGTGGTTTAACCTCTTTGGCGATCCTTCGCTGACTTTGAGGACATCGGCAGCGCAGCCGTACGAGGTCAAACACACTGTCAGCTCAAGGGGGAATGATTGGGTAGTCGCTGTCACTGCAACTGACGCTTTGGGCAACCCCTTGGAGGGCGTGAAGCTGGCGGCTTGGGCCCCTGGGTACGCCGAACCCTTGTCGTGCGCAACCACCTCTGCGCAGAGCGAAGCTACCCTAAGAATTCTGGATTCCGTGAAATTACCCCAGGGAACTCTTTTGACATCTTCCGGCTACAATCTCGAAACCTACCAGTTCCCCATTGAAGAGGCCAACGCGCTGTCTAGCGCGAAGTACTAATGGCTTCCACTTCAACTTTTCCAGTGCTACCCAGGCTCTCGCTGCGATTGATTTGGCTCGCGATATTGAAAGTGGCAATCTTGAACTATCGAGTAGCTCCCGTCTCAAGGTGAGTCACCATAAAACTTTTTTTAGTTTGGTCTCTCCCACAGACCAATCTACCCCCGACACCCCCCTCAAAGGGGTGCACTACACTTGTTCTGGCCAATCGTCTACAATATGACCATGTGGTTTTTCGCGCGATGTCTAGTACCATTAACTTTGCTTCTCGTGCTGTGCGGTTGCGGGATGGGACTTTGTATCTCAGAAAGTAGCTGCGCAGGGAGAGGGCCAATCATCCAATCCTCGGTCACGGGCCTCGACTTTAGCCAAAGATCGTTTGGTTCCAATACTGATGCAACGGTTTCGTTAACCAACGTGGGGAGAAGCTCTGCAACTGGCATGGATCTGTCGGCAATCGATGCACCTTTTTCGTATGCGGGAGGGACCTTTCCTGGAATGGGAGGAACCTGCACCAGCGTGCTGGCCCCCGGAAGACAATGTACCATAGTGGTGCGGTTTAGCTCCTCGGGTCCGGAAGCGCAGGTTATCGGCAACGCGACCTTCCGATACACCGGCCCAGGTTCTTCCAGAACTCTTATCCTTCCACTTCGAGGCAGAACAGACAACGGCACTTTTTCCATGGGCACGGGACCTAATGGCCCAATACGAGCCATCGCTAACGTCAGCGGCGGGACCGGCGATATCTACGTGGGAGGGAATTTTACGAGTTACAACGGGTCCTCCGACATAAACCGTCTGGTGAAGTTAAAGTACGACGGCTCGGTTGACACCAGCTTTGACTTAGGAGTTGGAGCGACCGCCGGATTTAACGATGAAGTTTATAGTTTAGCCGTGGCGGCTGATGGAGACCTTTACGTCGGTGGTATCTTTACTAGCTTTAACGGCACCAGCAATATTAATGGAATCATCCGACTCAACCCTAATGGGACGGTCGACTCCGGTTTCAATATTGGCGTCGGAGCGTCCGCGGGCTTTTTCGCAGTGATTAATCCCTCAGTGCGGACAATTGTTCCGGCCCTAGATGGAACAACCGACATCTATGTTTCGGGAAATTTTACTGCTTATAACGGCACCGGCATCAACCGGATAGTTCGGCTAAATGAAAATGGAACCATCGATCCTGCGTTCAATGTGGGAAGCGGGTTTGATGGTTGGGTATTTGCGATGGTTGCTTCGACCGATGGGAGCGAGGACATCTATGCGGCAGGAAGCTTCGCCTCCTATTCTTCAACTGGAGTAAACGGTATCGTGCGGCTCAACCCCAACGGAACCATTGACGGCGGCTTCACTCCAAGCGGGGGAGGGGGTGTGATCTCGACCCTGGGAGTGGCGGGGGACGGTAGTGGCGATCTTTACGTCGGCGGAGACTTTATTACCTTCAACGCGGTGGCAAATCGAAATCGCTTGGTCCGCCTCAACAGCGATGGAACGCTTGATAGTGGATTCGATATCGGCACCGGCCCCAGCGCTGGCTTTGACGCCATCGTTCGCACGTTATTGGGTGCGGTAGACGGGACGGGGGATGTTTATGCGGGAGGGAATTTCACAACTTATAATGGGCTTCCCTCAAACTATCTCGTGCGATTAAATGACAATGGATCCATCGACTCAAGTTTTTCTGTTACGACTGGCGCGTCGAATGTAGTCTGGAAGCTGATTTTTCCGAACGATGGGAGTTCGGATATCTTAGTAGGCACATTAATTTCAAATGAGATTTCCCGTTTATCTCTATTTGGAGTCCAGGATTAGCCCAGCCTCGACGGCAAAAGCATCGGAGTGGTTGTATTTCTCGAGATGTTTCCGTAGGGCAAACGTTTTTAGTTTGAGGCGAAGCCGCCTGTTCTAGGATGCCGTACACCGCCTCAGTTGGGCACGCCGAACCCCTGTCGTACGGAACCACCTCTGCGCGAGGGGAAGCCACCCTGAGAATACTGGATTCCGCGATTTTACCCTCGGGAACCCTTTTGACATCGTCTGGTTACAATCTCGAAACTTACCAGTTCCCGATCGAAGAAAACGACGCGGGCTAGCGCGAAGGACTAGAGTCTAGTTCGCCGACTTTGCACGCGCGAAGCGGGTACTCAAGCGATTGGTTCACCGCGCTTCTTTCGATAGAGTAAAAGCGGATTGCTATTTTGAAAGTAGAATCCACTTCAACTTTTCCAGCGCCATCAAGGCTCTCGTTGCGGGCGATTTGGCTCGCGATGTTGAAAGTCGCAAGCTTGAACTCTCGAACAGCTCCTGTTTCGAGGTGCATCAACGTCAAACTTTCTCTTATTTGATCTCTCCCACAGGCAAACAGGAAGGGGTTTTCCTGGCTAAAAAGGCACGAGGGGTTAATCACGGTTCCAAAGCGAAGCAGTTTAGGGATACGCGCCCCTACCGAATACAGGCCATGATCCACTTGATCCAAAAAACTAGCGACAAAGCTTTTCGGAGAATTGCGCTCTTTTATTTCCACATTGTAATCGTCGATGCCTTCTTCAAACGTGAACGCGCGTCCATCATTCGGCCGGCAAGAAATGGTGGGAAGGACACCAAAAGCGTTCGAAGCAACCAAACAAATAACGAGTATAACTCTCACCCTGAACCCCCGCATTGGTTTTCCCGCGTTCGCCGAAGCTTCGCAAGCCTTTTTTAGGGGCGTTCAACGCAGTAAATGGAAGGGCATTCTTTTCCCGTGATCCAAAGGTGTTTGCCATCGTAAGCAATCCCATCGATCACGGGACAACTCTCGGGATCAGGCAGCGAGTACAACGGACCAACCTTACCTGTGGTAGGCGAAATCCGAAATACCATCCCTCGGTGGGCAGTGAAGCTCGAAGACCAAAACCCTTTTCCGTCCCACGCCAAATCTTCCAGGTCTTTGCCTTCGGTGACTAGAGTTCGAATGAGAGCGCCGTTCTTCGCACTCAAAAAATAGAGCTTGTTGCTATAATCGCCGGTGACGACGAGCTCCGAACCTTTCGCTTCTAGCCCCCACGCATGCACTTCGGGGACGGAGCCGACTCGGGTAAACACAAAAGAATCGCCTTTTGGGACACCTCGGTAAAGGCCGTTATCGGAAAAGCTCACGTTCCATAACTGTTTATTTAACCAAACGAGGCTTTCGCTGTATTCGGTTGCTGGTTTGTACCGCGCCAGAATCTGCCCATCCGCCGGATCGATTTTGAGAATCGCTTTGGGAAGCGCATGCCACAGAAACCCGTCTCGGTAGTCTAACCCCTCTGAATACCCCGAGTGCGGGATCACCCTCACGACTTTCAATGTATTCTTGGCCGCTACCGCAGAATACGGTTGGGTGAAAAGGATCAGGGCCGCTAAAAGGCTCCCTTTTAGGGCACTTGAGGCGCCGCAGATTGTCATCGGTACGCTCCTTTCTCGGCTTTCAAAGCCCAAACTCCGTTTACTTTTAGACCCTTACTCTTAGTGCCCTTCTGGCACATCGCTTGCTTTTACTTAAAGGTGTCAGGGTTAGCAAATAGGGATAGGCGTGAAAAAAAGTTTTCTTACCAAAGACTCACTTAGAGTCGTTGAAGCAGAGCCTTTCGACGGATCTTTCCTAGTTATCCCAATACCCTGAACGAGAATTCACGCCGACTCCGTCGTCGTTCGCTCTGTGCAGCCGGAAGAAGTTCCCCGACTTCTTCCGGCTGACTTTTTTCTAGCGCGCTCTTTTTAAGTTGCTGAGCACAATGAGTAGCAGCAGGAAGAGAATAAGGCAGACAATCAAAAATTTAATCAGGAACCACCAGTCGAAAGCCCCCTTTTTACTCTTCTCGCGTTCTTCAATAGCGGCCATCGTCTCGTTCTGAGCTCTTTTATTGTCTGCGCCCGGAGTGCTCGCGCTACTTGCCGCTTGGTTGGATCCTTTACCGCCTTCGCGAGTAGCTCCGTCCCCCTCGCCCGAGCCCCCTCTGGCCCCCGAAGCGCCGCCTGTCCCCGAGCCATATTCGGATTGCCCCACGGCTGCGGTTTCAGCGTCCCCTGCTTTACCGCCTGATTCACCACCGCCAAAGAAATTCGAGTCCAGGCCCCCACCACCGTTAAAACCGGACCCGCTCGCGGCGCCTCCCGCTCCGCTGCCGACAGCACCATTTCCGCCGACATTGCCAATGCCACCGACGCCACCGGCGCCCCCTACATTTCCACTTCCGCCCACATTCCCCGAACCGCCCACGTTGCCGGCCCCGCCGCCGGCATTTCCCGCGCCGCCCACTTCGCCATTTCCCCCGACGTTCCCTTCCCCACCACCGGCGTTCCCTGTTCCCCCGACACCGCCATCGCCGTTCCCGGTATTGCCTTGGCGCTCAACAGAAAACCATATATTGGGCACGGGCCGCTTCGGGGTTTGCGCAATAAAACTGACAAGGCTTTGGCGATTCCTAAAAAGACCATTCATGATCTGGTCGCCAAAAGTCGCCCGGATAACGGGGATTGCAACAGCCGCTACCATGGCAGTCACCATGAGGTAATCGACTACGCCCTCTCCGCGGTTCGAAAAGGGCTTGTTTTGCAAAAGGTGCTCCTAGTTGGGGGGAATCCGTGCTTGCAGCTTAAGCTGTATTTTACCAAATTCTCCGTTCGACATCACTACTGCGGTATCGCCCGGCGAAAATTGAGAAGCGAAACGCTCGACCATCTCGTCGACATTCGAAAGAAGCTCTGCGTCTTTGCCTCCGGATTTCAGAGCCGCCACCAATGCTTCGCCTGAGAAGCGCTGGGTGTCGCTCGCCTCAGCGGCCTTGTAAGGCGCACAGATAAGGATCTTGTCGGCCGCTGCAAACGCTTTTGGGTAGCTTTCCTGGTGCGATCCGCGACGCGCCGTAGCAGAGCGAGGCTCGAAGAATGCCCAAAGCTTTCCTTTCGAAAACCGGTGGCGAATAGCCTCGAGAGTCGCTGCCACTTCGGTGGGGTGGTGCGCAAAATCGTCGATGAGCGTGAATGGCTTTTGACAAAGGATTTGCTGGCGGCGGCTTGCGCCGCGAAACTTGGGAACAATCGGCCGGATGCGCTCAAGGGAGGCACCAAAATGGACAGCAGCCGCAATTCCGGAAACCAAGTTCATGACGTTGTGTTCACCAAAAAGTGGGGTCTGGAACCACCCTTGGTTGCGTTTACCGAATTCCAATTCGAACCGAACATATTCTGGCTCATGGACCACTTGCAAAACTCGCCAGTTCGCACCGGCTTCCCTGCCAAACGTCTGCACATTGCAAATCGCTCCTTCAGAAACCGCTCTGACAACGGGGTCTTCGAAACGCCCAATCAAAAGCCCGTCTCCCGGCAGCAACGCCACAAGCTTTTCAAATGAAGTTTGGATGTGGGCCAAATCTCGATAAATATCGGCGTGGTCAAACTCAATGTTTGCAAGGATCAAACAGTGCGGGTGGTAGTGGAGGAACTTTGGCCCCTTGTCAAAAAAAGCAGAATCATACTCGTCGCCTTCGCCGATAAAAACTTTGCCGGCGCCTAAAGCGCAACCACGAGGCAAGTCAACGGGAACCCCACCGATCAAA
>JANPJT010000374.1:0-7318 GCA_031425635.1 Pseudomonadota bacterium
GCGGCGTTTTCAACAAACTCGCTGCTTAGCCGGTAGCCGCATACACGCCACCAGGTATAATGGGGGCATGGCGTTTTCTCTCTCGACTGCTGTTACGTTTTGGGTTTTTCTGAACGCCTGCTTTTTGTACGGGGCGGACCAGATTGATATCCGGCACCACTTCGATGGCCAGGACTTGTGCCGAGACTTTTTTACTCTTCTTTCACCGGCCGATTATAAACAAGTTCGAATTCAGCTGTCTGAAAAAGGCAAAACTAAAAGCGTCCGAATGGGCGATTCAGTGGCGGTAAAATCCCCGAACCGCTGTTCGACAGGCGCGGTGGGGCCTTGCCTTGCCGTAGCCATTATCGATACCCGCCGTAGCACTGCGTACTTGGTGCACAATATGGCAGAAATTCCCCAACACGAAGTCGATCTCAAGGCAGCCTGGAAAAACGCTGTGTCGATCACCGACTTGCGGGTCGCTATTGTCGGGAATGTGCTTGGGCCGGAGTCCGCCGATGGCAAGAGCGGGGCGACTGAGTTTCCCGGTAAAGTCGTTGCGTTCTTTGAAGGCTTGGGCGTGCCCCGAGAAAATATCGCGACTGCGTTGGGAAACCGGGGAGCGCAAGATGGGGACTACTCCGTGGTCGTCGATCCAGCTTCTCTGAAGATCACCGCCACCTTTATCAGGAGGCGGTGACTTCGCTTTCCGGTGTCTCCTTTGTCCGCAGGGCTGGTTTCCATCTTTTAATTGGACTGCATAAGTTGGACTTGCCCGCAACCGCGGCATTATCAAGGCACCACAAACGAAGCTAGTGAAACCGAGCCGAGTGTCTTACAGGTTTTGATTGGCGGTTAGACGGCCTTTACTTCAAGCGACGATTGTAACTCCAGCACGAAGCAGGTGTGGCTAGATAGCCTGTCGAGATAGAGATCGCCGCCATGGGACAGGGCTAGTTTACGGGAAATGCTAAGGCCAAGCCCAGTTCCCTTGCCGGGGTCCTTGGTGGTAAAAAAGGGGTGCATGATTTTGTCAGCAATGGTGGTGGGAATTCCGTTTCCAGAATCGGTGACGGAAAGCAGCGTTTGGTTCCCAATGCTCCGCGCCGCCACTTTGATCCATTTTTCCTGCAAAGGGAGTACTGCGTCGAGCGCGTTGCTCAGGAGATTTGATAGGATTTGGAGCAGTTGAGGCGCCTTTCCCAGCACTGCTAAGCGACTATCGATGTCGATCGACAGGGAGACCCCCGATGACGCGCATTTGGACTGGTAAAGCAGGGTGGCTTCGTTCACCACATCTTGCAACCCCACGGGAGAAAGAGGGTCGTTCTCGGCATTTCTAGCCAGATTCCGTAAGGTCGAAATAATGCCGGAAACCCGAAATGAGGCAGCTGAAATGGTTTCTAGCGTCGCCTTCAATTTCTCGGGGCTAATGGCTATGCCTTTCGAGATAGCTTGGCTCAATAGGTTTGCATTTCCTGCCACAACGGTGATTGGGTTGTTGATCTCGTGTGCGATTCCCGCGGCCATCTCGCCCAATGAGGCAAGCTGAGAGGCGTGCGTTAGCAACGCTTGCTGTTCCGCAATCAACTTGGTGGCGCCTTGCAGTTCTTTCACCCTTGCTGCTAGGCCTGCATTGGCCTTGGATAGCTCCAGCTGACCCATCACCTGTCGGCTTAAAGCGACTAAGGCTTGCATCTGTTCGGGGGCGAGATCCCGTGGTTCGTGATCAATGACACAGAGCGTACCCACGGCGTGCCCGTTGGGTGCAACGAGGGGTGCACCAGCGTAAAAGCGCACCGTTGGGGCGCCTGTGACCAAAGGGTTATCTGAAAAGCGCGAGTCTTTGCCCGCATCCTTGACAATAAAAACCTCTCGGCCGTGGATGGCGTGCCCGCAAAAAGAGATGTCGCGCGGGGTTTCCGACGCGCTAAGGCCGTGGCGCGACTTGAACCACTGCCGGTTCTCGTCAATCAAACTCACGAGTGCGATGGGAGTTTTGCAGATAGAAGAAGCCAGCAGCGTGAGATCATCGTATTCCATCGTGGGGGCGGTGTCCAAGATCTGGTATTCCAGAAGCGTTTGTAAACGCTCCCTCTCGTTAGCAGCAATGAGGGCCTTTTTCATTTCACTTCACTCATGAGTTTGCGGATCATTTTGTCAAATTCATCGACTTGGAAAGGCTTGTGCAGAATCCATTCGCCGCTTATCTCAATGTAGCCTGTAATTCTGGCGACCGGTTTTCCAGAGGCAGCCAGAATTTTTTCAAGGGTTTCTTTGTTGGGCATGTTGATGTCCGACAAAACCAGGTCGCACTTCGGAAGAAGTTTTTCGGCAACAGCCACGTTTTGCGCGGTTGTGACCTCGAGGACAAAACCGCTAGCTTGGATTTGGTTGGCAACCAAATCAAGAATGTCCGGCTCGTCGTCGATAATCAGGAGGGTCATGGAGAGAGTATCGACCGTTTAGCTGCATTTCTGAAGCAATAAACTACAGCCGCATCGTTCTGCCGGTTAGGCTGGCGCGCTGGTTGGGGGATGCCAAAACTACAAGCCTCCGAACTATCCTTGGCGAATAAACTGCATCTGACTTACCGAAAGCGTCCCCGAAAGCAAGTGTGTGGGCCTCTCCATATTGCGCGCATCAATGCGCTACCTCTGCGCCGTAGTCTAACTTTAAGCGCCATGACGGCGATGGAGATATTCACGGAGGATCCGATGATTCTATTCAAGCCCGCGCTGCTTGGCGCCATAGCCCTTCCTTCCTTTTTCCTCTTCGCTGAAACAGTAAAGCCTACGCTGATTGGAGGAACGATTGCCAATCCCGCCGACTGGCCCGCGAGCGTTTACGCTTCACTTTCGGGATCTCGTTGCTCGGCCACCGTTGTCGGCCCGCGAGTCCTAGCCATTGCAGCTCACTGTTCTTCCGGAAAAGTGAGCTTCTCGGTGGGACCCAACAATTACACAGGGACCTGCAGCAACGCGCGCGAGTACAGCTCTAACTCCACTGCGGATTATTCTCTTTGCCTTTTGGACAGGGACGTCATCGGCGTGCCTTACGAGTCCTTAAACCAAGACGCTACTCGTCTCAAAATCGGAGCGGACTTATTGTTAACGGGCTACGGGTGCATCCGTAAAGGAGGGGGCGGCGGAAATGATGGCAACTACCGCATCGGTCGAAGCCAAATCACTCGGCTCCCTTCCGGGAGCAGTAACGATATCGTCACGGTGGGGACTGCAGCGCTATGTTTTGGCGACTCAGGAGGGCCAGCGTTCTTAACCTTACCTTCCGGCGAGCGTTGGGTTGTCTCAGTAAACTCTCGCGGCGATATTCGCTCCACCAGTTATCTATCGTCTTGGTCTTCAAGTACTGCAAAAGCATTTATTGAGCGATGGCACGCAAAGTTTGGCCAACCGATATGCGGGGTGCACGCAGCCGCTCGGGGCTGCCGCAACTCGAATGAACTTAGCCCGCCAGCAGAGTTCGAAGTCGAAAACGAAATGGTCAGGGTTCTGGGTAAGGTAAAGCCCGGCTATGAAAAGTCATTGCCAGAGATAAAGCAGGCGGTCGTAGACGCGCTGCAAGAGGTCAAGTAGCGTCTTTTGTATGGCGAGTGACATTGTAGTGCCTTATGAAAAAGTGCCTGCGGAAACTTTAAACGCACTCATCGAGTCGTACGTCCTGCGGAGCGGGACGGATTACGGAGTTGAGGAAGCGAGCCTTTTAAGCCGCGTGGCGCAAGTGCGGAGGCAGCTTGAGAAGCGGGAAGTCGTGCTCGTATTCGATGCGGAGTCGGATACGTGCACTTTAATTACGGCGAGTGCTCACCGAAATGCGCATCGCTCTCCGTCGCCTCCAGAATGTCCGCCGCACTCCAATTCGGGAGATCTTGGGTGAGCGTTTCGAGAAGGGTGTCGAAAGCGGCGGTTGCCTCTAAGCGAAATTCGGGAACGGTTGCTTTGGAGAGGACTGCAGTTGCTCGCCATTCGGCGGAGAGCGCCAGTCTACTCCGCAGAGCCGCCCCGAATAAATCCAGCCAAGAAGGGGCGCTGTACGTAAAGTTTAAAGAAAGCGCGTCGGTTTGAGCGTCGGTTTGAGCTTCGGTTGCGTGCCACATACCCCGCGGGACATACAGGACCGATCCCGCCTTGAGTGTGATCTCTCTGCATTTTGCAGGCATTTGGTGGGGTAGGGCATTCTCCAAGTAGCTTTCTAACTCGGGATCTACGGCCTGCCCTAACGTGTGTCTGGACAAAGGGTTTTGCACGCTTTCGTTTTCGGCAAGCCACCACTTCTTCGTCCCCGATAGTTGCAAGACAAAGTTGGCGTTCTGATCAAAGTGAACGGCCGTCCCTTTTCCTTGGGGGGTTGCGTACAGAAGGCATCGGCTTTGGGTCAGTGCGGAAAAACCGAGTTCACGACGGAGCCCCTCGAGCCAGGTTTCCAGCACATGATTCCCCGAGTGGGCGTCTTCGAAAAGCAGGCAAAAACCGTTTTCAAACAGGTTTTTTGCCTCTTTGGTATCGACCTCAAGGGAGCTGATTTCATCCGCGATTTTAGGGTACTGGGCCTTCACGGGCCGCGACCAAAGGCTAAACAGATCGTTCAGGGACTGCAGGAAAGGGAGCGACGACAGCGGAGGAGGGATACGGCCGGAATGGGCTTCGAAAGCCCCACCACGGGCAAAACAGCTTAGGAATTCGGTCGGCGGAAGAGGGGCCAGGAGCGCTTCAAGGTACTGGTAAGCCATGTCAAGGTCTTACCATACCAGGGCCGCATCGAATTCTTTTTAGGTAAAATACAGAAGAAAGATTATGCGACACAATACAGACGTTTGAACCGACCTGTTAATACCCAGTGATTCGGTCACCTCTTAATTACCCAAAGAAAAGGACACCTGCGGTGACATAAAGATGTCAGCCTCCCTCTTCACAAGGAGGTAGGCGTCGGTGGATGATGAAGGGGTCTGGATGAGTAAGCGTGGGGCATTGCGATTTGAAGTCGTGATGGAGTTTGTGGCTGGCAAGGTGAGTCGAGTGAAAGCAGCAGAACTTCTTGGGGTTCGAGAACGATCGGTGAGCCGGATGGCCCGACGTTATGAAGCCAAAGGGCTATTGGGGATTGAGCACGGTAACCGAGGCCGCTCTCCTTCGATCAAGAAATCCGATTTCTTCAAGGCGAAAGTAATGAAGTTGGTGAAGGAGAATTACTTCGACTTCAACATGCAGCATTGTCTAGAGCTTCTCGGTGAACGGCACCAGATCGTAGTGGCCAGAGAGACTTTTCGTCGTTGGTGCCATGAGAAAGGCATGGTCAAATTAGCCAAGCGTCGTAAAGGCGTGGCCCGTCGTTTGCGGGAACGCATGCCCAGCGAAGGCATGTTGCTCCAAATGGACGGCAGCCCGCACCAATGGAATCGGCGAGACACGTGTCATCTGATTCACGCGATCGATGATTCCACTAGCGAAATTCCTCATGCCGAGTTTTTTGAATCGGAATCGACACTAAATACGATGAAGGTGCTCCGGGCTATCGTACAAAAGAAAGGGCTCCCATGGGCCATTTATGTCGATAAAGCGGGCTGTTTTGGACAAGGCAAGCGTCGAGGATTTAATCAGTTTCGCAGAGCGTGCGAGGAATTAGGAATAAAAGTGTTCTTCGCCCACTCCGCCGAAGCCAAAGGCCGTGTAGAGCGAGCCAACGCCACCTTTCAAGATCGAATCATTCCTGAACTGCGGATTTTCGATATTCGGGACCGAGACGGCGCCAACCAATATCTTCAAAAGAAATTTCTTCCGAACTATTGGGAGAGAAAGTGTCGAGTTGAACCCAGAGATCCGGCATCGAAATACCGCCCCCTTCCGGCTCACATCGATTTAAACCAGGCCTTCTGCTTGAAGTATCGCAGAACCGTAAATGGTGACCATACCGTCCAGTGGCGCGCCGTTACCCACCAACTCGACTGGCCGCGGGAAAAATCCATTCGTGGTCACAAAGTTGAGTTCCGTGTGTACCCCGACGGGTCTTGGAACTGTTTTCATGTCGATGATCCGTTGGATCTTGCGCCCGTGTTTAAGCCGGTACGAATCAAGAAAGTAGTTTTATCAGATGAAAAAGGTACCAGGAAATTGACTCGCCGGGCCGCACGAAGGGGCGGCGACGAGGGTGACAAAATCACTGGGTAATTAAAGTGACTGGATCAATGGGTAACAACAGACGTTTGAACCGACCCAACGAGGGTGGCCTCTCAAACCAAAGGAAACCGAAAAATGTCACCTACGGTGCCATCTCACCCTGTATCCGGCTCTCTCAATTTAAATGAAAAAGCCCGCCCCCTTGATTTCAAGGGGGCGGGCAACCCAAGCGTTAAGGCAACGCAGGAGCTTTAAAGGAAGGGACGTAGTCTGCAGTGACGAATTGGAAATCGAATGCAAAGGTTGCTTCTTTGAACATGCGAGGCCGAGTGTCACCATCTCGTTTCACCGACACAACAGGCAACTCATCGCCTGTCGAATCCTGAAGCGATCTGGATTTCGCAGCGCTTGCAGGCATCGCTGACTCGAGGCCTCCTGGCGCGCCGTTGAAAGCCGACTCGATTCGGATGTTCTTTAGGTGCGCGCACTGAAAGCGCTGCGCCGATACGTCATCCGCAAGCGCGCCTTTCGGATCGAACACGCAAGCAGAAGCCGTTTCGCGTGCTTTCAGCAGCAGCTTAGAAAGCGTCGCCTTCGTGACTGAGCCGACCGCATCTCCGACGAGCACGCGGACGTCCGTCGGGGCCGCAGTAGCTCCATATTCTCTCTGAAGCTTTTCCATTTCCCCAATCAGGGCGGCAAAATCGGAAGAGCGGAGCTCGAACTCTTGCGTCGCGATGTAGTATTTGGGAAGGCCGGACGTTTGTCCATTTTTTGGAGCGTCAACCGTTTTACCCGAGCAGCGGTCAAAGAAGCTGACGACTTGATTCGGGTTTTCGCCGGTTTCCTGCCATTTTACTGCCGTGTACACAGAACGGTCTTCGCTGGTTGTCATGTTGCCAACCGTGTAGCGATCTGACTCCGTCGCTGCCTTCTTATTTTGGAAATTTTCCAGTCGGCCGCTGATGTTTGCGGAAATGGCCGAAATCGACGGTCCTGCGTTCTCCTCTTTGGAAAGACACCCTTTGGAAACAGAGATGGCGAACTGGCCAAAATCTGCTTCGGAGACTGCCGTGCCCTTAGCTTGGTATTCTGACTGCAGGCCGGAAGACCCACGCCGGTTGGAAGGATCGATCAAGTCCGTTCCTTCTGCGTAGATGGTGTAGACAAAAGGGAGCGACAGGCTCACTTTGGGCGCTTGG
>JANPJT010000375.1:0-2087 GCA_031425635.1 Pseudomonadota bacterium
GGTCGATGGATTCGCTATGGAGGCTGGTACCCGAACCGCTTGGTCCGCCTCTTCAACCGTGAGGACGGTCAGTGGCAAGGCGCCGAGCTCCATGAAAGTTGGGTGAGCTCCGGAGCGCAAGGTTCACTCAGTGAGCCTTTAGAGCACTATTCCTTTTCAGGCATAGAAGACCAGGTGGCCCGAAACAACCGTTATTCTTCTTTGGGTGCTTTGAAACTTCAGCGAGAGGGGAAGCGCTTTCGATGGCTTCGACTACTCGGTAAGCCCACCTCTAAATTTCTAGAAACCTACATTTTGAAGCTGGGTTTTCTGGACGGTTACCCCGGTTTCATCATTTCAATCTCAGCGGCGTACTCCGTCTTTTTGAAGTGGGCAAAGTTATGGGAGCTCCAAAATGCGCGGGAAAAAAACTAAGAATAGCTTCCCCAAGGGGATGATCGTCGCAATTGACGGTCCGAGCGGCGCCGGAAAGTCCACAGTGAGCAAGCAGCTCGCGGAAGCGTTAGGCGGAATGTTGCTCGATACGGGAGGCATGTACCGAAGCGTTGCTTTTTTTGCCGCAAAAGAAAATATCCAAAAGGCAGCCGACCTGGGTCGTCTCGCCCGTCGCTTAGAATTTGATGTCGATAAAGTAACGAAAGTACTTTTGGTCGGTGGCACCGATTTGGGCACACGGCTCCGCACTGAGGGAATTAGCAAAGGCGCTTCTGATATCAGTAAGTACAGGATGGTCAGAAAAGCGCTAACGGTTTGCCAGCGAAGGCTAGCCAAGCGATGGGCAAAGCATTTTCCAGTGGTAGTAGAGGGACGCGACATTGGTACGGTAGTGTTCCCAAAAGTGCAGTTCAAATTTTTTGTCACGGCCTCCGCAGAAGTGCGCGCCAAGAGGCGGTTAGCTCAGCTGAGGAAGCAAGGTGCGAAAGGGGTTTCTCTAAAAAAAGTCCTTAAAGAAAATGAACTTCGGGATCGCCAAGACTCGAGTCGTAAACTTGCGCCACTCAAAGTCGCCGATGACGCTATTGTCGTCGACACTTCTTCCATGGGAATTTCTCAGGTAGTTGTGTTTATGCGAGATCACATTCAGGGAAGTATTTCCCTCGGATCTTAGGCTCACGTTTCAGAATCGGTTTTTCTGTTCCCAAGTTCAGCGATGCTTTTGTTTGCGGCTGCCGACATCTGCTTCAACTCGCCTTCATACTCTTTCAGGATCCGTTGCTCCATTTGGGCCCGCATTTCACTATTTAGGGGGTGCGCAATATCTCGAAAGGTTCCATCTTTTCGCTTTTTGCTGGGCATCGCAACGAAAAGGCCCGTATTGCCGCTGATGATTTTAAGGTCCCGAACTACAAAACAGTGATCAAACGTCAAAGTGACATAGGCTTTGAGCTTATCTTCATTCACGGGAAAAACTTTAACCTCGGTGATCTCCATGATGGAACTCCTCAAGAGCTTACCCGAATCAAGCCGCCGAATGGGTTCGGGTCACTACGATGCTACAGTCTCCGTTTCGGAAGGTTTGGGTCAGAACTTGAGCTGCATTTTGTGCGGCAGGCTCGGTATCGTATACTCCAAAGCAGGTCGATCCTGTGCCGGACAAAGCCCCGAAGAGTGCGTCCGTTCGTTTAAAAGCCTCAAGGACTTCCGCTAAAAAGGGGTAAGTATCGCACGCGGCACTTTGGAGACAGTTCTGGCTGCTGGCCAAGTACTCTTTCAATTCTTTCCAACCCAGCTCCTGACCCCAGTCTCTTTGGCTCGGCGAGGCAAAAGGTTGAGTGCCTTGGCGGTACTTCTCAAAGATCATGGGCGTAAGGGTTGCGAAATTCGGAACCGCCAGAACAAAGCGCAGATTTTTTGTGAGCTCGGGGTGTACCGGAACTGGGCGGCTGTGTTCACCGATGCCCTGAACCCAACTGGGGGCGCTGGCCAGAAAAAAGGGCACGTCAGCTCCAATTTGAACCGCGATGCGGTGCGCTTCGTCAAAGCTCAAGCCGCGGTTGGCAATCAAGTGCTGGAGAAACGTGCCTGCATTAGAGGAGCCTCCGCCGAGGCCGGCTCCCAAGGGGATTTGCTTTTTAATATGGACATGC
>JANPJT010000376.1:0-2639 GCA_031425635.1 Pseudomonadota bacterium
TTTTCCAGAGTCCCTGGGTAAAAGCGTTCGAGAGGTTGAAAGGCTTTTGGCTAGGCGCTTTCCTGAAGAAGCGACTCCAGATCGATTGGTAAAGCCTATTAGGCCCTTAAGCGAAGATAAAGTGCAGGTGTCTTTCAGTGCAGGGTTGGATTTTGAAAAAGACCTGCTGGAAGCTAAAGCGCTGCTTAGCCACCGCTTCCCTCAGGGAAAGCTGGGGGATGTTTTAGGAGCCGCCTTAAAATCACTTCTCAAAGACCTGAAGAAAGTAAAAACACAGCCAGCAGAAAACTCTGACATTCCCCGCGGAATGAAAGTCAATGCGCAGCTGACTGCTTCTCCGTTTCGCTCTTCTGCCACTCGAGTGCCCCGGCCTAGTCGCTATATTCCCTGTGAGATGAAAGAGGCGATTTGGCGGCGAGATGAAGGGTGTTGTTCATTCAAAAAGCCGGACGGAACGGTTTGCGGCGAAACGCACTTCCTTGAAATAGATCACCGGTGGCCGTTTGCTTGGGGAGGCACACATACAGCGGAGAACCTTCGATTATTGTGTCGAACGCACAACCTGCTCATGGCGGAGAACTTTTTTGGCCGAAGAGGTGACCCCTCCGCTGCCTGCGGAGGGGTTCCAAGCGGGCGAACTACTCCGTAAAAACAGAAAGTACTGGCCGCGCGGAAGCCGGCATTAGCCCGCTTTTCTCGACTGAAGATCTAACGCCCTGGGCCTAAGCTTCTGAGACCTTCTTTTCTTTTCTACCCATTGGTGAGACGCTTTGGGGGTAGAGCATGCGGGGGAAGGGGGAGTTCATGGTAAGTCCAGCGGTGCAGGCTTTGCCTGGCTATTTAAAGCGGTTCGTGGCGGAACAGGACTACGACTCCTACACTTCGCGGGACCACGCCTCTTGGCGTTATATTATGCGCCAGAACTCGGCCTTTTTTAGTAAGTATGCGGTGCCGATTTACCTCGAAGGCTTGGAAAAAACAGGCATTTCATTAGACCGAATCCCCCGCATCAGCGAAATGGACAGCTGCCTTTCGACGTTTGGGTGGGGTGCCGTTCCGGTCGAAGGCTTTATCCCGCCCGCGGCTTTTCTCGACTTTCAAGCGCGCGGGGTCTTGCCCATCGCTAGCGCAATGCGTTCTGTCGAGCACCTTGCGTACACTCCAGCCCCGGACATTGTGCACGAGGCAGCGGGCCATGCGCCGGTGATTGCCGACCCTTCGTACGCTACGTACTTAAAGCAGTATGCTTCGATGGCGAGGAAGGCGATTTTTTCGTTGGACGATATTCGCCTGTATGAGGCGATTCGGTACCTGAGCGATATTAAGGAAAACCCGGACGCTTCGACTTTACAAATCCAGGAAGCCGAAGCACGGCTTAACGAGGTGGTTCGAAATACGGGCGCCCCTTCGGAAGCGGCGAAAGTGGCTCGAATGAATTGGTGGACGGTGGAGTACGGGCTTGTCGGGTCGCTCGACAACCCGCGAATCTTCGGTGCGGGCCTTTTGTCGTCCGTGGGTGAAAGCCAAAATTGTTTATCACGGTCCGTAAAAAAAATTCCTCTGGGCGTCGGCTGTGTGGATACCGCCTACAATATCACTGAGCCGCAGCCCCAGCTTTTTGTCGCGCGCGACATGGACCATTTGGTGGAAGTTCTGGAAGATCTGGAACGAACGCTGTCCTATCGGCGGGGTGGTCTAGAAGCGCTCTCGAACGCTAAAGCCGCACAGACCGTTTCGACAACCGAACTCGATTCAGGTCTCCAGATCAGCGGCGTGCTGAGTGATTTTGACCAATTGAATTTTGTTCGTTGGGCCGGCCCCGTGCAGCTCGCAGTCCGTTCAGAAGAGCTCAAAGGGCATGGCAAAGCGCGGCATGGGGAAGGGTTTAGTTCGCCCCTAGGGCACTGGAAAAAAAGTGAAAAAAAGCCCGCTTCCTTTTCCGACTCAGATTTGAAAGCCATGGGACTCGAGCGCGGCAGAGAGGCCGTTGTCGAATATGCTTCAGGGTTTAAAGTCTCCGGCACCGTCGTGGATTGGCACCGCAGCGAAGGAACCTTAAAGCTCATCACGTGGGCAAACTGCACGGTCTCCCGCGGGAGCGAAACCGTTTTCCGACCCGAGTGGGGAGAGTTCGACCTCGCTATCGGCGAATCGGTGGTGAGTGTGGCAGGTGGACCCGCTGATCGGGGAAACTACGGCGAGTTTGACGTGGGAAAGGCTAAGAGCAGCGCCCGCAGAACTTCTGCTTTTTCACCTGCTGAAAAAGCCGTATTCGAGTTTTATTCGGAGCTCCGGTCTCTCCGAGAATCCGAAGCCGATCTCGATTCCCCTTCCTGGGACCGTCTTGCCATGGGCGTTCTCGATCAGCACCCGAAAGAATGGCTGCTGCAGCTTGAGCTTTTTGAGGCTGGCAAAGGCGAGACTTCTTGGTCGGGACGAGTGGAACAGAACTTGAAACAACTGGAACAATCCCTCGGCCAAGCAGATAGAAGCCTTATCCAAAAGGGCCTGATTCTCGCTAGAGTGCGCAACGTTCGAGTCGCTTAGGAAGCCTCTACAAGTTGGAAAAAACTTCGACCACCGAGCCGTTTAAGTGAGACGACAGCCCCGGATAGGCTAAGTTCAGAACTGTTTTTTCA